>NZ_JBSFWD010000019.1:0-168360 GCF_053592655.1 Streptosporangium sp. NPDC002607
CTCTCCAAACAATGTCTGAACAGTTGCTCCCGGCTGAAAGCACCCATCTCACTGATGGATGTTCAACCAAAGGAATCCGTCCCCCACCCCGATGAGATGAAAGGGCAGGTTGGACAGGGTTGTGCTTCATGCACTGGCTTTTAACACACTGTTGAGTTCTCAAGAAACGGACGCGTACACCGTCGCCCCGACCACTACTTGATCGGAGAGCCAGGGGCGCTCTACTTCCTACTTAAATCCTACCGCTTGTCAAGACTGTGTCAAATTGCTAGCTCTCAGCCATTTGTCACAAACCCTGCAGACTTACTAGGATTTTCTTTGCTCCGCTTCCGGAGCAACCCGCTGAACCTACCGTGTCATCCAGGCCACAGCGAAGCAACCGGTTTTCCGGTGATCTACGCGGAGTCCGAACTCTCAAGTTCGTTCAGTGGAGTGTCCCTGAGGCCCGTCCGCCAGCTCAGGCGTCCGGCTCGCTCCCGGGGCATTGAAAAGATTATGCCCCTCCCGGAACATCGTCAAATCAGCCACGCTTGGTAAAACCGCAGGTCAGAGGGGTTCCTTAAGGAAACCGGGCGCGTTCGCTACCGGAATGTTACGCGGTGAGACGGCGAACGCCCCAGCCGAAGCCGGGGCGTCCATCCCTCGTAATCATCGCCTTTACCTGGCAGAAGAGCAGGCCGGCAGCGCGGGCGGGGTCAGGCCTCGACGATCTCGACGCCACCGACCGAACGCTTGCCACGACGGAGCACCAGGAAGCGTCCGTGGAGCAGGTCATCGGCCGACGGCACGTACGCCTCGTCGGTGACCTTGGTGTTGTTGAGGTAGGCGCCGCCCTCCTTGACGGTGCGACGCGCCTCGGACTTCGACTTGACCAGGCCACTCTCGGCGAGCAGGTCGACAAAGGACGCTCCCAGCGCGGGAACCTCGGCACGCGGCACCTCGGCGAGAGCCTCCCCGAGCGTGCGCGCGGGCAACTCCTCCAGGGACCCCTGACCGAACAGGGCCGCCGAGGCGGCGATCACCGCGGCGCACTCGTCGGCACCGTGCAGCAGCGTGGTGAACTCCTCCGCGAGTGCTCGCTGGGCCTCGCGCGCGGCGGGCCGCGCGGCGGCGGCCTTCTCCAGCTCCTCGATCTCCTCACGGGATCTGAAGCTGTAGATCTTGAGGAACTTCACCACGTCCCGGTCATCCGAGTTCAGCCAGAACTGGTAGAAGGCGTACGGCGAGGTCATCTCAGGGTTGAGCCAGACCGCGCCGCCGGCGGTCTTGCCGAACTTGGTCCCGTCCGCCTTGGTGATCAACGGCACGGTGAGGGCGTGCACATGGCCACCCGTCACCCGGCGGATGAGGTCGGTTCCCGCGGTGATGTTGCCCCACTGGTCGCTGCCGCCGATCTGGAGCGTGCAGCCGTAGCGCCGGTTCAGCTCCAGGTAGTCGTTGGCCTGCAGGATCTGGTAGCTGAACTCGGTGTAGCTGAGCCCCTCTCCCCCCAGCCGGGCGGAGACCGACTCGCGGGCGAGCATCCGGTTGACCGGGAAGTGCTTGCCGACGTCACGCAGGAAGTCGATCGCCGACATGCCCTCGGTCCAGTCGAGGTTGCTGACCAGGATCCCGCCCGTCTCCTCCGAGAAGTCGAGGAACTTCTCCAGCTGGACACGGATCCGCGCCACCCATTCGGCCACGACCTCGGACGAGTTCAGCGAGCGCTCGGTGCTCCGACCGCTGGGGTCGCCGATCAGGCCGGTCGCGCCGCCCACCAGGCCGACGACCCGGTGACCCGCCCGCTGCAGGCGGGTGAGGGTCAGCAACGGGACCAGGTTGCCGACGTGCAGCGAGGGCGCGGTCGGGTCGAAGCCGCAATAGACCGTGATCGGACCCTCGGCCATCGCCCCGCGCAGGGTGTCGATGTCGGTGGACTGCGCGATCAGGCCGCGCCAGGCGAGGTCATCCAGAATGTCGGTCACGATCCTTGCTTTCCAATGCTCGAAGGGACATTTAGCGCTCTCGTACACCCTGCCCGATCGCGGCACCGTCGCGCCACTCGAAACCCTCCTCGAGCGCGAGCCGACCAGCGGGGAAGCGAGGAGGAGCGCACGGGTGGCCTACCGGCGGCGCGGCACGTGCGGACGATGGGGCGAGACGGTGGGGTCGCCGTCGATCCAGAAACGCCAGGGCGTCTCCTTTCCCGACGAGACCCCGGTGCGCGGCCCCGACCGGACGGATGCGGCCACGGCGGGTTCGCCATCGATCACGGAGAGCGATCCCGGGACGCAGACATCGAGTCCGTTGTGCTCCAGGGTGAAACCGAGCGCCACGGCCAGACGCGCCGGTCCTCTGGCCAGATCGACTTCCCGGACGGCACGGGCGCTTCCCGCTCTCCGGCGGGCCATGGCGGTCCCGATACCGGAGATCACCTCTCCGGCCCTGAGCAGTATCCCGGACCCCGTCCCCTCGGGAAGGCAGGTGAGGTTGGCGCAGAAATGCATGCCGTATGTGAAGTAGACGTACAGGTGGCCCGGTGGGCCGAACATCACCGCGTTGCGCGGCGTCCGGCCCCGGTAGGTGTGCGACGCGGGATCCTCACCCGGCAGGCCGTACGCCTCGACCTCGGTGAGACGCAGCGCGACCGGCCCGTGCACGAGTACTCGTCCCAGCAGATCCGGAGCGATCTCGTGGGCGGGCCGGTCGAAGAAGTCGCGCGCCAGCGGCGCGGGCGCGGCGAGCGAGTGCCCGCCGTGCTCTTCAGCGGACATCAGTTCCCGATCGCCCAGGCCGCCTGGGCGTCGACGATCTCGCGGAGCGCGACGAGCTGGTCGCGGACCCGGTCCGGCGCCGTACCGCCGTGCGCCTTGCGGGCGGCCAGCGCGCCCGGCACCGAGAGGACCTCGCGGGAGTCAGGCGTGAAGTGCGGCGAGACCTTGGCCAGTTCGTCGTCGGTGAGCTCGCCGAAGTCCTTGTCGTTGACCTGGCACCAGACGACCAGGTGCCCGACCGCCTCATGGGCCTCGCGGAAGGCGACGCCCCGGCGGACCAGCAGCTCGGCCAGGTCGGTGGCCAGCGCGAACCCGTCCGGGGCCGAGGCCTCCAGCTTGGCGGTGTTGACGCGCATGGTCGCGACGAGCCCGGCCATGGCGGGAAGGACGAGCAGCAGGCTGTCGACGGAGTCGAACACCGGCTCCTTGTCCTCCTGCAGGTCCCGGTTGTAGGTCAGCGGCAGGCCCTTGAGCGTCGTCAGCAGCGACATCAGGTTGCCGATGAGGCGGCCGCTCTTGCCCCGGGCGAGCTCGGCCACGTCGGGGTTCTTCTTCTGCGGCATGATCGACGAGCCGGTGGAGTAGGCGTCGTCCATCTCGATCCAGCGGAACTCCTGCGAGGCCCACAGGACGATCTCCTCGCCCAGCCGGGACAGGTGCACGCCGATCATCGCCGCGTCGAACAGGAACTCGGCGGCGAAGTCGCGGTCGGCGACCGCGTCCATCGAGTTGGGCGCGGCGGAGTCGAAGCCCAGTTCCCTGGCCACGGCCTGCGGGTCGAGCGGCAGGGAGGACCCGGCCAGCGCCCCGGAGCCGAGCGGGGAGACGGCCGCGCGCCGGTCCCAGTCGCGCAGCCGCTCGATGTCGCGGGCGAAGGCGTGCACGTGCGCCAGGAGCTGGTGGCCGAACGAGACCGGCTGGGCGTGCTGCAGGTGGGTCATGCCGGGGGCCGCCGTCTCGGCGTGCTCCTCGGCCTGGCTCATCAGCGCGGTCTCCAGCTCCACCAGCCGGGACACGATGTGCCTGACGTGATCGCGGAGGTAGAGCCGCAGATCGGTGGCAACCTGGTCGTTGCGGCTGCGGCCGGCTCTGAGCTTGCCACCGAGCGTGCCGAGGCGTTCCAGCAGGCCGCGCTCCAGCGCGGTGTGGACGTCCTCGTCGGCGACGGTCGGCCGGAACTCGCCCTCCTTGCAGGCTCGCTCCAGGTCGTCCAGGGCACCGAGCATGCGTGCCAGTTCGTCGTCGGTCAGCAGGTTCGCACGGTGCAGCACCCGGGCGTGCGCGCGCGAGGCCAGCAGATCGTACGGCACCAGCCGCCAGTCGAAGTGCACGCTCACAGAGAGCCTGGTCAGCGCGTCGGCCGGACCTCCTTCGAACCGGCCGCCCCACAGCCGCATCGGCTTGCCACCATCAGTCACCGTTGTTCTCCCTCCCCATTCAATCCGCGACCTTAGCCCACTCAGCCCAGCCGGGCGTCCCGGGCGGAGGCAATCTTGGAGGGAAGGCTCCACAGCTCGACGAAGCCCTTGGCGAGAGACTGGTCGAAGGTGTCGCCGGTGTCGTAGGTGGCGAGGTTGAAGTCGTACAGCGACGCCTCCGATCGCCGGCCCGTGACCGTGGCCCGGCCGCCGTGCAGGGTCATCCGGATCTCGCCGGTGACGTGCTCCTGGGCCTCGGCGATGAAGACGTCCAGGGCCTTCTTGAGGGGGGAGAACCAGAGGCCGTCGTAGACGAGCTCGCCCCAGCGCTGGTCCACCGACCGCTTGAACCTGGCCAGGTCGCGCTCGACCGTGACGTTCTCCAGCTCCATGTGCGCGGTGATCAGAGCGATGGCGCCCGGCGCCTCGTAGACCTCGCGGGACTTGATACCGACGAGCCGGTCCTCGACCATGTCGAGGCGGCCGACGCCCTGGGCGCCCGCGCGCTGGTTCAGCTCGGCGATGACCTGGAACGGGGTCAGGTGCCGCCCGTCCAGCGCCACCGGGACGCCCTTGACGAAGCTGATGATGACCTCGTCGGCCTCGCGCGGCTGGGCGGGGTCGGCGGTGTAGGAGTAGACGTCCTCGATGGGGCCGTTCCAGATGTCCTCAAGGAAGCCCGTCTCGACGGCCCGGCCCCAGATGTTCTGGTCGATCGAGTAGGGGTTCTTCTTGGTGGTCTCGATCGGCAGGTTCTTCTCCTCGGCGTAGGCGATCGCCTTGTCCCGGGTCCACGCGTAGTCGCGGGCCGGGGCGATGACCTTGAGCTCGGGGAAGAGCGCGGCCAGGCCGGCCTCGAACCGGACCTGGTCGTTGCCCTTGCCGGTGCAGCCGTGCGAGACGTGGGTGCCGCCGAACTCCTTGGCCGCGGCGGCCAGGTGCTTGACGATCAGCGGCCGCGACAGGGCGGAGACCAGCGGGTAGCGGTCCATGTAGAGGGCGTTGGCCTGCAGGGCGGGCACGCAGAAGTCGGCGGCGAACTCCTCGCGGGCGTCCACGACGACGGACTCCACGGCGCCGCAGTCGATGGCCCGCTTGCGGATGATCTCCATGTCCTCGCCGCCCTGGCCGACGTCGACGGCGACCGCGATCACCTCGGCGCCGGTCTTCTCGGCGAGGAAGGGGATGGCCACGGAGGTGTCGAGGCCGCCGGAGAAGGCGAGTACGACCCGGTCAGTCATAATTGATCTCTCCAAGTTATTCGTTCGTCACAAGTCTCAGATGGTGCCGGGATCGCCCGCCTGAGCGGGCTGAATACGTCGGTCGGCGTGCCTGAGCAGCCCCTCGGCGACCGCTGCCCCGCCCGCCGGGTCACGGCTGATGACGAGGATCGTGTCGTCTCCGGCGACCGTGCCGAGGATGGACTCCCAGTCGGCGTGGTCGATGGCGGAGGCGAGGAACTGGGCGGCGCCCGGTGGCGTGCGGACGATGATCAGGTTGGCGGAGGCCTCGGCCGAGACGAGGAGTTCCTCGGCGAGCCGGCTGAGCCGGGCGGCCGGGGACTCGCCGGTGCCGAGCCTGGCCAGCCTTATCCGGCCGCCGCCCTCACCGGGCAGGGCGTAGACCAGGGAGCCGTCCTCGGCGCGCAGCTTGAGCGCGCCGAGCTCGTCCAGGTCCCGGGAGAGGGTGGCCTGGGTGACCTCGACCCCGCTCTCCAGCAGGAGCTTGGCCAGCTCCGGCTGGGATCTGACGGGCTGCCGCTGCAGCAGGTCGGCGATCCTGGCCTGACGGGCGACCTTGGTCATCGGGATCGTCACGCGACCACCCCGCCCCCGGGCGCGTCCGGACCGCTCACCGAGATCAGCCAGTGCAGCAGGGCCTTCTGGGCGTGCAGCCGGTTCTCGGCCTGGTCCCATACCAGGCTCCGCGGGCCGTCGAGGACCTCGGCGGAGATCTCCAGCTCGCGGTAGGCGGGCAGGCAGTGCAGGACGATGGCGCCGGGCGCCGCCCGGTCCACCAGCGCGGCGTTGACCTGGTAGGGCATGAGGTCGGCGACCCGCTGCTCCTTGCCGTCCTGCCCCATGGAGACCCAGGTGTCGGTGGCGAGGACATCCGCGCCCGCGGCGGCCTGGGCCGGGTCGGTGAGCACGGTGACCGATCCTCCGGTCTCCTCGGCGACCTTGGCGGCCCGCCGGAGGATCTTCGGATCCGGCAGGTACCCGGCGGGGGCGGCGACCCGCACGTGCATGCCGGCGACGGCGCCGCCGAGCAGGTAGGAGTGGGCCATGTTGTTGGCGCCGTCCCCGAAGTAGGCCAGGGTGAGTCCGGCGGTCCTGCCGAAGTGCTCCCTGACGGTCTGCAGGTCCGCGAGGATCTGGCAGGGGTGGAACTCGTCGGTGAGGGCGTTGACCACCGGCACCGAGGAGGCCGAGGCCATGGCCTCGACCCTGTCCTGGCCCGAGGTACGCCACACGATGGCGCTCACCTGACGCTCCAGGACCCGGGCGGTGTCCTCGATCGACTCACCCCGGCCCATCTGGGAGGAGCCTGCGTCGACGATCAGGGGAAGGCCGCCGAGCTCGCCGATGCCGACGGCGAAGGAGACCCGGGTGCGGGTGGACGGCTTGTCGAAGAGGACGGCGACGGTCTGCGGGCCCTCGAAGGGGCGGTAGCCGTAACGGTCCTTCTTCATGGCCTCGGCCAGGTCGAGCACCTGGGCCTGCTCGGCGGACGAGAGGTCGTCGTCCTTCAGGAAGTGCCTGACGGGCGCCTGCGCGGAGAGGTTACTGGGCATCGGCGGCCTCGTCGAGGATCGCTGGGAGCGCGGCCACGAAGGCGGCGACCTGAGCGGAGGTGATCACCAGCGGGGGTGCGAGCCGCACCGCGTGGGGCTGGAGGGCGTTGACCAGGAAACCGGCTCGCCGCGCGGCGGTCTGGAAGTGGGCGGAGCGGTCGTCGGTCAGCAGAACGGCCAGCCACAGGCCCCTGCCCCGGACACCGGCGAGCAGCGGGTGGTCGATCGCGGCGATGCCGTCGGCGAGTTCGGCCCCGACGGTACGCACGTGCTCCAGCAGGCCGTCGGTGTCGATCGTGTCGAGCACGGCGAGCGCCGCGGCGGTCGAGACGGGGTTGCCGCCGAAGGTGGACCCGTGGTCGCCCTGGGCGAAAACCGCGGCCGCCGCGCCGAAGCCGACGCAGGCGCCGATCGGCATGCCTCCGCCGAGGCCCTTGGCCAGGGTGAGCACGTCGGGCAGGATGCCTTCGTGCTGGTGGGCGAACCAGTGCCCGGTGCGGCCGATCGCCGACTGGATCTCGTCCGCGACCAGCAGCGCGCCTGTGGCGTCGCAGATCTCCCTGGCCGCCGTGAAGTAGCCCTCGGGCGGGGGCACGACCCCCGCCTCCCCCTGGGTGGGTTCGAGGAAGACCGCGGCGCACTCGCCGGTCACCGCGCTCTTGAGCGCGTCGGCGTCACCGTACGGCACGAAACGAACATCAATCGGGAAGGGCCCGAACTGGTCACGGATGGAGGGTTTGCCGGTCAGGGCGAGCGCGCCGAGGGTCCGGCCGTGGAAGGCGTTCTCGGCGGCCACGAAGTAGGTGCGGCCGTTCGACTTGCCGTACTTGATGGCGAGCTTCAGCGCGGCCTCGTTGGCCTCGGTGCCGGAGTTGGTGAAGAACACCTTGGCGGGGGCACCGAGCAGGCTGAGCAGGCGCTCGGCGAGCAGTACCTCGGGCTCGTGCAGGAAGAGGTTGCTGGTGTGGGCGAGGGTGGCGACCTGCCTGGAGACGGCCTCCACCAGCGCCGGGTGGGCGTGGCCGAGCGAGCTGACCGCGATGCCGCCGATCAGGTCGAGGTACTCGCGGCCGTCGACGTCCCAGACCCTCGTGCCCTCGCCTCGGGCCAGTGCCACCGGGGGCACCCCGTAGTTGGCCATGAAGGCGGCCTCGAAGCGCGTGCTGAGCGCCTCTGTGGCGGGACTTTCCTGCGGGCTCACGTGTCGTTCCCCTTCAGCTGGGCGGTGGCCGTCGCCGCGGGGGCGTCCGGCAGCACCATGGTTCCTATGCCCTTGTCCGTGAAGATCTCCAGCAGCACCGAGTGGGGCACCCTGCCGTCGAGTACGTGGGCCTGCGGCACGCCCCCCTGGACGGCGGTCAGGCACGCCTCCATCTTGGGGATCATGCCGCTGGACAGGGTCGGCAGGAGCTTCTCCAGCTCGGTGGCGGACAGCTCGTCGATGACCTCGTTGTCAACGGCATCGGGGCTCCAGTCACGGTACAGGCCCTCGACATCGGTCAGGACGATCAGCTTGGACGCCTGGAGCGCCACGGCGAGCGCGGCGGCGGCGGTGTCGGCGTTGACGTTGTAGACGGTGCCGTCCTCACTGCGCGCGACCGATGAGATCACCGGGATCCGCCCGTCCTCCAGCAGCGCCCGCACGGCTCCGGCCTCGACGTTGACGATGTCGCCGACCTGGCCGATGTCGACGCTGGCGCCGTCGACGACGGCGTGCTTGCGCACGGCGGTGAACAGGTGGGCGTCCTCGCCGGACATGCCGATGGCGAACGGCCCGTGCCTGTTGATCAGACCGACCACGTCGCGGTTGACCTGGCCGACGAGGACCATCCTGACGACCCGCATGGCCTCGGGGGTGGTGACCCTGAGCCCGGCGGTGAAGGTGGACTCGATGCCGAGCAGGTCGAGGTGGGCGTTGATCTGCGGGCCTCCCCCGTGCACGATCACCGGTCTGAGCCCGGCGTAGCGCAGGAAGACGACATCGGCGGCGAACTTCTCGCGCAGGTGCTCCTCGGTCATCGCGTTGCCGCCGTACTTGATGACGACGGTCGCACCGTGGAAGCTGGCGAGCCAGGGCAGCGCCTCGATCAGCGTGGTGGCCTTCGCCAGGGCCTCGGCCCGCCTCATGAGGAGTACGCCGAGTTCTCGTGGACGTAATCGGCGGTGAGGTCGGTGGTGTGGATCGTCGCCGAGTGCGGGCCCGCCGACAGGTCGATGGTGATCGTCACATCGCGCGGGGTGAGGTCGACCTTGGAGCGGTCGTCGCCCGCGGCACCGCCCCGGCAGATCCAGATGCCGTTGATGGCCACGTTGAGCCGGTCGGCCTCGAAGACGGCGTCGGTGGTGCCGACGGCCGACAGCACCCGGCCCCAGTTGGGGTCCTCTCCGTGGATGGCGCACTTGAGGAGATTCGACCGGGAGACGGTACGACCGACGGTGACCGCGTCCTCCTCTGAGACGGCGCCGACGACCTCGATGGCGATCGCCTTGGAGGCGCCCTCTGCGTCCAGCAGCAGCTGGCGGGCGAGGTCGGCGCAGACCGCGAGGAGGACCTGCTCGAACTCGGCGAGGTCGGGAGTGATACCGGAGGCGCCGCTGGCCAGCAGCAGCACCGTGTCGTTGGTGGACATGCAACCGTCGGCGTCGAGCCGGTCGAAGGTGACCCGCGTCACCTTGCGGAGCACCTCGTCGAGCTGCTCGGCGGGCAGGTCGGCGTCGGTGGTGATCACCGAGAGCATGGTGGCGAGGCCCGGGGCGAGCATGCCCGCGCCCTTGGCCATGCCGCCGACCATGTAGCCGCCGGCGCCCTTCCTGAAGGAGATCTTCGAGACGGTGTCGGTGGTGCGGATGGCGTCGGCGGCGGCCAGCCCGCCGTCCCTGGCGAGCTGTGAGACCGCGAGATCGACCCCCGCCAGCAGCGGTTCCATCGGCAGGCGCTCACCGATCAGGCCGGTGGAGCAGACCGCGATCTCGCCGGCCGAGTCTCCCAGTGCCTCGGCGACCTTCTCCGCGGTGGCATGGGTGTCCTGGAAACCCAGCGGCCCGGTGCAGGCGTTGGCGCCGCCGGAGTTGAGGACCACCGCGTGGACCCGGCCCCCGGACAACACCTGCGCGGACCACAGGACGGGCGCGGCCTTCACCCGGTTGGCCGTGAAGACTCCCGCCGCGGCGCGAGAGGGGCCGTCGTTGACGATCAGTGCCAGGTCGCGGGCGGCACCGGACTTGATTCCGGCGGCGACACCCGCCGCCCGGAAGCCGAGGGGGGCGGTCACGCTCATGGGGCGACTCCATTGAGAGGAAGGCCTAGCTCTTCCGGCAGGCCGAGGGCGAGGTTGGCACTCTGGATGGCCCCGCCCGCCGTTCCCTTGGTCAGGTTGTCGATGGCGACGACGGCGACGACGCGGCCCGCACGCTCGTCCAGGACGACCTGGAGGGCGGCGGTGTTGGCTCCGAGAGTCATCGAGGTCGCGGGCCACTGGCCCTCGGGGAGCAGCCGCAGGAACGGCTCGTCCTTGGTGGCGACCTCGTACGCCTCGCGCAGGACCGCCGGGGTGAGGCCCGCTCTGGCGGGCGCGCTGCAGGTGGCGAGGATGCCGCGGCTCATCGGCGCCAGCACGGGGGTGAAGGAGACGGTGACCGGCTCACCCGCCAACGGGGAGAGGTTCTGCTCCATCTCCGGGGTGTGCCGGTGGACGCCGCCGACGCCGTACGCGCTGGCCGAGCCCATCACCTCGCTGCCCAGGAGGTTCGGCTTGGGCGCCCGGCCCGCTCCGCTGGTGCCGCTGGCGGCTACCACCACCACGTCGGGCCCGACGAGGCCGGCGGCGAAGGCGGGGAACATCGCCAGGGTGACCGCCGTCGGGTAGCACCCGGGCACGGCGATCCTGGAGGCCGCGCGCAGCTCCTCGCGCCGGCCCGGCAGCTCGGGCAGCCCGTACGGCCAGGTGCCGGCGTGGGTTCCGCCGTAGAAGTGCTCCCAGGCGGCGGGGTCGGTGAGCCGGAAGTCGGCGCCGCAGTCGACGACGAGGGTGCCGTCTCCGAGTTGCTCGGCGACGGCGGCCGACTGGCCGTGCGGCAGGGCGAGGAAGACGAGGTCGTGGCCGCCGAGGGTCTCGGGGGTGCTCTCCAGCAGGATCCGGCCGGCCAGCGGGGCCAGGTGCGGCTGGTGGGCGCCGAGCGCCGTACCGGCGCTTGAGGCCGCGGTCAGCGCGCCGATCTCGATGCCGGGGTGGGACAGCAGCAGGCGCAGGAGCTCACCCCCGGCGTAGCCGCTGGCACCCGCGATCGCCGCTCTCATCGGCCCCCCTGATCTCTGCATGTTCATACACACTCACTCATGCTCTTGCTAGAGAGATTATGCATCTCCGGGGATTGTCATGCAAGCCGGTTATGCGGGGGTTACCGGCTTACGGAATGCCCCAGAGCAGCGGAAAAGTCGCAAAAATCATGCTTTTCGGCTCTCGATTGCGGGGACGAGGCAATCAGTTGCGTGTCGGCATTGTTGCGCATACCTACCGGTCAGTATCGTGGCGACCTCCGGTCCTTCCACCCTTCGGGAGTGCGAACGCATGACTGTCACCCATGACCAGGTCCAGGCCCAGCTCACCGGTCCCGGACAGCTTTTCGAGATGGACGAGGTCCCCGGCCACGGCGGGACCGTCAAAACCTGGAAGCACGCCCCCCGCGACTTCCGGGCGCTCCTCGAGACGAGCCGGTTTCACGGCGACAAGATCTTCCTGACGTACGAAGACGAGCACATCACCTACGAGGAGCACTTCAGGCGGGCGGCCACGCTCGCACGGCGTCTGGTGGACGAGTACGGCGTGGCCAAGGGCGACCGGGTCGCCATCGCCATGCGCAACTACCCCGAATGGGTGATCGCCTTCTCGGCCGCGCTGGCCATCGGGGCGATAGCCGTTCCACTCAACGCCTGGTGGACCCCGCAGGAACTGGAGTACGGCCTGTCGGACTCCGGCGCCAAGGTGCTGATCGCCGACGGCGAACGGGCGGCCGGGCTCACCGGCCTGCCCCCGGCACTGATCGTGACCCGCGGCGAGGTGCCCGAGGGCGCCCGCGCGTTCGAGGAGGTGATGGGCGAGGTGGCGGCGGACGTGACGCTGCCGCCGGTCGACCTCTCCCCCGAGGATCCGGCAACGATCTTCTACACCTCCGGCACCACGGGCCGCCCCAAGGGCGCGCTCGGCAGCCATCGCAACGTCGGGCAGTCGCCCATGACCGTCGCCTACGGCATGTACCGCAGCATGGTCAGGGCTGGCGGGGACCCGGGCGAGACGGCGGGGCAGCGCCGTGTCACCCTGCTCACCGTTCCGCTCTTCCACGTCACCGGCTGCTTCGCGGTGATGACCACCACCATGTTCAGCGGGAGCGGCCTGGTGCTGATGTACAAGTGGGACGCGGGCCGCGCGCTGAAACTGATCGAGCGCGAGAAGATCACAGGGCTCACCGGCGTGCCCACCAACGTATGGCAGCTCCTGTCCCACCCCGACCTGGACAAGCACGACATCTCCAGCCTCAACGCCCTCGGGTACGGCGGTGCCCCCGCCCCGCCGAAACTGCTGGAGCGCATCACCGAGCAACTGCCCAGCCGCGCCCCCTCCAACGGGTACGGCATGACCGAGACCACCGCGCTCGCCATCAGCAACGCCGGCACCGACTATCTGGCCAAACCCGACAGCATCGGCCTGCCGATGGCGGTGGTCGAGGTGAAGATCGCCGATCCGCTCGGCGACGAGCTGCCGGTCGGCGCGGTCGGCGAGCTCTGCCTGCGCGGACCGAACGTCATCCTGGGCTACTGGAACCGTCCCGAGGCCACCGCCGAGACCTTCGTCGGCGGCTGGCTGCACACCGGTGACCTGGCCAGGGTGGACTCCGAGGGGTTCGTGTTCATCGTGGACCGGGCCAAGGACATGGTCATCCGCGGCGGCGAGAACGTCTACTGCGCCGAGGTCGAGGCCGCCCTGTTCGAGCACCCGGCGGTCGACGACGCCGCGGTGATCGGCATCCCCCATGAGGAACTGGGCGAGGAGGTCGGCGCGGTGGTGCGGCTGTCGTCCCCGGCGACCGCCGAGGAGTTGCAGGCCTTCCTGCGCGAGCGGATCGCCCCCTTCAAGGTCCCGGTCAGGTTCTGGGTGCGTGACACGGAACTTCCCCGCAACCCCGGTGGCAAGATCCTCAAAACCCACCTGCGCAGGGAGGTCCTGGGCTCCTGACGCCCGCCGCGCTCGACCCGGCGGTGACCTGCCGGAAAATGAGTTGCCCTCCGCGCAGGTCACCGCCGAAACTACCTGTTCGTGCCAGAAAACGCTGACCGGTCCATCAGAACCCTGCTCCGCCGCCTGACGATGGACCTCAGCCCGCTCCGCGACTCCCGTGACTTCCGGTTGCTCTTCGGCTCCGGCGTCGTCACGATGTTCGGCACCTTCCTGACCCTGGTCGCGGTCCCGCTGCAGATGAAGGAGCTGACCGGCTCCTACCTGGCGGTCGGCCTGGTCAGCGTGGCCGAGTTCGTCCCGATGGTGGTGTGCGGGCTCTGGGGCGGGGCGATCGCCGACGCGCTGGACCGGCGCAAGATCATCCTTTACACCGAGGTGGGGCTCTGCCTCACGGTCCTGATCCTGACCGTCAACGCGCTGCTGCCCAAGCCGCAGGTCTGGGTGCTGTACGTGGTCGGCGCACTCTCGGCCGGGCTGGGCAGCCTGCAACGGCCCAGCCTGGAGTCGCTGCTGCCCCGCGTGGTCAGGCACGACCAGCTGACCGCGGCCGCCGCGCTCAGCGCTTTCCGGTGGAACCTGGGCGCCATCGTCGCCCCGGGCCTCAGCGGCCTGATCGCGGCCTGGTTCGGCGTCGCCGTCGCGTACGGCGTCAACGTGGTGACCTTCCTGCTCTCCCTGGTCCTGCTGCAGATGGTGCGGGCCCAGCCGCAGCGGGAGAACGCCCCCGCGGCCTCGATCAGGTCACTGGTCGACGGGGTCCGCTACGCCGTGGGCCGCCCCGACCTGATGGGCACCTACCTGGTCGACGTCGCCGCGATGATCTTCGCCTTCTCCACCGCGCTGTACCCGTTCCTGGCCGACGAGCTGGGCGTCCCCGAGGCCCTGGGGCTCTTCTTCTCCGCCTCGGCCGTCGGCTCGCTGATCGCCTCGGTCACCTCCGGCTGGACCAGGCACGTGCACCGCCACGGCCTCGGCGTGATCGTCGCGGCGGCCGTGTGGGGCGTGGCGGTGGCGCTGGCGGCGCTCATGCCCAGCGTCTGGGGCATCTTCGCCTTCCTCGCCGTGGCCGGGGCCGCCGACATGATCAGCGGCGTCTTCCGCTCGACCATCTGGAACCAGACCATCCCCGACGAGTTCCGCGGCCGCCTGGCGGGCATCGAGCTGCTCTCCTACACCAGCGGCCCGATGCTGGGCAACGCCAGGGCCGGCCTGATGGCCCAGCTCGGCGGGACCCGCTTCTCCCTGGGCGCGGGCGGTCTGCTGTGCGTCGGCGCGGTGGCCGCGATGGCCGCACTGCTGCCGAGGTTCCGCGACTACGACGCCCGCACCGACGAGCACGCTCTCAGGGAGCGCGCCCGCCGCGAGGAGGTCACTCCCGTCCAGGGCTAAGCCACCCGCAACCACCCTCACAGAATGGAATCCTGTTGCTACTGTGAGGTCATGACGGTCGACGTACGGAGCCCCGAGATGACGGAGTCCTCGCTGCCCGACTGGGTGTTCCCCCCGCCGGGGGGATTCACCGCCGAGGATCTCGATCGCATTCCGCAATTGCCTGCACACACAGAGTTAATCGATGGAAGCCTGGTCTTCGTGAGTCCTCAGGCTTCTTTTCACATGCGAGCGGTGGATCTGCTGGTCGACGCCCTCCGTCACGCCGCGCCCGCCGATCTTCGCGCGCGCCGGGAGATGAGCGTCGTGCTGGGCAGGCAGCAGCGGCCCGAACCGAACGTGAGCGTCATCCACGCCTCCGCCGAGCACAGCCCGGAACAGACCTTCTACCGGGCGGAGGACGTCGTGCTGGCCGTGGAGGTCATCTCGCCGGACTCCGAGCGGCGCGACCGCGACCGCAAACCGACGCTGTACGCCGAGGCGGGCATCGCACACTTCTGGCTGGTCGAGAACCAGTCGGGAAGGCCGGCGGTCTACGTCTACGAACTCGACCCAGTCGCCCGGTCCTACGTTCTCACCGGCATCCACCACGACCGGCTCAAGATCTCGGCCCCCTTCGACATCGACATCGACCTGACCGAGATCGACAAACTCTGAGTCCTCCGGTCGGAGCCCACGCCCCTCGTGACGCGGCACCCGGCCGACCATCACCCGGTCTCGCGCCAGCCGTCGCAATCCTCGAGCAGGGTGTCCAGGCGGGCCAGGCCCTCCGGCGTGAGGGTCTCGGCGGGGTCCTCGACCACCACGAGCCACTGGGCGTCCTCGGCGTCGTCCTCACCCGCGAGGGTCTCCCTGACCACGGCAGGCACGCCGATCATCGGAAACTCCTCGGCCACGATCTCGGCGACCTCCTCGGCGGCGTCGCGCTCGGCGAACACCAGCAGATGCCTCATCGTCCCCTCCCGGGGGAAGCCTCTCCGCCACGCCGAACGAGCAGGCCACCCGGATCGACCGGCGGGTACCTCATCGTCCCTCCCGAGGGAAGATCCGCCCGTGGCCGGGCCACGGGGCGGAATGAAGGTTCCGGACCGGCGGGAATCCCGGTCCGGAGCGATGAAAGGGGCTCGGGATGTGTCCCGAGCCCCTCAGCCGCCGGTCAGACGCCGCGCAACCGTGCCCCGGTGCGCTCGGCGGCCAGGGCCACGGCCGCGTCACGGGCCGCGGTGGTCTCCTCCACCGTGAGCGTCCTGTCGGCCGCCCGGAAGCGCAGGGAGTAGGCGAGAGACTTCCTGCCCTCGCCCACCTGGGCACCGGCGTAGACGTCGAACAGCCGGATCGACTCCAGCAGCTCGCCCGCGCCCTCGCGCAGCGCCGCCTCCACCGGGGCCACCGGGATCGCCGCGTCGACGATGAGCGCGACGTCCTGGCTCGCGACCGGGTAGCCGGAGATCGCCGGCGCCTGCGGCCGGCCGACCGGCGACTGCTCCAGCCGGGTCAGCTCCAGCTCCATCGCGCAGGTGCGCGGGGGCAGGCCGTACGCCTCGACCACGCGCGGATGCAGCTCGCCGGCGTGACCGACGAGCACGTCACCGGCGTACAGCGCGGCGCAGCGGCCCGGGTGCCAGGGCTCGTGCCGGTCCGCGCGGACGTCGAGGGTGACGCCGGCCTCGGCGGCCACCACCCGGGCCGCCTCGACGGCGTCCGCCCAGTCGGCTCCCCTGCCCTTGCCCCACCAGCCGGACGGCTCGAACTCCCCGGCCAGCACGACCCCGACCCGCAGCGGCTGGGCCGGCAGCGCGGACTCGATCGAGGCCAGCTCCTCCGGGCTCGGCCTGCGGTCGACGCCCAGCACGGGGGCGACGGCGGGCGCGTCCGGCGAGGGCCGGTAGACCAGGCCCGTCTCGAACAGCGCCACATCGCCGAAACCCCGGCCCACGTTGCGGACCAGCGTCTTGAGCAGGCCGGGCAGCAGGGTGGTCCGCATCAGCGGCTCGTCCTCGCTGAGCGGATTGGCCAGCCGTACGGCCAGGCGACGCGCGTCGGCGGCGGGCAGTTGCAGGTTGTCGAAGTCGCGCTCCCCGCTGAACGGGTAGGAGAGGATCTCGACGTAGCCGGCGGCGGCCAGTGAGCGGCCGACCCGGCGGCGCAGGCGCTGGCTCTCGGTGAGACCGGCACCCGCGGGGGCGGCGGGCAGGATCGAGGGCAGGTTCTCGTAGCCCTCCAGCCGGATGACCTCCTCGGCGAGGTCGTTCGGGTCGGTCAGGTCAGGCCGCCACGAGGGTGGGGTGACCACCAGCATGTCGTCGCCGGTGACCGCGAGCTTCGCGGCGATCCCGTCGGCGGCGGTGCCGGTCTCGGTGGCGGAGCTCTCGACCGCGCAGCCGACCTGTTCCAGGCGGCGGATCACCGTCTCCCGGTCGTAGACGGTGCCCGCGACCCTGCCGGGGTAGCCGCTCGGGATGGCGACACGGGCCGGCTCGACCTCCACCTCGGCGTGGGTGACGCCCGGCTGGATCGTGCCGCCGCCCAGCTCGGCCAGAAGCTGAGCGGCACGCCAGGAGGCGTACAGCGGAAGCTCCCGGTCGACGCCCCGCTCGAAGCGCTTGGATGCCTCGCTGACCAGGTTGTGCCGGCGCGACATGCGCGCGATGCCACTGGCGGAGAAGTGGGCGGCCTCGATCACGATGTCGGTGGAGGCGTCGGAGATCTCGGTGTGCAGGCCGCCCATGGTGCCGGCCATCGAGATCACGCCCGACCCGTCGGTGATCAGGATGTCGTCCGGGTGGAGCTTGCGGACCACGTGGTCGAGTGTCTCCAGCGTCTCGCCGGGCTCGGCCCTGCGCACCACGATCTCACCGGTCAGCCTGGCGGCGTCGAAGGCGTGCAGCGGCTGGCCGAGCTCCAGCATGACGTAGTTGGTGACGTCGACGGCCAGCGAGACCGGGCGCATACCGGCGCGGGTGAGCCGTGCGCGCATCCACAGCGGGCTGCTCGCCGACGGGTCGAACCCGTGGATCTCGCGGAGCACGAAGCGGTCACAGGCCGACGGGTCGGCGATCGAGGCCGGGTAGGCGGGACCTGACGCGACGGGCGGGGAGACGTCCGCCGGGTCGATGAACGCCGAGTCGAAGGCTGCGGCGGCCTCGCGGGCCACACCCCGGATGGAGAGCGCGTAGCCGATGTCCGGGGTGATCTCAAGCTCGATCACGTCGTCGCGCAGGCCGAGCAGCTCGACCACGTCGGCGCCGATCGGAGTGTCCCCGGGCAGCACGAGGATGCCCGGGGAGGACTCGGCCACCCCGAGCTCCGCCTCCGAGCAGATCATGCCGTCCGACAGGCGTCCGTAGGTCTTACGGGAGGCGATCTCGAACCCGCCGGGCAGCACGGCGCCGGGCAGCGCGACCGGGACACGGTCGCCGGCCTCGAAGTTGGTCGCACCGCAGACGATCTCGCGAGGCGCGGCCTCCCCCACCTCGACCTGGCAGTGGCGGATGGGCTTCTTGAAACCCTCCAGGGTCTCGATGGAGAGCACCTCGCCCACCACGACGTTCTTGATGTCGTGGCCGTAGGAGATGACGGACTCCAGTTTGAGCCCGGCCGCGGTGAGCTTCTCGGCGATCTCGTGCGCCGTGACGGCGGGGAGATCGACGTACTCCCGCAGCCATGAAAGCGAGACCTTCATCAGACCTCCATTCCGAAGGGGAGCGTGAAGCGGACGTCTCCCTCGACCATGTCGCGCATGTCCTCGGCGTTGTGGCGGAACATCAGGGTGCGTTCGACGCCCATGCCGAAGGCGAAGCCGCTGTAGCGGGCGGGGTCGACGCCGCAGGCGATGAGCACCCGCGGGTTGACCATGCCGCAGCCGCCCCACTCGATCCAGCCCTCCGACTTACAGGTGCGGCAGGACGGGTTTCCCGGCACCGCGGAGGCACCGCGGCAGACGAAGCACTTCAGGTCCATCTCGGCCGAGGGCTCGGTGAACGGGAAGTAGTTGGGCCGGAACCGGGTGGTGATGCCCTCACCGAACATGACCTCAGCGAACCGGTCGAGGGTGCCCTTGAGATGGGCCATGGTCAGGCCCTCGTCGATCGCCAGCCCCTCGACCTGGTGGAAGACCGGGGTGTGGGTGGCGTCAAGCTCGTCGGTGCGGAACACCTTGCCCGGCGAGATCACGTAGATCGGAAGCTCCCTGCTGAGCAGCGCCCGGATCTGGACGGGAGAGGTCTGGGTGCGCAGCACCTTGCCCGAGTCGACGGACTCCACGAAGAAGGTGTCGTGCTCCGAGCGCGCCGGGTGGTCGGCGGAGATGTTCAACGCGTCGAAGTTGAACCACTCCCCCTCCAGCTCGGGGCCCTCCGCCACCTCGTAGCCCATCGCGACGAAGGCGTCGGCTATGCGCTCCTGGAGGGTGGTCAGCGGATGCCTGGCGCCCCGGGAGGCGCGGCCAGAGGGCAGCGTGACGTCGACGGTCTCCTCGACGAGGACCCGCTCGTCGCGCTCGGCCTCCAACTGCGCCTGCCGTTCGGCGAGAGCGTCGGCGACGGCTTTGCGGGCGCCGCCGATACGCTTGCCCGCCTCGGCGCGGGCCGCCGGGGGCAGGGCGCCGATCTCGCGGTTGGCCAGGGCGATCGGTGAGCGGTCACCGGCGTGCGCGAGGCGCACCTGCTTGAGTTCTTCGAGGTCGCGCGCCGCCTTGACGGCGTCGATCGCGTCGGCCTGCATGCGCGCCATCTCATCGGCGTGCAGCGGGGTCACCTCGACCGGGTCGTAGTTTGACAAGAGAGAGCTCCGAATCCAGGGCTTGAGCGGCCACGAGTCTAGTCGGGTAAGCCCACCGGGCTGGCATTCACGCTCAGGCGAAGTCAGGGGTGCCGGTGGGCACCATAAATCGAAACTCGGCGCCGCCCTCGGGTCCGCGCTGTACGGAGATGGTGCCACCGTGAGCCTCGATCAGCCCCTTGACGATGAACAGGCCGAGCCCGGTGCCGCCGCGGCGGCGGGCGTTGCCCCGCCAGAACTGCCGGAAGACGCGCGTGACCAGCTCGGGCGGGATGCCCTCTCCCTGGTCACGGACGGACACGGTCACTCCCCATTCGCTCGGTTCGACGACTATTGTCACCGTACCGCGCCCGTGCCGCACCGCGTTTTCCACCAGGTTGGCAAGCACCTGATCGATCTTGTCCTGGTCGAGCCAGGTCTCGGGCAGCTCACCGCGCACCTGGAGCAGGAAGCGGTCGTCCGGCTCACCCGCCGCCACCCGCCCCGCGATGACCTTGGAGATCCTGGCCGGGATGTCGACCACCTGGCGATGGATCTCCAGCCGCCCCGACTCGATACGCGAGACGTCGAGCAGCTCGGTGATCAGCCTGGTCACCCGGTCGGCGTCGGCGTTGACCGTCTCCAGCATGACCAGCTTCTGGTCGTCGGTGAAACGGGTCCACTTGGCCAGCAGGGTCGCGGTGAACCCCTTGACACTGGTCAGCGGGGAGCGCAGCTCGTGGGCGACCGTGGAGACCAGGTCGGCGCGGCTGCGCTCCAGGCGGGCACGGGCTCCGGTGTCACGCAGCGTGATGACCACCCGGACCACCTCGCCGCCCCGCCGGGGCTCTCGCACCAGCCGGGCGGCCACCAGCATCTCCTGGCCACCGAGGGTGCGCAGCGGCAGCTCGGGCTGGCGGGTGCGGGTGCGCAACCCGCCGTAGGTGTCGAGCCACTTCCACCAGTCGCGCCCGTCGTGGTCGTGGAAGGAGAACACGTCGCGCAGGTGCCGCCCCGCGGCCTGCTCGCGGGTGACCCCGGTCAACCGGGCCGCGGCCCGGTTGACGGTCAGCACGTGGCCGTCTCCATCGGTCACCACGAGGCCGTCGGGAAGCTCGTCGACGTCGATCACAGAAGCGGGATCGGTGCTCCGCTCGCCGGTGTGTTCGCCGTGCACGACCCCGCCTCCTCGACGCTACATGGCCGACAATAGCGGGTTTCCCGCGTCGTACGGCAGCCTCGAGGCGGGGGGCGTCACCTGGCGCCGGGACCGGTGCGCTGAGACCGGGCAGATGCGTACAGACAGACCGCGGCGGCGGTCGCGAGGTTCAGGCTCTCGGCCCGCCCGTAAATCGGAACCCGGACGACGTCGTCGGCCAATCCCAAAATCTCCTCGGGAAGCCCCCAGGCCTCGTTGCCGAAGATCCAGGCCGTCGGGCCGGACAGGTCCATGTCGTCCAGGGTCTGCTTGCCCGCGCCGTCGGCGGCGAGCACCCGCAGCCCGGAACCCTTCAGGTGCTCCACGACCCGGGTCACATGGACACCCGTGGTGACCGGGAGATGGAACAGGCTGCCCGCGCTGGCCCGCACGCACTTGCCGTTGTAGGGATCGACCGAGGCGTCGGTGAAGACCACCGAGTCGGCACCCGCGGCGTCGGCGGTGCGCAGCACCGTGCCCGCGTTGCCCGGGTCGCGAACGTGGGCGAGCACGGCCACCAGCCTGGCGTCGGAGGTGACGGAGTCGTTCAGGGGCACGTGCACGAAGCGGCACACGGCCAGCAGTCCCTGGGGGGTGACGGTCTGGGCCAGCTCGGCCATGACCTCGCCACTGGCCCGGAAGAGGGGCACCCCCGCGGCGGTGGCGGCGGCGATGACGTCGGCGTGGCGCAGCTCGGCCTCGGCGGTGGCGAACAGCTCCACCACGACGCCGTCCAGCGCCAGCGCCTCACGGACCGCCTGTGGCCCCTCTGCCAGGAAGGAGCGGTCGCGGTCCCTGAAGGCCCGCTTGGTCAGCCTCCGCGCGGCCTTGACCCGCGGTGACTTGATATTGGTCAGCTCAGACCCGGCCATGCCCGTCCCCCAAGAATGCGAATGCGGCCCGCAGCGTCATCGCTGCGGACCGCATGGTCGTCAGTGTCTCGCTCAGCCGGCGACCGGCGCGTTCACGTCGGCCGGGAGCGCCTTCTTGGCGGCCTCGACCAGCGTCGCGAACGTGGCGGCGTCGTTGACCGCGAGGTCAGCGAGGATCTTGCGGTCGACCTCGATGGAGGCGAGCCGCAGGCCCTGGATGAGCCTGTTGTAGGTGATGCCGTTCTGGCGGGCAGCGGCGTTGATGCGCTGGATCCAGAGACGGCGGAAGGTGCCCTTGCGGTCCTTGCGGTCGCGGTAGGCGTACGTCATCGAGTGGAGCATCTGCTCCTTGGCCTTGCGGTACAGCCTGGAACGCTGACCCCGATAGCCCTTCGCCCGCTCGAGAACGACCTTGCGCTTCTTCTTGGCGTTGATCGCCCGCTTCACGCGTGCCATGTGTATCTATCTCCCCGGGGGCGGTTACTTAGCGAGCAGCTTCTTGATCTTCTTGGAGTCGGCGTCGGAGAGCACGACCTCGGGCTTGAGACGACGCGTCAAGGTGGACGGCTTGTGCTCGTTGTAGTGCGCACGGTTGGCGCGGCGGCGCACAAGCTTGCCGGAACCCGTGAGCCTGAACCGCTTCTTCGCACCGCTGTGCGTCTTCATCTTCGGCATCTCAGCCGTCTCTCCCTCGATCGTGCCGATGTCCCGGGCCGGTAACCCAAGTCAAGGGCATGCCTGACTACGAGACCGGACCCGGTCTCGACGTGATATCGCGACTACCTGACGATCCAGGCTATGCGAGTTACTCCTGCGGGGCCGCCACCGCTCCGTTGACGGACACCTCGTCGTTGACGTGCGTCTCGTCGCCGGCCGGCGACCTGTCCCCCGAGGGGTTCTCGTCATGCCGCGCCTTGGCCGCCGCCTTCTCGGCCTTGGCCTCAGCCTTCTTCTTGTGCGGGCCGATCACCATGATCATGTTTCGGCCGTCCTGCTTGGGCTGGGACTCGACGAAGCCGAGCTCCGTCACGTCCTCCGCCAGTCGCTGCAGGAGCCGGAAGCCCAGCTCGGGCCGGGACTGCTCCCGACCACGGAACATGATGGTGACCTTGACCTTGTCGCCGGCCTTGAGGAACCGCACCACGTGACCCTTCTTGGTCTCGTAGTCGTGCGGGTCGATCTTCGGCCGGAGCTTGATCTCCTTGATGATGGTGTACGCCTGGTTACGGCGCGCCTCGCGTGCCTTCATCGCGGACTCGTACTTGAATTTGCCGTAGTCCATGAGCTTGCACACTGGCGGGCGAGCCGTTGCCGCGACCTCGACCAGGTCGAGGTCGGCTTCTTGAGCCAGCTTCAAAGCATCGCCGATGGAGACGATGCCCACCTGTTCGCCGTTCGGGCCCACGAGGCGGACCTCGGGCACGCGAATGCGGTCATTGATGCGGGGCTCGGCGCTGATGGGGCCTCCTAGGTTGCGATCCGCGACCTTTCTTACGAAAGGTCGCAACATGCTCGATCGTGCCGGGAAGTCGCAGAACACGCACCCGGTAAAGGCGCGTCGAACGCAAGATGCCCCGCACGTCACGCATGCGGGGCCACATGAACTCGAAGGCTTTATGCCGTTAAGCTCGCCGGAAACCTACCCGGTGTGATCCTGACCTGTCAGCCTTGCGGCCGACGAGGTGGGAGGATGACCTCCGCTTGCGCGTCCAGCAGGAACGCCGGACCGATCGATTAGTCACTCTATCACAACGACACACTCACCCAGAATCATTCCGTTGGAGCGGCACGCCTGACGATCTCGCTCTTCCCCGCCTCGCGCATCGCCTCCACCGGCACGTCCGCGCGGCCGGTCATCATCTCGACCTGCCGGACCGCCTGGTGCAGGAGCATCGGGAAACCCCCGACGACAGTCCCGCCCCGCTCGGCCACCGCCGCCGCCGTCCGGGTGGGCCAGGGTGCGTAGACCACGTCGAAGAGCGCCGGCACGTCCGCCAGCGACTCGGTGAAGCCGTCGGCCGCGCCGGAGGGCAGGGTCGAGACGACCAGGTCGACCCCCAGCGCGGTGTCGAGCTTGTCGAAGGTCTGCACCGTCAGGCTCATGTCCAGCCGCTCGGCCGTCTCGACGGTCTCCGCCGCCCTGGACAGGTCACGGACCACGAGGGTCACCTCGCCCAGACCCAGCTCGCGCAGGGCGGCCAGCGCGGAGGAGGCCGTCGCGCCCCCACCGAGGACGGTCGCGGAGGCGGGCGGGGCCACGCCCGCCTCCGCGAGCGCCCGGACGATGCCGTACACGTCGGTGTTGTGCCCGTGCCGGGCGCCGTCGCGCAGGATCACCGTGTTGGCCCCGCCCACCTGGAGTGCGAGCTCCGAGACGGTGTCGAGCAGCGGCAGCACGGCCCGCTTGAGCGGCATGGTGAGCGAGAGCCCCGCCCAGTCGGCGTCCAGCCCGTCGAGGAGGCCGGGGAGCCCGGCCTCCTCGCACTCGATCGCCTCGTACCGCCAGTCGTGCAGGCCCATGCCCTCGTAGGCGGCGCGGTGCAGGTACGGGGAGAGCGAGTGGGCGATCGGTGACCCCAGGACCGCCGCTCTCAGCATCCGTTCCCCTTGTTTCTCTCGTACTCGGCCTTGAGCGCGAGGAAGTCCGTCTCCGTCGAGGCGAACTTGGTGATCTGCCGCGCCGGGCAGGTGGTCACGAACCAGACCCAGTCCCCCTTGGTGGGGTTGAGCGCCGCCTGGATGGCGTCGTCTCCCGGGTTGGCGATCGGTCCGGGAGGCAGGCCCTCGAACCTGTAGGTGTTGTAGGGCGAGGAACTCTCAAGATCCTTGTGGGAGGACTCGATGCCGTACTTGTTCAGCCCGTACATCACCGTGCTGTCCATCTCCAGCTTGCGGCGGGGATTGCCGTCGAGCCGGTTGTAGATGACCCGGGCCACCTTGCCCATGTCCTCTTTGGTACCGGACTCGGCCTGGACGATGCTGGCGATCGTCATGATCTCGTGCGGAGTGTGCCCGAGTTCCTTGGCCTTACCCTGCAGGTCGTCCTTCTCCGCCGTCTGGGTGAAGCGGTCGACCAGCGCGACCAGGATGTCGGAGGGCGTCATCTTGGGCCTGATGTCGTAGGTGGCCGGGAAGGCGTAGCCCTCCAGTCTGCCCCTGGCGTAGGACGGCAGGCCGAGCTTCCGGCTGTTCTTGGCCGCCTGCTGGAACTCCCTGAGCGGCTTGCCGGTCTTCTCGGCGAGTTGCTTGAGGGTGTCGCTCAGGCGCAGCCCCTCCTTGAGGGTGACCCTCTCCAGCAGCCGCTTTTCCGGATCGAGAAGCTTGACGGCCTCCGCGGCCGCCATCTGCTTGCGCATGCTGTATTCGCCAGGCTGCAGGGAGGAGCTCTTGCCCGCCTGGGCGACGGCGTTGACGAAGGCTTTGACGCTCTTCACCACGCCCTGCTCCTCCAGGGTCTGGGCGACGTCGGAGGCGTTCTGGCCGTCCTTGATCTCCACGACGACCTCGCCGGACCCAGGTCCGGTGTAGTCGTCCGGGGTCATCACGTCGCGGACCCAGGTGTAGCCGTAGAAGCCGGCGGCACCGATGCCGCCGAACAGCACGATGACCGCGAGCATGGGGGCGAGGAAGCCGCCCCGGTTACGGCGGCGCTTCCTACGCCGGCCGCGTCGGCCACCGGAGTCGCGTCCTGAGGACGCGCGAGATCTTCGGCCCGGCCGACCTTCGTCGTCGGAGCCGACCAGGAAGTCCATATCGAGATCGTTCATAGAGACGCTGGCCAATCTCCCGCTAGGGACGGCCTGGCGTCAAGCGGGTGTGCCAAACCGAAGGAAAGCACCCGGCCAGACCTCCCGGTGTCCCGGGAGTGGTCGTCTGGTTCGCGGGTACGGGGCGCCGCATGCGGCGGAACGGGGGGTGTTCCGCCGGGCATCAACGCTTCCCGAGGTATCTGTTCAGCTCTTCCCGGTATCTCACAAACTCACTCTCTTTGTCAGTGAATTTCGTGATTCTATGCTCCGGATCTGTGGTTACGAACCAGAACCAATCACCTTGATCTGGCCGAAGTGCCGCGATCAACGCCTTCTCCCCGGGGTTCGCGATGGGTCCGGGGGGCAGGCCAGGTCTGCGATAGGTGTTGTACGGAGACCTCACCTCGGTGTCCTTCTCGGACACCTCCAGGGTCCTGCGCCTCTGCGCGTACAGCACCGTGGTGTCCAGTTGAAGTGGCGTTCCTGCCCTGATCCGGTTGTAGATCACTCTAGCGATCTTCGGATAGTCCGGGTCCCGCCCACCCTCCGCCTGGACGATGCTCGCCATCGTGACAGCCTCCAGGGGGGTCAACCGCTTCCTGGCGGCCCGCTCCTTGAGGTCGAGTTGCTCGGCGACCTGTTTGTAACGTTCCACCATCGCGACCAGCACGTCCTGAGCGGTCGTGCCGGGCTCGATCTCGTAGGTGGCGGGGAACAGGAAGCCCTCGGCGTTCCTGGCGTACCGTGGCAGGCCCAGCGCCCGCACGTCGTCCGCGGCTCTGGCCAGGTCGGCCCGGCGCATGCCGGTGCCCTCGGCGAGCCGGTCGAGCAGTTCGGGCAGGCGGAGCCCCTCGGGGACGGTGACCCTGAGCACCATCCGCGACTCGGGCGTCACCAGCATGCCGAGTGCCGAGCGGGCGTCCATGCCCCTGCGGAGCCTGAAGTGGCCGGGGTGCAGGCTGCCCGTCCTGGCCTGCTCCTCCGACGCCCTGACGAACGCCCTGGCACTTGCCACCACTCCGGCGTCGGCCAGCGCCAGCCCGATCGCACCGGCACTCGCCCCCTCGGAGATCTCGACGACGACCGTGCCGGACCCCGGCCCCTCGAAGTCGGCGGGCATGAGATAGGGGCGGACCACGACGAGCCCGGCCGCCGTCCCGGCGGCGGTGGCGAGCACCGTCGCCCCGGCCACCAACAGCCATATCGGCCGCGGACGGCTCACCGAACGGTCCCGCCGCCCGGTGGCGCGACAGGGCTGCCGGGAGGCCTGCCGGTGGCGCGTTCGGCGTCCAGCGCCGCCTGGAGCAGCACGACGGCGGCAGCCTGGTCCACCACACCGCGCTGGTTCTTCGCCTTCACCCCGCTGGCCCGCAGTCCCTGCTGGGCGGTGACGGTGGTCAACCGCTCGTCGAACATCCGCACCGGGACGGGCGCCAGCCGGAGTGCGATCCGGTTCGCGAAGTCACGGGCGACGGCCGCCGCCTGCCCCTCGCGCCCGGAGAGCGAGGTCGGCAGGCCGACCACCACCTCGACGACCTCGTACTCGGCCGCGATCTCCGCGAGCCGGTCGAGGTCGCCCTTGCCACGCCGGACGGTCTCCACCGGCGTGGCAAGCAACCCCGAGGGATCGCTTCTGGCCACGCCGATACGGACCGAGCCGGCATCGACGCCCAGCCGAATGCCGTTTCTCATCATCTCTGTCTCCACCCTCGTACCGGCCACGGCTCGAGAGTGTCGTTCCCCATCAGGTGAGCGTCTGCGTGATCGCCTGCTCGACGGCCGCGAGCGCCTCGTCGATCGCCTCGGGGCGCACACCGCCTCCCTGAGCGACGTCATCCTTACCGCCACCGCCACCTCCGAGTGCCTTCGCGGCGACGCCGACCAGACGGCCGGCCTTCAGGCCGCGATCGCGTCCCACCTCGTTGACCGCGGCCACGACGACCGGCCGGTCATTGGGGACACCGGCGACGACGACGACCGCAGCGCGGTCGCTCGGGAACCGGCCGCGCACGTCGAGTGCGAGTTTACGCAGATCATCAGGAGATGTTCCATCAGGCGCACGGTGCGTCACAACGGAGACTCCATGCAGATCACGGGCGTTTCCCGCCATCTCCCCCGCACCGGCGAGCGCCTGGGCCGAGCGCAACGTGGCCAGTTCCTTCTCCGCGGAGCGCAACCGGGTGACGATGCCCTCGACGCGTTCGGGGAGCTCTTCCCTGCGCGCCTTGAGCTGCTCCGACAACTGGGCGACGAGCACGCTCTCCCTGGCCAGGAAGCGGAACGCGTCGAGGCCGACCAGGGCCTCCACCCGGCGCACACCCGCACCGATCGAGGCCTCACCCAGCACCTTGACCAGGCCCAGCTGCCCGGAGCTGGCGACGTGGGTGCCACCGCAGAGCTCACGGGAGTACTCACCGACCTCGACGATGCGGACGGTGTCGCCGTACTTCTCACCGAACAGGGCCAGCGCGCCCATCGCGCGGGCCTCGGCCTGGGAGGTGTGGAAGGCGTTGACCCGCAGGTCGTTGATCAGGACCGCGTTGACCTCATCCTCGACGTCGCGCAACACGCTGGGCGGCACGGCGCCCGCGGCGGTGAAGTCGAAGCGGAAGCGGCCCGGCGAGTTCTCGGAACCGGCCTGCGCCGCGGTCTCGCCCAGCGCGTTGCGGAAGCCCCGGTGCACCAGGTGGGTGGCGGTGTGGCTGCGGGAGATGGCCCGGCGCCGCTCGACGTCGATCTCGGCCTGGGCCGTCTCGCCCACCCGGATCTCCCCGGTACGGACCTTGCCCCGGTGCACGACGAGGCCGGCGACCGGGGACTGCACGTCCACGATCTCCACCTCGGCCCCGCCGGTGCGGATGAGGCCCTGGTCGGAGAGCTGGCCGCCGCCCTCGGCGTAGAACGGGGTGCGGCTCAGCACGACCTCGACCGCCGTACCCGCGCCCGCCGCGGCGACGGAGGCGCCGTCGACGAGGAGGCCGGCGACCTCGGCCTCGGCCGTCACGTGGTCGTAGCCGAGGAACTCGACCTTGCCGGCCTTCTCCAGGATCTGGCCGAAGACCGAGATGTCGGCGTTGCCGGTCTTCTTGGAGGCGGCGTCGGCCTTGGCCCGGTCGCGCTGCTCCTTCATCAGCCGGCGGAAGCCCTCCTCGTCGACCTGCAGCCCCTGCTCGGAGGCCATCTCCAGGGTCAGGTCGATCGGGAACCCGTAGGTGTCGTGGAGCTGGAAGGCCTGGTCGGCCGCGAGCGTGCCCCGCCCCTTGCGCTTGGTCTCCTCGGCCGCCACGTCGAAGATCGCGGTGCCGGTGCGGAGGGTACCGAGGAAGGACCCCTCCTCCGCGTCGATGACGCCGTGGATCTGCGGGGCGTCGGCCCTGAGCTCCGCGTACTGCTGGCCCATGACATCGACGGTCACCGCGGTGAGCTCGTGCATGTAGCGCTCCTCACCCGCGCCGAGCAGGCGCAGGTTACGGATGGCACGGCGCAGGATGCGGCGAAGCACGTATCCCCGGCCCTCGTTGGAGGGCAGCACCCCGTCGGCCACGAGCATCACGCCGGTCCTGACGTGGTCGGCGACGACCCGCAGCGAGACGTCGGCGCGCTCGTCGCGGCCGTAACGCGTCTTGGTGAGCTCCGCGGCCCGGTCAAGGATCTTGTACGTGGTGTCGATCTCGTAGATGTTGTCGACGCCCTGCAGAATCGCCGCCATGCGCTCCAGGCCCATGCCCGTGTCGACGCTCTTGGCCGGCAGCTCGCCGACGATGTCGAAGTCCACCTTGCTGCGGACCGCACCGAGCTGGAACTGCATGAAGACGTTGTTCCACACCTCGAGGTAGCGGTTCTCGTCGACGATCGGGCCGCCCTCGCGCCCGTACTCGGCACCGCGGTCGTAGTAGATCTCGCTGCACGGCCCGCCGGGACCCGGCACGCCCATGTGCCAGTAGTTGTCCGCCAGGTCACGGCGCTGGATGCGCTCCAGCGGCACTCCGGCCTTCCTGTGCCAGATGTCGGCGGCCTCGTCGTCGTCGAGGTAGACGGTGACCCAGAGGCGGTCCTCGGGGAAGCCGAACCCGCCCTCGGACTCGGGCTTGGTCAGCAGCTCCCAGGCGAACGGGATCGCCTGCTCCTTGAAGTAGTCGCCGAAGGAGAAGTTTCCGAGCATCTGGAAGAAGCTGGCGTGCCTGGTCGTCTTGCCGACCTCGTCGATGTCGAGGGTCCTGACGACCTTCTGCGCGCTGGTGGCCCGCTTGTAGGGCGGCTTCTGCTGGCCCAGGAAGTAGGGCTTGAAGGGCACCATGCCCGCGTTGACCAGAAGCAGCGTCGGGTCCTCGGCGATGAGGCTGGCCGAGGGCACAACGGTGTGCCCACGCTCCTCGAAGAAGCGCAGGAAGCGGCGGGCGATCTCTGCCGACTCCATGTCAGCGGCCATCCTTTACGTTGGAGTGATTGGGGTTTTCCACAGTGTCGAGCCCGAACCTGGATCGCAACTCGGTTTCCCGTTCGGCCGCCCCCCGCAGGGCGTCCTCCGCGAGATCCCGCGCCTGCTCCAGGACCCCGCCCGCGTTCCGAACGGCCCGGCGGGCCAGGTGGTTCGGGTGCAGTGCCTGAAGCTTACGCATGACCCACAGCGCGCCGAACGCGCCCAGGCCCATGTAGAACAGCCTGCGGATCATCTCCGCCGCCTTTCCAGCGCCTGCGCGGCGGGCCTGGCGCGCCTGCGGGCACCCACGGCCCGGCGGACACCGTGGGTGAGGGCCGCGACCTTGATCAGCGGCCCGGTGACCAGGTTCTGGGTGACGTCGCTGACCTTGGCCACGTGCCCGCTGACCTGCTTGACGTCCCTGGTGATCGCCTCGATGGCGACCAGCTGACGGTTGGTCTCGCCGACGGCGGCCGACACGTCCTCCAGCAGCGGCACGACGCGGTCGCCCAGCTGGGAGACCATCTTGGTGGTCTCGGTGAGCAGGCGGGCCAGCCTGACCATGACGACGGCCATGAAACAGACCAGGATCGCCCAGGCCATCGCGACGATCAGCCCCGCGACCTCTCCTGCGGTAAGCATGTGCGGACCCGTCCCCTCATAGGTGACCCCGGCCATGGTCGGGTGGATTGGCAAAACCCTATCGTGCCCGATATCACTCATCCTCACTTACCGCGCGCGACCGGACCACGCCTTCGGGGCCGGTCGGGCCTTTCGGGGAAGGCCCGCCTCCGAAGGACCCGGGTGCTCTTCGGACCGCACGGGGTTCACGGTGCCTCCGCGCCCACGCCCGGCCCGCCCTCCGTACCGTACGGGGAGCGCACGGTCCGCGGGCCGTACCCGAAGGCGTCCGCGCACAGCTGCGCGAACCGGTCGACCCCGGGGAGCATGAGGGCCCAGCCGGCCGGCGCCCAGCCGAGGTGGATATGGGTGAGGACGTACGCCATCGCGGCCACGCCCTGGAAAACCCGCCCGTCCGCGCGCTCGTAGCTGATCCGGCGCGGCCCCGAGGGGTGCTCCTCGGCGGCCAGCACCCGCAGCCCCGCGGGCCGCCTGCGGACGATCCATCTCCCCACTGCCGAGCACGCGACGCAGCCGCCTGACACGTACACCGAGGCCGACGGCATGACGGGCCGCAGGCGCGGCACCCATGGACGGACGGCCCGCCGGTAGGCCGCCCACTCCTCAACAGGGGCGGGCGCTGCTGGCGACGATGCGCGCGTGCAACGCCGCCGCCACTAGGGCAGCCGAGATCGCTTTTGCCCACCGCACCGCGAACAAGCTCGTACTGCAGAAGCTCGTCTACGCCGACCTGCGCCAGGAGTTCGGGCTGTCGGCGCAAATGGCCGCCCGCTCCATCGCCAAGGCCTGCCAGGCCTACAAGCGCGACAAGACCATCAAGCCGGTCTTCCGCCGGCTGGGGGCGGTCGCCTACGACCCGCGCATCCTCACCTGGAAAGGCCCAGATTCGATCAGTCTCCTCACCTTGAGCGGCCGGGTCGTCGTGCCCGTTCTCTACCGGGGGCGGTGGCTGAACAGTGCAGGAGCGACCCTGCGGGGTCAGGCGGATCTCGTCTATCGCGACGGCGTGTTCTTCCTCTCCGTGGTCGTCGAGGTGCCCGCTCCACCCTCGGGGGAGGAGCCGAGGGAGTGGCTGGGGGTTGATCTGGGCATCGTCAACCTCGCCACCGACTCCACGGGTGAGTCCTACAGCGGCAAGGGGGTACGGGCGGTGCGGCGGCGTAACGCCCGCCTCCAGGCCAAGGGCACGAAATCCGCCAAGCGGCTGCTGAAGAGGCGCCGCCGTAAGGAGTCGCGGTTCGCCCGCGACGTCAACCACGTCATCTCCAAACAACTGGTCGGCAAGGCCAAAGACACCCGCGCCGGGATCGCCCTGGAAGACCTTCAAGGCATTCGGGACCGGGTCACGGTTCGTAAGGCTCAGCGTGCCGACCTGAACTCCTGGGGTTTTCATCAACTGCGCACGTTCGTGGCGTACAAGACCGCCCTGGCCGGGGTGGTCGTACGGCTGGTGGACCTGCGCAACACCTCCCGCACCTGCCCGGGGTGCGGCCACCTCGACAGGCGGAACCGTCCTACCCGGGATGGGTTCCGGTGTGTTTCGTGCGGGCTCGCTGGCCCGGCGGACTACTTCGCGGCGATCAACATCGGTCGCCGGGCAGTGCGTCACGCTGCCGACGACGCGGCCTGAACCGTCGAATCCATCGACGGCAAGGAGCTGCAAGCTCGGCCCCCTCGGGGCCGAGAAGCTGACCCATCTCGACGCCGACCGCTCGCGCACCGAGGCCCTGTTCAACCTGGCCGGACGGGTCGCCCCACGCGCCAGGCTGCTGACCATGCGCTTCCCGCGCCGGCGCGCCCCGCTCGCGGAGCGGGGCCGCCCGGCCGGGTGAGCCCTCGAGCCGGAGCCGGGCAGGGGGAGCGGGACGACCCGCGAGATCGTACGTGGCGGCGCGCCGGGGAGCCGGGCGAGCGGTACGGCAGGTCACTCTCCGCGCAGGAAGGTGCGGATCCTGGACCAGCGGTCGGCGAAGCCCGCCTCGGCGCCGTGCCGGGTGGGCCGGTAGTAGCGCCGGTCCCTGAGCTCCTCGGGCGCGTACTCCTGACGGACCAGGCCGTGCTCGAAGTCGTGGGGGTACTTGTAGCCCTTGCCGTGGCCGAGCTTCTTGGCTCCCGGGTAGTGGGCGTCACGCAGATGGTCGGGGACATGGCCGATGTTGCCGCGCCGCACGTCCTCGGAGGCCGCGCCGATGGCATTGATCACCGCGTTGGACTTGGGGGCCAGCGCGCAGTGGACGACCGCCTGGGCCAGGTTGAGCCGCCCCTCCGGCAGGCCGATGAACTCCACCGCCTGGGCCGCGGCCACCGCGACCTGCAGGCAGGTGGGATCGGCCATGCCGACGTCCTCGGAGGCGAAGATGACGATCCTGCGGGCGATGAACCGGGGGTCCTCGCCCGCCTCGACCATCCGGGCGAGGTAGTGCAGCGCGGCGTCGGCGTCGGAGCCCCGCATGCTCTTGATGAAACCGCTGATCACGTCGTAGTGCTGGTCGCCTTGACGGTCGTAGCGCACAGCCGCCTTGTCCACCGCCCGCTCCACCACCTCGACGGTGACCTCGCCGTCGGCGGAGATCAGCGCGGCGGCCTCCAGGTAGGTGAGCGACCTGCGGGCGTCGCCGCCGGCCAGCCGCACCAGATGCTCGGCGGCCTCGGGCGCCAGGCGCACCCTTCCCTCCAGGCCACGCGGGTCGGCGACGGCGCGCTCCAGCACCACCCGGATGTCGTCTTCCGACAGCGACTCCAGGGTCAGCAGCAGCGAGCGCGACAGCAGGGGCGAGATGACGGAGAAGAAGGGGTTCTCCGTGGTGGCGCCGATGAAGGTGACCCAGCGGTTCTCCACGGCGGGCAGCAGGGCGTCCTGCTGCGCCTTGTTGAAACGGTGCACCTCGTCGACGAACAGGACGGTCTGGCGACCGGACATGCCCAGCTCTCGCCGGGCCTGCTCGATGGCCGCGCGGACCTCCTTGACACCCGCCGACACCGCGGAGACCTCCACGAAGCGGCGTTTGGTGACGCCCGCCACCACGTAGGCGAGGGTGGTCTTGCCGGTGCCCGGCGGGCCCCAGAGGAAGAGCGACATCGGCGCCTCGGCCTCGACGAGGCGGCGCAGCGGCGTACCGGAGCCCAGCAGGTGCCGCTGGCCGATCACCTCGTCCAGGCTCCTGGGGCGCATCCGCACCGCCAGGGGCTCCTGGCCGCGATGGGCCTCCTCCGCCGCCGAATCGAACAGGCTGTCCACTCCTGAGACAGTACCGCTGCCCGGCTACGCCTCAGTTCGCCCAGACGGTGACGGCCCCGCTGTGCCCGGCCCGCACCACGTAGTAGAGCGCGACGGCGGCCAGGACCACGGTCAGCGCCGAGACGGCCAGCCCCGCCCGACGGCCGAACCGGTCACCGCGCGAGACGTGGACGAGAGCCAGCGACATCACCCCGAGGGCGAGGGTGACGAGCAGCAGGGGGATGCTGAAGCTCGCGTGCTCGGCTATGCGTTCACCGACCTGCCCGCCCGCGGAGGCGAAACGGCCCTCCTCCAGCGACTCCCCGCTCTCCCGTGCCACGAAGACGCTCACCGGCACTATCGGGGCGAGCCCGACCACCGCCCAGGTGAGCACGGGCCGGGTGCGGGGCAGCAGCGCGTACACGGCGGCGAGCACCGCCAGGAGCGGGGTCAGGACCACGGCGGCGTGGACGACCAGGGGGTGGAGGGGCAGGCCGAGGATCTCGTCGAACATGGAGCGCTCCGGTGGTGCGTGGCTCGTCATCAGCAAGTACGGATCCCACCATGAACGGGTTATGGAGAGTGTGAAGAGATCCCGGTCTTTCCCCTCTGTCCCCATCCGGCGAATTCCGCCACTTACGTGCAGCACACCTTAGGGCCGGTACGCTTTCCGCCAGTCCGTAGTCATGTAACAGTAATCCTGGAGGACATAGCGGTGAGCGCCGAGGACCGCCAGAGCCAGTTGGCTCGGGAGCACAAGGAGCGGCAGGCGAAACGTGCTGAGCAGAAGAGCACGTCGAAGCGGAACGCCGTCATCGGAGCGGTCATCGCGGTGGTCGTCGTCGCGGGAGGCCTGTTCGCCGGGGTGAGGCTCCTCGGTGGTGACGGCAAGGAGGTCCAGGCCGCCGCGACGCCCGATGCGAGCAGCACACCGTCCGAGGACGCCGTCGCGACGCCCGAGCCGAGCATCACGGCCCCCCCGGCCCCCGTGACCTGTTCCTACCGCAAGGACACCAGCGGCAGCCCGATGAAGAACGTGGGCAGGCCGCCGACCAAGCCCAACCTGAAGTTGAAGACCATGACGATCACCACCAACCACGGTGACATCGTGATCGACCTGGCGACCGCGCAGGCCCCCTGCACGGTCAACTCCTTCGCCTTCCTGGCCAGGAAGCACTTCTTCGACAACACCAAGTGCCACCGCCTGGCCACCCCGGAGAACTCCGGCCTGGGCCTGCTGCAGTGCGGTGACCCGCAGGCCAAGGCCGACGGCAAGAACCCCACCGACGGTCAGGGCAGCTCGGGCTACGTCTACGACAGCGAGAACCTCGGCGGGATCCCGTACACCAGGGGCACGGTCGCGGTGGCCCAGGCGATCGACGCCGTCAACCAGAACGGCAGCCAGTTCTGGATCTCGCTGGCCGACGAGACCGACCAGGTGGAGAAGGCCTACACCCCCTTCGGCGTCGTCTCCCAGGGCCTGGAGATCCTCGAAAAGATCTACAAGGGCGGCTGGATCACCAACCCCGACGACATCACCGGCGACGGCGGCTCCAACGCTCCCAAGATCCCGGTGATCATCAAGACCGTACGGCTCTCCTAGCCGGATCCGCGACGGCCCGCCGCCCGCGAGGCGCCCCGGTGGTCATCCGACCGCCGGGGCGTCTCGCGGTATCACCCCCGTACGACTCGGGGCGAGGCCGCCCGCCCGGGAGCCGGGACGCCGGCGCGGACGCCGGAGCGGCCGGGTAAGGGACGTGGGGCCGGTGCCGTCCGGGAAGCCCGGCACCCTCCGCCCGGCCGCGCAGGATGCCCGACAGGCCCGCGGAGAGCACCATCGGGGCCACCTGCCCCAGACACACCGAGGGCCCCCGGAGCGTCGTCCGGGGGCCCTCGGTCACTTCTGGTGCGGACCTCGGATCAGGCGTCGGCCTTGGGCCTGCTGTCGACGCCGGCCTCCTTGCGCTGCTCCGCCGTGATCGGGGTGGGCGCGCCGGTCAGCGGGTCGAAGCCCGAGGCCGTCTTCGGGAAGGCGATGACGTCGCGGATGGAGTCACCTCTCGCCAGGAGCATGCAGATCCGGTCCCAGCCGTAGGCGATGCCGCCGTGCGGCGGCGGGCCGTACTTGAACGCCTCCAGCAGGAAGCCGAACTTGTTCTCCGCCTCCTCCTTGGAGATGCCGAGCACGTCGAAGACGCGCTGCTGCATCTCGGCACGGTGGATCCGGATCGAGCCGCCACCGATCTCCATACCGTTGCAGACCATGTCGTAGGCGTAGGCCAGGGCCTCGCCGGGGTGGTCCTGGAAGTTGTCCGCCCACTCAGGCTTGGGACCGGTGAAGGGGTGGTGCACCGCGGTCCAGCCGCCCTCGCCGTCCTCCTCGAACATGGGGGCGTCGACGATCCACAGGAAGTTCCACACCGACTCGTCGATCAGGTCGCAGCGACGGCCGATCTCCAGCCGGGCCGCGCCGAGCAGGTCACGGGAGGCGGAGGCCGCACCGGCCGCGAAGAAGATCGCGTCACCGGGCTCGGCACCCACCTTGGCGGCCAGGCCGGCCGCCTCGGTCTCCGACAGGTTCTTGGCGACGGGCCCGCCGAGCGTGCCGTCCTCCCCGACGAGCACGTAGGCCAGGCCCTTGGCGCCGCGCGACCTGGCCCACTCCTGCCAGCCGTCCAGCTCCTTGCGGGTCTGCGAGGCACCGCCCGGCATGACCACCGCGCCCACGTACGGCGCCTGGAACACGCGGAAGGTGGTGTCGGCGAAGAACTCCGTCATCTCGACGAGCTCCTGGCCGAAGCGCAGGTCGGGCTTGTCGGAGCCGTAGCGGGCCATGGCGTCGCGGTAGGTCATCCGGGGCAGCGGCACCGGCAGGTCGTAGCCGACCGTCTCCTTCCAGATGCGCCCGATCAGCACCTCGCCCAGGGCGATGATGTCGTCCTGGTCCACGAAGGACATCTCGACGTCGATCTGGGTGAACTCCGGCTGCCGGTCGGCGCGCAGGTCCTCGTCGCGGTAGCACTTGGCGAGCTGGTAGTAGCGCTCAAGCCCGGCGACCTGGAGAAGCTGCTTGAACAGCTGGGGCGACTGGGGCAGGGCGTACCAGTTGCCCGGCTGGAGCCGGACCGGGACGAGGAAGTCGCGGGCGCCCTCGGGGGTCGAACGGGTCAGCGTCGGGGTCTCGACGTAGACGAACCCGTGCTCGTTCATCACCTCGTGGGCGAGGTAGGTGGCCTTGGAACGGGTGCGCATGGCGTGCGCGACCTGATGGCGGCGGATGTCGAGGTAGCGATACTTGAGCCTGGCCTCCTCTGAAATGCCGGCCGCGCCTTCAATGGGGAACGGCAGCGGGGCGGACTCGCTGAGCACCTCGACCTCGGAGGCGACGACCTCGATCGCACCGGTCGGCAGGTCGGGGTTCTCGTTGCCCTCGGGGCGGACCCGCACCTGCCCGACGACCTTGACGCAGTATTCGGCGCGCAGGCCGTGGGCGTCGTCCTCCTCGCGGAAGACCACCTGGGCGGAGCCGGAGGCGTCACGCAGGTCGATGAAGACCACGCCGCCGTGGTCGCGGCGTCGCCCCACCCATCCGGCGAGCGTCACCTGCTGCCCGGCGTGCTCCTCGCGCAGTGATCCCGCTTCGTGCGTGCGGATCATTTGTCCAGTCTCTCCTTCAACGTCGTGACGATCTCAGCGAGTGGTACGGCGGTCTGCTCTCCGCTGACCAGGTCCTTGACCTGCGCGGTCCCCGCGGCGATATCACGCTCGCCGAGGATCACCGCGTGGCTCGCCCCCGAGCGGTCGGCGCCCTTCATGGCGCCCTTGACACCCTTGCCGCCGAACGACATGTCGGCGGCCAGGCCCGCCCGGCGCAACTCGGTGACAAGAAGGAACATCCGGCGGCGCGCCTCCTCACCCAGCGGCACACCGTACACCTGTACGCGCGCCTGTTCGCCGTCGCCCGCGAACAGGCCCTCGGCCTCCATGGCCAGGACCGTACGGTCGACGCCGAGCGCCCAGCCGACGCTGGGCAGGGCGGGACCGCCGAGCATCTCGCTCAGCCCGTCGTAGCGGCCCCCGCCGCCGACCGCGGACTGGGAGCCGAGCCCGTCGTGGACGAACTCGAACGTGGTCCGCGTGTAGTAGTCGAGGCCGCGGACCAGCCGGGGGTCGTCGGTGTAGGCCACGCCGGAGGCGGTCAGCAGCGAGCGGACCTCCTCGTGATAGGCCTTGCACGCCCCGCACAGGTGGTCGACGACCAGCGGCGCGCCGGCCAGCCGCTCCTGCACCTCGGGGCGCTTGTCGTCGAGCACGCGCAGCGGGTTGATCTCGATCCGCTGCCGGGTGGGCTCGTCGAGGTCGAGGCCGCGCAGGAAGTCCTGGAGCGCGGCCCGGTAGACGGGGCGGCACTCCCTGTCACCCAGCGTGTTGATCAGCAGCCGGACCCCGGTGAGCCCCAGCGCGGCGTAGCCGTCGACGGCCAGCAGGATCAGCTCGGCGTCGAGCGCCGGGTCCTCGGAGCCCAGCGCCTCGGCGCCGACCTGCCAGAAGTGGCGGTAGCGGCCCTTCTGCGCCCGCTCGTAGCGGAACTGGCTGCCCGAGTACCAGAGCTTCACCGGAAGCTGCCCGTTGTGCAGGCCGTGCTGGAGGACCGCGCGCACCACCGAGGCGGTGCCCTCCGGGCGCAGCGTGATGGAGCGCCCGCCCTTGTCCTCGAAGGTGTACATCTCCTTGGAGACGATGTCCGTCGACTCACCGACGCCGCGCACGAACAGCGCGGTGTCCTCGAAGACCGGCGTCTCGATGTAGCCGTAACCCGCCCGGCGGGCGGGGGCGGTCAGCGCCTCGCGTACGGCGAGCGCCCGCTCCGAACGCGGTGGGAGCCAGTCGAAGGTGCCCTTGGGCGCCTGCAAAGTCATTGTCTAAAGTCCCCTGCCGGGGCCGCGGTCGTGCCCGAGACCTGCGGGGCCTGCGCCCGCGGCCTGCTCCGCCTCCGCGAGATACGGATTGGTGGCACGCTCTTGGCCGATCGTGGTCTGTGGTCCGTGGCCGGGCAGCACCACCGTGTCCGCCGGCAGCGGCAGGCACTTGGCCGCCAGGCTGCGCAGGATGGTCGGGTAGTCGCCGCCTGGAAGATCTGTGCGGCCGATGGAGCCGGCGAAGAGCAGATCGCCCGAGAACAGCACGTCGGGGATCTCCTCGGTGCTGGGCAACCTGAAGGTCACCGACCCCCTGGTATGGCCGGGGGCGTGGTCGACGGTGAGCTCCAGGCCCGCCAGCCGCAACACCTCGCCGTCCGCGAGCTCGCGCACGTCGTCCGGCTCGGTGAAGGTCAGTCCCCCGAACAGTTGCTGTTTCGCGGACAGCGACATCCCCTTGCCGGGATCGGACAGCAGCGCGCGGTCTTCGGGATGGATCCACGCGGGGACGTCACGCGCGCCGCAGACCGGGGCGACCGACCACATGTGGTCGAGGTGCCCGTGGGTGACCAGCACCGCGACCGGTTTGAGCCTGTGCTCGCGCAGCAGGTCATCGAGGTCGCCGACGGCGTTCTGGCCGGGATCGACGACCACGCACTCCTCGCCCGCGGCGGGAGCGACGACGTAACAGTTGGTCTGGAAGGACCCTGCGGGAAAGCCGGCGATGAGCATCTGCCTCAGCTGATCTCGTCAAGAATGCGGATGGGAATGTAACCGAAGGGTACCGGTGCGGGTCGGCGGGCTGCGAACCATTACCCATTGGCCGATACGATTCGCCCACCTCATTAAGTACGACTCGGCACTCGGGAGGGCGAAGCGGTGAGCGGCAGGGAGCGCCAGAAGCAGTTGGCGCGCGAGCACTACGAGCGGCAGACGAAGCGGCGCATCGAACGTGAGGCCAAGGTCGCCAGGGCCAAGCGCATCGCACTCATCGGCACCAGTGTGGTCGGTGTGCTGGCCGTGGCGGGTGTGATCGTCGCGACCAACGTGTTCGGGGGTTCCGACACGACGGCGACCGCCGATCCGGCACCCTCGGGGAACCCCTCGGAGACGGCCTCCGCGGACGCCGGCGCGCAGCCGACGGCCTTCGACGCGGCCAGCGGCACCTGCGGCTACGTCGCCTCGGAAGGCGGCACGACCAAGGACGTGGGCCTGCCTCCGGCGAAGGTCGACAAGACTCCCACGACGATGACCCTGAAGACCAACCAGGGCGACATCGTCATCGAGGTGTCGGCCGACAAGACACCGTGCACCGTCAACTCCTTCGCCTTCCTGGCGCAGAAGAAGTACTTTGACGGCTCCAAGTGTCACCGGCTGGGCTCCGACCAGTTCCCGATGCTGCAGTGCGGCGACCCGCTGGCCAAGGCCGACGGCAAGAACCCCACCGACGGTCAGGGCGGCCCGGGCTACCGCTTCGTCAACGAGAACCTGGAGGGCGCCAAGTACACGCGCGGCGTCGTGGCCATGGCCAACAGCGGTCCCGACACCAACGGCAGCCAGTTCTTCCTCGTGTACGGCGACGCCCCACTGACGCCGGACTACACACCCTTCGGTACGGTCACCAAGGGCCTGGAGATCCTCGACAAGGTGAACAAGGCGGGCGTCATCACTCCGGGACCTGACGGCACCGGGGCACCGAAGGAAACCCTCGAAATCAAAGACGTGACAATGTCCAGCAAGAGCTGACGTAATACATACAAGGGGCGGTAAGTCCCGAAAGGCTGATGAAAGTGCGGGAGGACACGGTGAGCACCGACCCGTGGGGCCGGGTAGACGACGACGGCACCGTCTACGTACGTACGGCTGAGGGAGAACGGGCCGTCGGGTCCTGGCAGGCCGGCGAACCGGAAGAGGCACTCGCCTACTTCCATCGCAAGTTCGACGAGCTGGCCGGGCAGGTCACCCTGCTCGAACAGCGGGTCCGCGGCACCGATCTGCCGCCCGCCCAGGCGGAGGCGACCATCGTCAAGCTCCGTGAGGCGATCACCGACGCGCACGCGGTCGGTGACCTCGACGCGCTGCTGAACCGCCTCAACACCCTCACGGAGCTGGTCGCCCAGCGCCGGGAGGAGGTCAAGGCCGCTCGCGACGTGGCCAGGGCCGAGGCCAAGGGCGTCAAGGAGCGGATCGTCGCCGAGGCCGAGCGCATCGCCGACGACACCACCCACTGGAAGACCGGTGGCGAGCGGCTGCGCCAGCTGATCGAGGAGTGGAAGGCCGCCGAGCGCATCGACCGGGTGACCGAGGCGGCGCTGTGGAAGCGCCTGTCGGCGGCCCGCACGGCCTTCGCCAAGCGGCGCAAGGCCTATTTCGCGGGGCTGGACGAGCAGCGCGAGGGCGTGCGCTCCACCAAGGAGCGCATCGTGGCCGAGGCCGAGGCGCTGGCCTCGTCCACCGACTGGGGTTCCACCGCGTCGGCCTACCGCGAGCTGATGCAGGAGTGGAAGTCCGCAGGCCGGGCCTCCCGGGAGGTCGAGGACGAGCTCTGGGGCCGTTTCAAGGGCGCCCAGGACCAGTTCTTCCAGGCGCGTTCGGCCGTCTTCGCCGAGCGCGACGCCTCGCTGGCGGCCAACGCCGAGGTCAAGGAGCAACTCCTGACCGAGGCCGAGAAGATCCTCCCGGTCACCGACGCCCGTGCGGCCAGGAGCGCCCTGCGCGGCATCCTGGAGCGCTGGGAGGCCGCGGGCCCGGTCCCGCGCGAGCAGCGCGACCGGCTGGAGGGTGGCCTGCGCAAGATCGACGACGCGGTCCGCAAGGCCGAGGAGGCGGAGTGGAAGCGCTCCAACCCCGAGGCACGCGCCCGCGCCCAGAACACGGTCGACCAGCTGCGCAAGTCGATCGCGCAGTTGGAGGGCCGCCTGGCCAAGGCCAGGGACGCGGGCAGGGACAAGGACGTCAAGGACACCGAGGAGGCCCTGGCCGCCCGCCGTTCCTGGCTGGAGGAGGCCGAGCGCACGCTCGCCGAGTTCTCCTGACCCCTTTCGCGAGCGGCTGACGCGATCTGAAGGACCGTCAGGGCCGCGGAGGGCTTCCCGACCGGGGAGCGTCCTCCGCGGCCCTGACGTTCGCGACGGGGCGTCGGCGCCTCCCCTGCTCGGAGAATCCGAGGGCGCCCGACGCTCAGGAACCGGCGCCGCTGACCCGGTAGACGTCGTAGACGCCCTGGATGTTGCGGACGGCCTTCAGGACGTGACCCAGATGCTTGGGGTCGCCCATCTCGAAGGTGAACTTGCTGATCGCCACCCTGTCCCTGGACGTCGTCACCGACGCCGACAGGATGTTGACGTGCTGGTCGGAGAGCGTGCGGGTCACGTCGGAGAGCAGGCGCGGCCGGTCGAGCGCCTCGACCTGCAGCGCGACCAGGAACACCGAGTCGTCCGCGGCGGACCAGGCGACCTCGACCAGGCGGTCGGGCTCGGACTTGAGCTGATCCATGTTGGGACAGTTGGTACGGTGCACCGACACGCCATGCCCGCGGGTGACGAACCCGACGATCTCATCGCCGGGCACGGGAGTGCAGCATCGCGACAGGCGGACCCAGACGTCGGAGTCGCCCGCGACGACCACTCCGGCACCGCCACTGCCCCGGGGACGGCCGCGCAGCTTGGTCGGCACGGAGGCCTCGGCGATGTCCTCTTCCGCACCGTCCACTCCTCCGATGGACGTCACGAGCTTCTGCACGACCGCCTGCGCGGCGATGTGGCCCTCTCCCACGGCCGCGTAGAGCGCGGAGACGTCCGGGTAGCGCAGATCCCTGGCGAGGGCCAGGAGGGACTCTCCGGACATCAGGCGCTGCAGCGGCAGGCCCTGCTTGCGCATGGCGCGGCCGATCGCCTCCTTGCCCGCCTCGATCGCGGTCTCGCGGCGCTCCTTGGAGAACCACTGCCGGATCTTGTTACGGGCCCGTCCCGACTTGACGAACTTCAGCCAGTCACGCGAGGGGCCCGCGTCGGGCGACTTGGAGGTGAAGATCTCCACCGTGTCGCCGTTGCCCAGCCGCGACTCCAGGGGCACCAGGCGGCCGTTGACCCTGGCTCCGATGCAACGGTGCCCCACCTCGGTGTGCACGGCGTAGGCGAAGTCGACGGGCGTCGCGTTCTCGGGCAGGGCGATGACCTGACCCCGGGGCGTGAAGACATAGACCTCCGAGACCGACAGGTCGAACCTGAGCGACTCCAGGAACTCCCCCGGGTCGGCGGTCTCCTTCTGCCAGTCGAGGAGCTGGCGCAGCCACGCCATGTCGCTGGCGGGCTTCAGCTTCGCCCCCGGAGGACCGGAGGTGGTCATGTCCTCCTTGTACTTCCAGTGCGCCGCCACGCCGTACTCGGCCCTGTGGTGCATCCCGTGGGTGCGGATCTGCAGCTCCACCGGCTTGCCCTCCGGGCCGATGACCGTGGTGTGCAGCGACTGGTACATGTTGAACTTGGGCATCGCGATGTAGTCCTTGAACCGGCCGGGCACCGGGTTCCATCGCGCGTGAATCGTTCCGAGTGCCGCGTAGCAGTCGCGGACCGTGTCGACCAGCACCCGGATGCCGACCAGGTCGTAGATGTCGTCGAAGGCGACGTCCCTGGCGATCATCTTCTGGTAGACGGAGTAGTAGTGCTTGGGGCGGCCCTTGACGGCCGCGCGGATCTTGGCGTCGCGCAGGTCGCCGGAGACCTTCTCGATGACCTCCTGCAGGAACAGGTCCCTGCGCGGAGCCCGTTCCGAGACCATCCGGGCGATCTCGTCGTAGCGCTTGGGGTAGAGCATGGCGAACGCGAGGTCCTCCAGCTCCCACTTGATGGTGTTCATGCCCAGCCGGTGGGCGAGCGGCGCGAAGATCTCCAGCGTCTCGCGGGACTTCTGGTGCCGCTTGTGCTCGGGCAGGTAGCGCATGGTGCGCATGTTGTGCAGCCGGTCGGCGAGCTTGATCACCAGCACCCGGATGTCCCGGGACATCGCCACGACCATCTTGCGTACGGTCTCGGCCTCGGCCGCGGCGCCGAACTTGACCTTGTCGAGCTTGGTGACGCCGTCGACCAGCAGTGCGATGTTGTCGCCGAAGTCCGAGCGCAGCTCGTCCAGGCCGTAGGCGGTGTCCTCGACGGTGTCGTGCAGCAGCGCGGCGCACAGCGTCTCGTCGTCGGTGCCGAGCTCGGCCAGGATCGTCGCCACCGCCAGCGGGTGGGTGATGTACGGGTCACCGCTTTTGCGCTTCTGGTCGCGGTGGTGATAGGCCGCCACGTCGTAGGCGCGCTCGATGAGCCGCAGGTCCGCCTTCGGATGGGTAGCGCGGACCGTGCGGAACAGCGGCTCCAGAACCGGATTCATGCCGCCACCCCATTGCCCCCCAAAACGTGCGAGCCTTCGCCTTACCGCCGGCTTCTCCTCGACGGCTCCGGACATGGCGGAACCGGCGTCGCCTGCTGGGACGGCCATCTCGGGACCGCCACCGTTGGCGGTCGTGTCGGGGACGACCACATCACGGGGCACTCAGACTCCTCACGTTCGAGTCCAGATCCCTCAGTGTATCCAGACGGGGTTGTGTGCTTTTGTCCGCGGGTCGATCAAACGACGACGAGGGAGTGCAACTCGACGTCCGTCAGGCGCTCGCGACCCTTGAGGAAGGCCAGCTCCATGAGCACGGCGAGGCCGACGACCTCGGCACCCGCCTCGCGGACCAGCTCCACCGCCGCGCGCGCCGTCCCTCCCGTGGCGAGCACGTCGTCGACGATGAGGACGCGCTCTCCGGGGGTGAAGGCGTCCCGGTGAACCTCGATGATGGCGGAGCCGTACTCCAGATCGTAGGACGCCTCAAGCGTCTCAGAGGGCAGTTTGCCTTTCTTCCGTACCGGGACGAAGCCCGCGCCCGCCTGGCAGGCGACCGGGGCGGCCAGGATGAACCCCCGCGCCTCGATTCCAACGATCTTGTCCACCTCGTACAGTCCGGCGAGCGCCTTGGTCACCGCGCCGAACGCCACCGGGTCGGCGAGCAGCGGGGTGATGTCCTTGAACATCACCCCGGGCTGCGGGTAGTCGGGCACGTCGCGGATGCGATCGAGGATCAGCCTGCTCAGCTCGGTCATGGTCGGCACTCCTTGGGGAGGGGAAGGAAAACGCCTCCGCCCCCTGGGCAGGGAGCGGAGGCGCGAACTGCTCGGAGCTTACTTCTTCTTGCGTTTGTCGCCACCGGCCGCGGCCCCGTTGGCCACGGTGGTGGCCCCGTTGGCGGCCCCGTTGGACGCTCCGGCGGTGACCGGCTGGCGCGTCGTCCTGCCCCCGGAGCCACCCCCGTGGGCGGCGAGCCTGCGGGCGATCGCCTGGTAGCGCGGCTCGCGCTCCTTCAGCGTGACCAGCAGTGGCGTCGCGACGCACAGCGAGGAGTAGGTTCCGACGATCATGCCGACGAACAGGGCCAGCGACAGGTCCTTCAGGGTACCGGCGCCGAACAGCGTGGTGCCGATGAAGAGGATCGCCGCGACCGGCAGGATCGCCACCAGGGTGGTGTTCAGCGACCGGATCAGCGTGTGGTTCAGCGCGTTGTTGGCGGCCTCGGTGTAGGTCATCTTGGAGGTCGTGCCGAGCTTGGCGGTGACCTCCTTGATCATGTCGAAGACGACGACGGCGTCGTACAGCGAGTATCCGAGGATCGTCAGGAAGCCCAGCAGGGTCGCCGGGGTGACCTCGAAGCCGGACCAGGCGTAGACACCGGCGGTGATCACCAGGTCGTGCAGCAGTGCCACGACGGCCGACAGCGCCATCTTCCACTCGAAGGCCATCGTCAGGTACAGGATGATCGCCAGCATGAAGACGATCAGTCCGATGATGGCCTTGTTGGCCACCTGGCCGCCCCAGGAGGCACCGATCACCTGCAGGTTGACCTCGTTCTGCGGCAGCTTGAACTCGCCCGCCACCGCCTTCTGGACCGCGGTGACCTGCTCGGCCGGGAGGCTCTCCGTGGTGACCCGCCAGCCGTTCTGGGTCGTCTGCGCGATGACCTGGTGCACACCGGCCTCGGTGAACGTGCCGCGCACCTGCTCGATGTTGACGGAGGCCGGGGCCTTGAAGGAGAAGACGGACCCGCCCTTGAACTCCACGCCCAGGTTGAGGCCGTTGAAGACCAGACCGGCGATGGAGATCACCAGCAGGATTACGGAGAGGCTGTACCAGAGCTTCCTGCGGCCGACGAAGTCGACGTTGACCTCGCCCCGGTACAGCCGGCGCGCGATGCCGGACATCAGGCCTCCTGCGGAGCGGACTTGGGAGCGGTGACGGTCTCGCTCATGCGTTCGGCGTCGAGGCCGGAGAGCTTGTGACCCCTGGCGAAGAACTTCAGCCTCGCCAGCATCGCGACGAACGGCTTGGTGAACATGAAGACCACCGCGATGTCGATGAGCGTGGTCAGGCCCATCGCGAAGGCGAACCCGGCCACACCGCCGACCGCCAGGAAGTACAGCACCACGGCGGCGATGAACATGACGGCGTCCGCGATGAGGATCGTCCGCCGGGCCCGGACCCAGGCGACCTCGATCGCCGTACGCAGCGAGCGGCGGCCTTCCTTCATCTCGTCACGGATGCGCTCGAAGTAGACGATGAACGAGTCGGCGGTGATACCGATCGAGACGATCAGGCCGATGATGTGCGGCAGCGAGAGGCGGAAGCCGGCGAACGCGCCGAGCAGCACCACCGACTGGTAGGTCACAACCGACGCCACCAGGAGGCTCAGCACCGAGACGACGCCCAGGCCCCGGTAGTAGAGCATCGAGTAGATCACGACCAGCAGCAGGCCGATCGCGCCCGCGATGAGGCCGCCGCGCAGCTGGTCGGCGCCCAGGGTGGAGGAGACCTCGTCGATGGAGCTCTTCTCGAACTTCAGCGGGAGCGCGCCGTACTTGAGCTGGTTGGCCAGCTCGTCGGCGCTCACCTGGGTGAAGTTGCCGGAGATCTGCGCACGGCCGCCGGTGATCGGCTCCTGGATGACCGGCGCGGAGATGACCATGCCGTCGAGGACCATGGCGATCTGGTTGCGGGGAGCCTGCGAGTTGAAGGCGGTGGTGGTGACCTTCGACCACTGGTCGGGGCCCTGGCCCTTGAAGGAGAGCTGGACGAGCCACTCGCCGGTGGTCTGGTCGACGCCTGAGGACGCGCTGTCGATCGAGGTGCCGGTCACGGCCGCCTTGTCGAGAATGAACTTGGTGCTGCCGTCGGTGCTGCAGCCCACGTACTGCTTGTCCGGCGCGTCCTGTGCCCCTCGGTTCGTCTGCTTGGCGCAGTCGAGCGTCTGGAACTCCTTGAGGGCCGCCGGGTCGATCCCGGTGGGGTCGACGCCCGCCATGGGGTCCTCGGCCGCCATCGGCGGGGCCGTCGGCGCGGCGGTGCCGTCACCCGGCTTGGAAGACTGGTCGCCGGGTTGAGCAGGCTCCGTAGAGGACTCGGAGCTTGCTCCTGGGCTTGGTTTGAGCAGTCCCGACGACAGGGCGCGCCCGGCGGGCGAGGTGCTCGTGTCGGGGGCGGCTGTCGCGGCCGGCTTCGGCACCGCGGACTCGGTGGGCTTGGGCGCCCTGGTTCCCTTGCCCCCGGAGGTGGTGGGCGAGGGGGACGGCGTCGGCGGCTGGGTGGCCAGCTCCCCGGGGGGCGGAGGCGATCCGGCCCCGATCGCCAGCACCTGGCGGAACCGCAGTTCCGCAGTGGTGCCGACCAGCTTGACGACTTCCTCCTGGCCAACTCCGGGGACGGAGATGACGATGTTGTCACCGGACTTGGCGACCTCGGCGTCGGAGATGCCGCTGCCGTTCACCCGCTCGCGGATGATGTTCACCGCCAGATCGAGACTCTCCTGGGAGGGAGCGCTTCCGTTCGGGGTGATGGGCTGCAGCGTCACTGTCGTGCCGCCGGCGAGGTCGAGGCCATATTCCGGGGTGTACGCCTTGTTGAGGAGCATCACCCCTCCCATGGCGAGAATGATCGCCAGAAGCACCAGGAGCATGCGCCCCGGTCTGCTCTGGCCGCTGGTCGGTCGGGCCACTGGTCGACTTTCGGTTATAGGGGATTGGTGGTGAACCTACTCACAGTTTCTTGCTCGCCGAGTCGCGCTCTTCGCTCTGCTGCTCGGCGGTCTCCGCGACGTCGTGGTCGACGGCCTTGACATCCTCCTCCACATCGTCGACGGGAACCAGGACGCGGCCGATCGCCGCCTTCACCCAGCGAGTCTCCACACCGGGGGCGATCTCCAGGATCACGTCGTCGGCGTCGATGGCCACCACGGTCCCGAAAAGACCCGTCGTGGTCATGACACCGGTGCCCGGCGCGAGGCTGTTCTGCATCTTGACCTGCTCCTGCTGCCGCTTGCGCTGCGGTCGGATCAGCAGGAAGTAGAAGACCACGACCATGAGAGCGATCATGATCAGGCTTGAATAGTTGCCGCCCACAGGGCCGCTCCCTCTCTTGAGAATGACCGGCGTGAAACCGGACGTCATATACGACCACGCCGCTCAGCACGTCAGCCTACACAGCCAGCCAAGGCTCGGAGTTTAGGCGAGTTGTTAGAAGCGCGGCAACGAAGTCACGATCCGGCACGCAGGGAAGTTCCCATTTCGATACAGTTGTCATCCATCTGTGATCAAGCTTGTACGTCTCCCCTACCGATGCACAACGCTAGATTTGCTCAGCATCATCCCCAAGATCGATGAGGAGCGAGGCGCCGAAGGCGTCCGGCGGGGGCACCAGCCCCAGATGGGTCCAGGCCGCGGCGGTCGCGACCCGGCCACGGGGGGTGCGGGCCAGCAGACCCTGCCGCACCAGGAACGGCTCGGCGACCACCTCGACCGTCTCCGGCTCCTCCCCCACCGCGACCGCCAGCGTCGACAGCCCCACCGGGCCGCCGCCGAACTTGCGCAGCAGCGCTCCGAGCACCGCCCGGTCGAGCCTGTCGAGCCCCTCGGCGTCGACCTCGTAGAGGTTGAGCGCGGCGGAGGCGACGTCCCTGGTGACGACGCCCTCCGCGCGCACCTCGGCGAAGTCGCGGACCCTGCGCAGCAGGCGGTTGGCGATGCGGGGCGTACCCCGCGAGCGGCCGGCGATCTCGGTGGCGGCGTCGCCCGGCAGCGTCACGCCCAGCAGGCGCGAGGAGCGGTGCAGCACCTGCTCCAGCTCGGCGACCCCGTAGAAGTCCATGTGCGCGACGAAGCCGAAGCGGTCACGCAGCGGCGCGGGGAGCATGCCGGCCCTGGTGGTGGCCCCGACCAGGGTGAACGGGGCGATCTCCAGCGGGATCGCGGTCGCCCCCGGCCCCTTGCCCACCACGATGTCGACGCGGAAGTCCTCCATCGCGAGGTAGAGCATCTCCTCGGCGGGCCTGGCCATGCGGTGGATCTCGTCGATGAACAGCACTTCGCCCTCCGAGAGGGTCGACAGGATCGCCGCGAGGTCACCGGCCCGCTCGAGCGCGGGCCCCGAGGTGATCCGGAGCGGCACGGAGAGCTCGGTCGCGATGATCATGGAGAGGGTCGTCTTGCCCAGCCCGGGACCGCCGCTCATCAGCACGTGGTCCGGCGGCCGGTTGCGCCGCAGCGCGCTCTGCAGCACCAGGGACAGCTGCTCGCGCACCCGTGCCTGCCCGATGAACTCCTCCAGCCGCTTGGGCCGCAGCGCCGCCTCGATGTTCCTCTCGTCGCCCTCGGCGTCCGGCGACACCAGATCCCGTTCGAAACTCACGCCGCCCCACCTCTGCTCACCGTACGGCGGAGGCGCCCGCGCTCTTCCCGCCGCGTCTTCCCCGTCGGGCCTCTCATCGCGTGCTCAGCGCGCTGAGTGCCGCCTTGAGCAGCGCCGCCACCTGCGGGGGGCGGCCCTCGGCCAGTTCGGCGTCGGCCCGGGGCGCGACGGCGGCGACCGCCTCGTCCGCGTCCCGTACCGAGTAACCCAGGCCGACCAGGCCGGAGTGGACCTGATCGCGCCAGGCGGGCGCGGCGGCGCGGCCGTTGAGCGCGGCGTTGACCGCCTCCTCAGGCGTGCCGAGCTTGCCCTTGAGGTCGACGATGATCCGCTGGGCGCCCTTCGGGCCCACCCCGGGGACCCTGGTCAGCGCCTTGACGTCGGCGGTGGCCACGGCCATCCTGAGCGCGTTGGGGGTGTGCACGGCCAGCATCGCCAGTGCGACCTTGGGGCCGACCCCGCTGGCCGTCTGCAGCATCTCGAAGATCCCGCGCTCGTCGTCGGTGGCGAAGCCGAACAGCGTCAGCGACTCCTCGCGGACCACCAGCGAGGTGGCCAGCCGGGCCTCCTCGCCCGTTCTGAGCGTCGCCAGCGTGCCCGGCGTGCAGTGCACGAGCACTCCCACCCCGCCCACCTCGACGACCGCCCCGTCGGGGGCGATCGCGGTCACCTGTCCTCGTACCGAGGCGATCACTTCGTGGTTCCTCTCGGGTATCCGGCCCTGCCCCGGCCGCGGAAGTAGGCCGCCGCGCTCGTGCCGGGGCCGCTCGCGGCCTTCGCGGCGGCCTCGGCCAGCCTGCTCTGGGCCCCGCCCCGCCACACGTGGCAGATCGCGAGGGCGAGCGCGTCGGCGGCGTCGGCGGGCTTGGGCATGGCGTCCAGCCGCAGCAGCCGGGTCACCATCGTGCCGACCTGCTGCTTGTCGGCCGTACCGCTGCCGGTGATCGCCGCCTTGACCTCGGACGGCGTGTGCAGGGCGACCGGCAGCCCCCTGCGGGAGGCGCACAGGATCGCCACGGCGGAGGCCTGCGCGGTGCCCATCACGGTCCTGAGGTTGTGCTGGGCGAAGACCCGCTCCACGGCCACCGCGTCGGGTTCGAGCTCGTCGAGCCACTGCTCTATGCCGGTCTCGATCGCCACCAGCCGGGCGCCGATCTCGTCGTCGGCGGGGGTGCGGACCACTCCGACCTTGACCAGGCTCAGCGGCGCGCCCGGCCTCCCCTCGACGGCGCCGAGCCCGCATCGGGTAAGCCCGGGATCGACCCCCATGACCCGCAGTTCGGGCAACCGCACCGGCACGCCTCCGCTCGCCGAACACCTGTTCGGTGCCAGACTCTACCGCCTGGGAGCACGTCGCGCACGGCCCTCGCGGGGCCCGCGGGAAGTGTCAGCGGCGGTCGAGCACGTGGGGCACGGTGAAGGCGGTCACCGCCCGGAGTTCCGCGGCGGGGACGCCGAAGCGCGAGATCACGCGTCGAGCTTCTCCATGACCTCGTCGGAGACGTCGAAGTTGGCCCAGACGTTCTGTACGTCGTCACTGTCCTCAAGGGCGTCGATCAGCCTGAAGACCTTGCGGGCGCCGTCCTCGTCGAGCGGGACGTTCATCGTCGGCATGAAGCCGGACTCGGCCGAGTCGTAGTCGATCCCGGCCTCCTGCAGGGCCTTGCGGACCGGGACGAGGTCGGTGGCCTCGGAGACGACCTCGAACTGGTCGCCCAGGTCGTTGACCTCCTCGGCGCCCGCGTCGAGGACCGCGGTCAGCACGTCGTCCTCACCCAGCTCGCCCTTGGGGACGAGCACGACGCCCTTGCGGTTGAACATGTAGGACACCGAGCCCGGGTCGGCCAGCGAGCCACCGTTGCGGGTCAGCGCGACACGGACCTCGGAGGCCGCGCGGTTGCGGTTGTCGGTGAGGCACTCGATCAGCACCGCGACGCCGCCGGGGGCGTAGCCCTCGTACATGATGGTCTGCCAGTCGGCGCCGCCGGCCTCCAGACCGCCGCCGCGCTTGCGGGCGCGCTCGATGTTGTCGATCGGAACCGAGCTCTTGCGCGCCTTGGTGATGGCGTCGTACAGCGTCGGGTTGCCGTCCGGATCGGGGCCGCCCGTCCGTGCCGCGACCTCGATGTTCTTGATGAGCTTGGCGAACAGCTTGCCGCGCTTGGAATCAAGCGCCGCCTTCTTGTGCTTCGTCGTCGCCCATTTGGAGTGGCCGGACATCCCCTAGAGCTCCCTCACCATCTCAGCGAAATATGAATGCACACCAACATCCCCGGTAATCTCCGGGTGGAAGGATGTGGCGAGCAGCGGTCCTTGACGGACCGCGACGATCCTATCTCCAGGTTCGGCCAACGCCAGCACTTCGACCCCCGAACCCACGGATTCCACCCAGGGCGCGCGGATGAAGACCGCCCGCATGGCACCACGGCCGGCGAAGTCGATGTCGGCCTCGAAGGAGTCGACCTGGCGGCCGAAGGCGTTGCGCCGAACGACCATGTCGATGCCGCCGATCGTCTGCTGGCCCTCGACGCCGCCCTCGATCCGGTCCGCCAGCATGATCATGCCGGCGCAGGAGCCATAGGCGGGCATCCCGGCCTTGATCCGCATCCGGAGCGGTTCGAGCAGCTCAAAGGTCTCGGCGAGCTTCCACATCGTGGTGGACTCGCCGCCCGGGATGACGAGGCCGTCGACCGCCTCCAGTTCGTGAGGGCGCCGTACGGCGACCGCTCTGGCACCCACCGCCTCCAGCGAGCGCACGTGCTCGCGCACGTCGCCTTGGAGCGCGAACACGCCGATCGTCGGGACGATGGTCACCGATGGTCCTTCCCCTGGAAAAAAACGTCCCTTTCAGGGTATGGCCACCCCACGGATCACCCCAAACTGGTTCATAACCAGCCCCGGGCCTTCCTGGACGGCCCTTCTAGCGCCGAAGAGGCGGCCTCCCGCAAGGAGGCCGCCTCTCCGCCGGTTTCCCTGAGTTCCGCTACCAGCCGCGCTCGGCCAGCCGGTGCGGGGCCGGGATGTCGTCGACGTTGATGCCGACCATGGCCTCGCCCAGGCCGCGGGAGACCTTCGCGATGACGTCGGGGTCGTCGTGGAAGGTGGTGGCCTTGACGATCGCGGCGGCGCGCTCGGCGGGGTTGCCGGACTTGAAGATGCCCGAGCCGACGAACACGCCCTCGGCGCCGAGCTGCATCATCATCGCGGCGTCGGCCGGGGTGGCGATGCCACCGGCGGTGAACAGCACCACCGGCAGCTTGCCGGTCTTGGCGACCTCGGCGACCAGCTCGTACGGCGCCTGGAGCTCCTTGGCCGCGACATAGAGCTCGTCGGCGGGCAGCGAGGCCAGGCGCTTGATCTCGCCCCTGATCTTGCGCATGTGGGTGGTGGCGTTGGAGACGTCGCCGGTGCCCGCCTCGCCCTTGGAACGGATCATCGCCGCGCCCTCGGTGATGCGACGCAGCGCCTCACCCAGGTTGGTCGCGCCACAGACGAAGGGCACCGTGAACTGCCACTTGTCGATGTGGTTGGCGTAGTCGGCCGGGGTGAGCACCTCGGACTCGTCGACGTAGTCGACGCCAAGCGACTGGAGCACCCGAGCCTCGACGAAGTGGCCGATGCGGGCCTTGGCCATGACCGGGATCGAGACGGCGGCGATGATGCCGTCGATCATGTCGGGGTCGCTCATCCTGGAGACGCCGCCCTGGGCGCGGATGTCTGCGGGTACCCGTTCGAGGGCCATGACGGCCACGGCACCGGCGTCTTCGGCGATCTTGGCCTGCTCGGCGTTGACGACGTCCATGATGACGCCGCCCTTGAGCATCTCTGCCATGCCGCGCTTGACCCGGGCGGTTCCGGTGACGGTGGTATCGCTGACTTCGGGCGTGCTGCTGGACACGGTCTCTACCTCACGACGGCTGCGGATCACGGGCCGCCCGCGCTGGACGGCCACTACGCTTCCATCGTAGGCGCTGGGCAGGATGCCCCCTACACGCCGTCTTGTCGTTCTTAGAAGATCCTCTTGAACATGATGTAGGACTTGCGCGTCAGGGAATGACGGGTTTGGCGGAGGCCAGCGCGATCCAGACCTGACCGGGGGCGAAGTTCATCGGCTCACCCGCCTCCGTGGTGAAGACGGTGCCGTCCTTCTCCGTCTCCCGTGACCAGCGGGCCTTGAACGCCTGCCCGTCGCGGAGCACGATCGCCCTGCCCTTGCCCGTGCTGTGCACCAGCGGCGTGTAGCTCTGGTTCTTGTCGTGAAACTCCGAGCGCTCCGTCTTGGTGTACTGCACGACGATCGTGGGCGCGCCGAGCTGGCCGCCCTCGGCCGCCATGTCCTTCTTGCCGTCCTGCCAGATCAGCCACTTGCCCGCCGCCTGCGACCAGGCGAAGGTGAAACGGGCCGCCGGGTACTTCACGCTGTACGCCTTCCGCGGCACGCCGCCCTCGGGGGCGTCGCCGAAGGTGAATCCGATGTCCTTGGCCCTGCTCGCCTTGGGCGCCTCGGTCAGCAACTGCCTGGTGTTGGCGAACAGGTTGTAGGGGGCGAAGCGTCCTTCCTGGCGGAAGTAGGCGCCCGGCGCCCGGCTGTCGGAGACGTCGAACAGCGGCGCCTCGGCGATGAAGGGGAGCATCTTGGTCTGCGCGCCCGAGTAGGCGAAGGCGGGCCTGCCGAACTGCGGGACGATGTGCAGGTCGGAGATGCGGGCGCTGCGGACCGGGCCGATCTTGGCCGGGATCTTCGAGGAGAAGATCGCCATCAGCCGGGTCAGGCCCGCCTCGACCTGCTCGATGTAGACGATGTCCGCGCTTTTGAGGCCGAGCTGCGGCTTGCCCGCCGAGGTGTTCTCGATCTTCGCCGCGAGCACCGGCCTGCGGGCCGCGCCCGACAGGCCGGTGAAGGGGTGCGTCGGCTCGGGCGTGGGGGTCGGCACCGCGCTCGGCTCACCGGCCACCGGATTGCCCGCCGACGCGGGCTTGTCGGAGGAACAGGCCGCGACCGGCGCGAGAACCGCGACTCCCGCCAGCGTGACGGCGATCATCCGAGAAACCCGCACGATTCATCTCCTCAAGTCAGCCACTTAGCCACTCGGCCACGAACCGCCAAGAGCCTACCGGTGTCCGACTTGTCAGTTACTCCAGTTTATGTGCGGCTTATTCGGCGGCCAGGGCCTTCGGCGGCGCATCGTCGATCTCGAAGAAGCCCGGATACTCGGTGTGCCCGGCCAGCCGCAGCGTGCGGGCCAGCCAGCGGCGTTGCGCCGCGCGGGTCACGCCCACCGCGTTGTTGTAGAACCGGCGGGAGTAGAGGACCTTGGCCACCGCGGCCCCCAGCTCCTCCAGCAGGTCGGAACCTGCCGGAGTGTCGGCCAGCCGGTCACGGAAGCGCTCCTGGTCGACGACGGCTCGCAGGGTGCGCGACAGGTCGCTCTCGGCGTGCTCACGCTCCTCGGGACCCGCCGTACGGGCCTCGTGGGCGGCCGCGGCCAGCACCAGGCTCGTCGCCGGGTCCAGCAGCCGGGAGGCGGCCAGCTCCAGGCTGACGGCGGTCCGCCGCACCAGGGCGGCGTCCAGGGACTCACGGGCCAGCTCCAGCCGGATGTGCAGCCGGTCGAGCCTGCCCGCCCGCCAGGAGATGTAGACGGCGCAGAGCACCACGATCGCGCCCACCACCAGGATCAGCGTGGTCGTCACAGCGTGTCGTTCCCCTCGGCCCAGGCCCTGCTCGCCACCGTGCCCTCGTCGTCCCCTGCGCCCTCGGCGTCCTCCTCGACCCCGGCCGTACTCGCCACCGTCTCGTAGACCCGCAGGACGTCACGGGCGACCGTCGACCAGTCGTACTTCCGCACGGCGGCGCGGGCCTCCTGCGACAGCTTGGCCCGGCGCACGGGGTCGTCGAGCAGCTCGGCGGCCCGGCGGGCGAGCGAGGTGGCGTCGCCCGTCTCGAACAACGCTCCCGCCTGACCGTCGTCGAGCACCTTGCGGAAGGCCGGGATGTCGCTCGCCAGGATCGCCGCGCCGGCCGACATCGCCTCGGTCAGCACGATGCCGAAGCTCTCACCCCCCAGGTTGGGCGCGCAGAAGACGTCGACCGTGTGGTAGGCACGCACCTTGTCCTCCTCGCTGACCATGCCGAGCAGGCCGATCCGGTCGTGGAGGGCGGCCGGGACGCGCTCCAGCACCTCGGCGGCGTCACCCGGCCCGGCCAGGAGCAGGCGCAGCGCCGGCCGCTCGGCGGCCAGCAGGACGAACGCCTCCAGCAGCACCGGCAGGCCCTTGCGCGGCTCGTCCATCCTGCCGAGAAAGCCGATCACCTCGCCCTCGTCCCAGCCGGGCAGCGGCTCGCCCTCGGCGTAGCGGCCGACCGTCACCCCGTTGGGGATGAGCACGGCGTCGCCGCCCATGAACTCGACCAGGGTCTTCCTGGCCGCGTCGGACACGGCGATCCGGCCGGTGATCTTCTCCAGCGCGCTCATCAGCACCGAGGCCGTGACCGAGAAGGACCGGGAGTTACCGTACGAGGCGTGGAAGGTGGCCACGATCGGCCCCCTGGCCACCCAGCAGGCGAGCAGCCCCAGCGAGGGGATGGCCGGTTCGTGCACGTGCAGCACGTCGAAGGCGCCCTCGCGCACCCAGCGGCGCACCCGGTTCGCCGACAGGAACCCGAACGACATCCTGGCCACCGACCCGTTGAAGGGCACCGGAATCGCGCGGCCCGCCGAGGTCACGTACGGGGGCAGCGGGGCGTTGTCCGCGGCGGGGGCGATCACCGAGACGTGGTGGCCTTCCTCCATGAGCGCCTCCGCGAGATCGCGGATGTGCACCTGGACTCCGCCCGGCACGTCCCAGGTGTAGGGGCAGACGATGCCGATCCTCATCCCCTGGGCTCCAGGTCCTCGAGCCAGAGGCGCTGGAGCATATGCCAGTCCTCGGGGTGCTCGGCGATGCCCTTCTCGAAGACGCCCGCGAGGCTCTGCGTGACGACGGCCACCTTCTCCTTCCTGGTGCCCTCGGCCGGGACCGCGACCTCCTCGTGGAACTGCAGGCCCCAGCCGGTCCCCTGGAAGTAGGGGATCGCCGGGATGAGGGCGGCCCCGGTGTGCACGGCCAGCAGGCCGGGGCCGGCGGGCATCCGCGTGGCCGAGCCGAAGAACTGCACCTCGACACCGTTCGCGGTCAGGTCGCGCTCGGCGGGCAGGGCGACCGGGAGCCCGGCGCGCAGGCGCTGCGCCAGGGTGCCGAAGGTGTGACCGTCACCACCGGTGAGCGGCAGCACCTCCATGCCCAGCCCCTCGCGGAAGGCGGTGTAGCGATGGAACAGCGACTCGGGTTTGAGCCGCTCGGCGACCGTGGTGAAGGGATGTCCCGTCCCGGCGAACCAGGCGCCCGCCTGGTCCCAGTTGCCCATGTGCGGCAGGGCGAGGACCACGCCGCGCCCGGCGGCGAGGTTGTCGTAGACGGGCTCCGCCCCGATCACGTGCATCCGGGAGACGAGTTCGGCGACGGGGATCGAGGGCAGCCGGAAAACCTCGTGGAAGTAGCGGAAGTAGGAGCGCATGCCGTCGCGGCTGAGCTCCCGGATCGCCGGGTCGCCCGGCGAGGTGCCCTTGACCCTGGCGAGGTTGGCCTCCAGCCTGAGCACCGACTTTCCCCGGTGCCTCCACAGCCGGTCGGCGGCGGCGCGGAAGGCCCAGGCGGTGAGCCGCTCGGGCAGGCGGGGCACGATCCTCCATCCGGCGCCGAACGCGGCCGCGACGAGACGGTCCTGGGGGGAGGGCTTGTCTGTCATCGATTTTCCGATCAGCGGAGGGGCCGGGGCGAGGTGGAGACGGCCTGCCGGCGCACGTGCAGCAGGCGCTGGCCGACCGTGACCGCACTGGCCGCGGCGAGCAGCCAGAGCCCCGCGGCCAGGATGTACGGCACACCGAGGCCGCCGAGGCCGGCCGAGACCAGACCCACCACCAGGCGCTCCGGCCGCTCGGCGAGACCGACGTCGCATGTCATGCCCAGCGCCTCCGCCCTGGCCTTGACGTAGGACACCACCGCTCCGGCGACCAGGCAGAACAGCGCGACCCCCGCCAGCGTCCGCTGATCGCTCACGATGAACCAGAACACCAGCCCGGAGAAGATTCCCGCGTCGCCGACCCTGTCGAGCGTGGAGTCGAGGAAGGCGCCCCAGGTGCTTCCCACGCCCGTCATCCTGGCCATGACCCCGTCGAGGAGGTCGGCCAGCACGAAGAAGGTGATCACCATCGTGCCCACGAACAGCTGGCCCCGGGGGTAGAAGAACAGCGCGGCGGCGACGGTGCCGAGCGTGCCCACGGCGGTGACCGCGTTGGGGCTGATCCCGCGGCGGGTGAGTGCCCTGCCCAGCGGGGTCAAGACTCGGGTGACGGCGGGGCGCAGAAGTTTCAGCATCGCGCTCCGATCGTAGGCCACCCGGCCTGAGAGCGCGCATCGGCGAGCCGTGTGACAAGGCGTTGCCGTCACGGCGAGAGCTCTCCGGAGGAGGCTCGGACACCTAGCGATCAGACTTCCCGCTCGCAATAGGATCGCCCCACCCCTCTTGTGATATTCGCCACATGGGTATTTGGTGAACACACCGCGTCCATGCGGTGTATGGACGCGGCAGCGGATCCCGGGGGTGGGCCCCACCAGGCCGCGCCCCTTCGGCAACGACGCGGGAGGCGATGTGGCGGAGAGAGCAACCGGCGGAACAGCGGGAGCCGCGGGGAGGGCACCCACGGTCGATCAGCCGGACAAGATAAGAAACGTCGTGCTGGTCGGCCATTCCGGTGCCGGGAAGACAACGCTCGTGGAGGCGTTGCTGGCCGCGACCAAGACCATCCAGCGGCCCGGCCGGGTCGAGGACGGCACGACGGCCAGCGACTTCGACGAGGTCGAGGTGCGCCAGCAGCGCTCGGTGAATCTCACCGTGGCCCCCGTGATCCACAACGACATCAAGATCAACCTGCTGGACACGCCCGGCTACGCCGACTTCGCCGGCGACCTGCGCGCCGGGTTGCGCGCGGCCGACGCGGCGCTGTTCGTCGTCTCGGCCGTCGAGGGCGTGGACGGCCTGACCAGGATGCTCTGGGAGGAGTGCGCGGCGGTCGGGATGCCCCGCGCGGTCGTGATCACCAAGATCGACCACCAGCGGGCGAACTTCGAGGACGTCCTCGCCGCCTGCCAGGAGGCCTTCGGCGACGGCGTCTCGCCGCTGTACCTGCCGGTGGTGACCAACGGCAGGGTGAACGGCCTGATCGGGCTGCTGAGCCAGAAGTTCTACAACTACGCGACCGGCACCAGGACGGAGAACTCCCCAGGCCCGGCCTACGCCGACCAGATCGAGATCTACCGGGGCACCCTGATCGAGGGCATCATCCAGGAGAGCGAGGACGAGTCCCTGATGGACCGTTACCTCTCCGGCGAGGAGATCGACACCAAGGCCCTCATCGGGGACCTGGAGAAGGCCGTCGCGCGCGGCGGCTTCTACCCGGTGCTGGCCGCGGGGACCGGCGTGGGCGCGCTGGAGGTCCTGGAGCTCATCACCCAGGGGTTCCCATCGCCACCCGAGCACCCGATGCCGGAGATCACCTCGATCGACGGCCGGCCCGTCGCCGGTATCACCTGTGACCCCGACGGGCCGCTGGTCGCGGAGATCGTCAAGACGACCAGCGATCCGTACGTGGGCCGGATCAGCCTGGTGCGGGTCTTCTCCGGCACGCTGCGCCCCGACATGACGGTGCACGTCTCGGGGCACGGCCTGGCCGACCGCGGGCATGAGGACCACGACGTGGACGAGCGCATCGGGGCGCTCTCCTCGCCGCTGGGCAAGCTCCAGCGGACGACCGCCAAGTGCGTGGCCGGGGACATCGCGGCGGTGGCCAAACTGTCACGCGCGGAGACCGGCGACACCCTGTCGGACCGGGAGAACCCGCTGGTGATGAAGGCCTGGACGATGCCGGAGCCGCTGCTGCCGGTGGCGATCCAGCCCAAGTCCAAGGCCGATGACGACAAGCTGAGCCAGGCGCTGCAGCGGCTGGTCGCCGAGGACCCGACACTCCGGCTGGAGCACAACCCCGAGACCCGCCAGCTCGTGCTGTGGTGTATGGGCGAGGCCCACACCGACGTGCTGCTGGAGCGGCTGAGCAGGCGGCACGGTGTGGAGGTGGAGAAGATCGAGCTGCGGGTGCCGCTCAGGGAGACCTTCGGCGGCCGCTGCCAGGCCCTGGGCCGCAACGTCAAGCAGACCGGCGGCCACGGCCAGTTCGCCGTCTGCCACCTGGAGGTCGAGCCCCTGCCGTCCGGCGGCGGCTTCGAGTTCGTGGACAAGATCGTCGGCGGCGTGGTGCCGCGCCAGTTCATCCCATCGGTGGAGAAGGGCGTACGCACCCAGATGCAGCGCGGGGTCCTCGCCGGCTACCCCATGGTGGACGTGCGGGTGACGCTGTACGACGGCAAGGCCCACTCGGTCGACTCCTCCGACATGGCCTTCCAGATCGCCGGGGCGCTCGCGCTGAAGGAGGCCGCGACCAAGGTGCCCACGCTGCTGCTCGAACCTGTCGACGAGGTGTCCGTGCTGGTCTCCGACGAGCACGTGGGCGCGGTGATGTCCGACCTGTCCTCGCGCAGGGGCCGCGTGCTCGGCACGGAGCCGGTGGGGGTGGGACGTACCCTGGTCAGGGCCGAGGTGCCCGAGCTGGAGATCACCCGGTACTCGATCGATCTGAGATCCATGTCACACGGCACGGGGACGTTCCAGCGGGTCTTCCTGCGCTACGAGCCGCTCCCGTCACATCTGGTGGAGAAGGTCACCGGCTGATCGGGCGATGAGGCGTGTGCCCGGCGGCACGTCGCCACCAGGTGGACACACCCCATCGGACACACGCCTCCCAGCACGCACTCGCATAACAAAATCATCACGGAACGATTTCTTTTTTCCGGCCAGAGCACACCGGTCCAGGTGCCAGACTTGGGAACCATGCGAAACGGACGCCCTCTTCTGGCCGCTGCCGCCCTCGCCGTTCTGACCACGGGTGCCGCATACACCTTCGGCCCCGACACCGCGCCGGCCCGGCCCAAGGGCGCCAAGAGCTCGGCGGTCTCGGCCGAAACGGCGGGAGCGACGACCTCCACCTCGGCACAGTGCCCGGTGGATGTGAGGTACCCCAAGCGGCAGTTGCGCGGGGTGTGGATCGCCACGGTCAAGAACATCGACTGGCCCTCGCGGACCGGTCTGTCCGCCGCCCGGCAGCAGGCGGAGTACGTCAGGATCCTCGACAACGCGGTCAAGCGGCGGTTCAACGCGGTGTTCGTCCAGATCCGCCCGGCCTCCGACGCGCTGTACAGGTCGAACCTGGAGCCGTGGTCGCAGTATCTGACCGGCACCGCGGGCAAGGACCCCGGCTGGGACCCGCTGCCCTTCCTCGTCGCCGAGGCCCATCGGCGCGGCCTGGAGTTCCACGCGTGGTTCAACCCCTACCGCGCCTCCCCCGACGGCGACCTGTCCAGGCTGCCCGCGAACCACCCCGCCCGGGTCCACCCCGAGTGGATCGTCAAGCACGGCGGCCAGGCCTACTACAACCCCGGCCTGCCCGCGGTCCGCGATCACGTCACCAAGGTCGTCAAGGACGTGGTGACCCGCTACGACGTCGACGGGGTCCACTTCGACGACTACTTCTACCCCTATCCCTCCGGGAACGCGAGGTTCGCCGACGACGCAGCCTTCGCCAAGTACGGCAAGGGCGCCAAGCTCGCCGACTGGCGCCGCGCCAACGTCAACAAACTGATCGCGCAGGTCGACAGGGCGGTGCACGAGGTCAGGAACAGCGTGAAGTTCGGCGTCAGCCCGTTCGGGATCTGGCGCAACAAGTCCGAGGACCCCACCGGCTCGGCCACCGGCGGCATGTCGGCGTACGACTCCATCTACGCCGATGCCCGCCACTGGATCCGCAAGGGCACCGTCGACTACGTCATACCGCAGCTCTACTGGCCGCGCGGCTTCAAGGCCGCCGACTACGACGTGCTGATGCCCTGGTGGGCGAACGAGGTCAAGGGCACCGACGTGCACCTCTACATCGGCCAGGCCCTGTACCGGGTCGGCGCCACCGACACCCCCGCCTGGACCAGGCCCGGCGAGCTGCCCTCCCACCTCACTCAGAACCGCAAGCACAAGCAGGTCTCCGGCGACGTCTACTTCAGCGCCAAGCAGCTGTCCACCGACCCTCTGGGGGTGCTGGACCGCATCGTCAAGAGCCACTACCCGCGCCCGGCGCTGCTGCCGCTGATCAAGGACCGCGGCGGGCAGGCCCCGGCCAAGCCCGCGGACCTGCGGCTCCAGGGCACCTCGCTCAGCTGGAAGAGCTCCCCGGAGGCCCGCTCGTACGCGGTCTACCGGATCGCCTCCGGCAAGCCAGGCGAGTGCGCCACCGCCGACGCCCGCAACCTGGTCGCGGTCGTGCCCGCGGTGAACGGCGACCGCCAGACCTTCACCACGACGGGCGGCGGCACCTACCTGGTCACCGCCCTGGACCGCCTGCAGAACGAGAGCGCCCCCACCGGGAGCTGACCGGACACGCCCACGCCCTCTCGGACACGCGTCCGTGCCGGCGTGGGCGCGCCGTGGGGCGGGCAGGGCGCGGCGGTGAGCGCCCGGGTACCCCGCGGCCTGCCTCCGGACTCGCCGCGCCCCCGGCCACCCCCGGATTCGCTGGACCCGTGACACGATCTTCCCCTACGGTGCGAGCACCTGGCAGAAGCTAAAGGGGAGGTCGTCGGTGAAGCGGACGCTTTTCGCGTTTGCGCTGGTCCTGGGATTGCTGTGGCCAGGTGTCGCGCAGTCCGCCACGCGGGTGGACGGACGGGTGGTGCTGATCGGCATTCCTGGCCTGCAGTGGAGCGACCTCAGCCCCGGCGGCACCCCGAATCTGTGGCGGCTGGCCACGCAGAGCGCGATCGGCTCGCTGTCGGTCCGCGCGGTGGGCCGGGTGACCTGTCCCTATGACGGCTGGCTGACGATCTCGGCCGGGGTGAGGTCCGCGGTCGGCTACGGCTGCGGGCTTCCCCCGCTGCCCGAGGCCGACAAAACGGGTGCCGTCATCCCCGGCTACGGATACCTGCGCGACGTCGCCGGGCAGCGCAACGCGGGCGCCCTCGGCGAGGCCGTGCACGCCGCCGGGGAGTGCACGCTGGCGATCGGCCCGGGGGCCGCGCTGGCACTGGCCGACAGATCGGGCAGGGTCGACGTGTACGCTCCCTCCCCCGCGCAGATCCGCTCGGGCGTGCTCACCAGGTGTCGTGTGATCGCCGTCGACATCGACGATCTGATCAGGCCCTACATCACCGACGGACGGCTGCCCAAGGTCGAGGAGCGGCTCACCCTGCAGCAGCGGGCGGCGGCGCTGCGCCTGGCCGACGCCAAGGCCGGAGCGGTGCTGAGCGTGCTGCCCAAGGATGCGCGCGTGCTGCTGGCGGGCCTGTCCGACCACGGCGCCGACCCGCACCTTCGGGTTGCCATGATGCGCGACGGAGACCTCTCCGGCCGCTTCCTGGGAGCGGCCTCCACCCACCGCGACGACATCACGATCCTGCCGGACGTCACCGCGACGGTGCTCTCCCTGACCGGCGTCGAGGCACCGCCGGGCATGGTCGGGCTCCCCTGGCAGGCGAGCGAGAGGCGGACCGGCACCACCGAGGCCGCACGGGCCGACCTGGAGAGGGCCGACGTGGCCGGGCAGACGATCAGGAACGTGGGCGGCGTCTTCTTCACCTCGGTCGCCGTGCTGCAGGTCGCCTTCTACCTGACCGCGTTCCTGCTGCTGCGCCGCGGGCGCGGGCTGAGGCGCATGCGCGTGGCCGCGGTGGCACTGGCCTCGGTGCCCGCCTCGACGTACCTGGTGAACCTCACCCCCTGGCAGGACGCGCGTACACCGCTGCTCGCGCTGGTCGGCGGGATCGCCGGATGCACCCTGCTGCTGGCCACGCTGGCGCTGGCGGGGCCATGGCGGCGCGCACCGCTCGGACCACCGGCGGTGGTGGCGGGGGTGACCGCGGCGGTGCTCGCGGGCGACCTGCTGACCGGGACGACCCTGCAGCTCAACAGCGTGATGGGCTACAGCGCCGTGGTCGGGGCCCGCTACTACGGCCTGGGCAACATCCCGTTCGCGCTCTTCGCCACCTCGGTGCTGCTGCTGACCGCCACGATCGCGCACCGGCTGACGCGCGGAGGCCACACGGGTGCGGCGGTCACCGCCGTGGCGGTGCTGGGCGGCTTCGCGATGATCCTGGGCGGCTGGCCGGGCGTGGGCAGCGACTTCGGCGGCGTGATCGCGTTCGTACCGGGGATCGCGGTGACCGCGCTGCTGATCGCGGGCAGGCGGGTCTCGATCGTCAAGCTGGGCGCGTTCTGCGTGGCGGGCGGCGTCACCGTGATGGGCATCGCCTACCTCGACTACCTGCGCCCGCCTGCTTTCCAGACGCACCTGGGGCGCTTCGTCGGCCAGGTGCTCACCGGCGAGGCCACCGAGGTGATCGGCCGCAAGCTCGGCGCGATGCTGGGCACGCTGCTCAGCCCCAACCTGATGCCGGTCGTGATCGCCGCGACGGCGTTCCTCGTCTACGCGCTGCTACGGCCGGAGCAGGCGACCGCGGGAGTGCTGCCCGCCGCGTTCGCGCACTCCCCCGCGCTGCGGGCCGGGTTGATCGGCACCCTGGTCAGCGGGGTGGTCGGCATGCTGGTCAACGACTCGGGCGCCGCGGTGCTCTCCATGGCACTGGCGCTCGCCGTGCCGCTGACACTGTCGGCGGGCATCAGGACCTTGGGCGGAGCCTCGCGCTACGACGAGGCGGGCCAGGAGCCGGCGAGCAGTTCCCTTGTGTCACGCAGCAGCTGAGGAAGCACCCTGGTCTGGCCGACGACGGGCATGAAGTTGGTGTCGCCGCCCCAGCGGGGCACCACGTGCTGGTGAAGGTGGGCGGCGATCCCGGCGCCCGCCACACCTCCCAGGTTCATGCCCACGTTGAAACCCTGCGCGCCGCTGGCCTTGCGCAGGGCGACCAGCGCCCGTTTGGTGAAGTCGGCGAGCTCGGTGGTCTCGGTCTCGTCCAGGTCCGCGTAGTCCGGCACGTGGCGGTAGGGGCAGACCATCAGATGGCCGGAGTTGTACGGGTAGAGGTTGAGCAGCGCGAAGACCGCGTCACCTCGGGCGACGATCAGGCCGTCCTCGTCGCTCATCTGGGGGATCTCGCAGAACGGGCAGCCGTCCTCGGGACCCGAACCCGTCGGTTTGCTGGCCCCCTTGATGTAGGCCATCCGGTGCGGAGTCCAGAGTCTCTGGAACGCGTCCGGTGTTCCCGCTCCGTACTGCGCCTCCGGCTCGTTGCTCATGGTCGCCAGCATATTGCCAAGCCGATTCCCTCGGTCTGGCGCCTCCCCCGCCGGGGCACCGGAATCGGCCGGTATCCGGCGGCTGGACGGGATCCCGATCTATATCTCACCGTATTAACGGACGAATGCCGCAAATTTCCGGCAGAATCCCCCAGCAAGACCACCGACAGTCGAGGAGTACCCATGACCGACGTCTCCGTCGAGGAGCCGACCGAGGAGACCGTGTCTCCCGCCGAGACCGGCGGCAGGCCCACCCGCCCGTTCTCCCTCAGCCTGTCCCTGTCCGCCGACACGGAGCCGCCGGCATCCTCCACGAGCGAGCCCGTCCTGGCGGTGGTCGAGACGATCACCCCGGCACCGGACGAGGTGCCCTCCCCTTCCCCGGCCGTGACGGCGATCGTGTCTCCCGTCTCTCCGCTGACTCCCCCGGCCCCGGTCATCCCGGTGTCCTCGGCCGTGGTGAAGGGCCGGATCAAGGTGGCGGACGAGGTGGTGGAGAAGGTCGCGGCCCTCGCCACCCTTGAGGTCACGGGCGTCGCAGAGCTGGGGGGCGAAACCGCCCACGCGGTGGAGCCGGTGCGTGAGCGGGCCGGCATCGGTGCCAGGCGCGGCCCCCGGGGCGTCAGCGCCCATGTGCAGGACCGTACGGCCGCGGTGGACGTGTCGATCGTGGCGGAGTACGGGCACGTGGTGATGGACGTGGCCAACGAGGTGAAGACCAACGTGGCCCGGACCATCAGCCGGATGCTCGGCATGCGGGTCGTCGAGGTCAACGTCGACGTGGAGGACGTCCGCCTGCCGGGCGAGATCCGGCCCGAGGCACCCGCCGAGCCCGCGAAGCACGACTAGGGACGCCTGGCGGGGCCTGGCCCCGCCAAAGGAACGGGTCCGGCCCCCGAGGGGAAGCCGGACCCGGAACGCCTCGGAGAAGGCTCAGACCTGGAGACGGCGCTCGATCGCGTCGACGATCTCGGTGATCGCCTCGTCGACCGGGACCCCGTTCTTCTGCTCGCCGTTGCGGAAGCGGAAGGAGACAGCGCCGTTGGCGATGTCGTCGTCGCCCGCCAGGAGCATGAAGGGCACCTTGGACTTCTGCGCGTTGCGGATCTTCTTCTGCATCCGGTCGTCGGAGGCGTCGACCTCGATCCTGATGCCCCGCTCGCGGGCCTTCTTGGCGACGTCCTGAAGGTAGGGCACGTGTGCCTCGGCGATCGGGATGCCGACCACCTGGACCGGCGCGAGCCAGGGAGGGAACGCGCCCGCGTAGTGCTCGACCAGGACGCCGAAGAAGCGCTCGATCGAGCCGAACAGCGCCCGGTGGATCTTGACGGGACGCTGCCGGGTGCCGTCCGCGGCCTGGTACTCGAGCTCGAAGAGCTCGGGCAGGTTGAAGTCCAGCTGGATGGTCGACATCTGCCAGGTGCGGCCGATGGCGTCGCGGGCCTGAACGGAGATCTTCGGACCGTAGAAGGCGGCGCCCCCGGGGTCGAGGACGAGCTCCAGCTTCTCGGACTCGGCGACCTCGCGCAGCGTCTCGGTCGCCTCCTCCCACACCTCGTCGGGGCCGACGAACTTCTCCGGGTCCTTGGTCGACAGCTCCAGGTAGAAGTCGTCGAGCCCGTAGTCGCGGAGCAGGTCGAGCACGAAGCGCAGCAGCGACTTGAGCTCGTCGCGCATCTGCTCGTGAGTGCAGTAGATGTGCGCGTCGTCCTGCGTCATGCCGCGCACGCGGGTCAGGCCGTGGATGACGCCGGACTTCTCGTAGCGGTAGACCGTGCCGAACTCGAACAGCCGCAGCGGCAGCTCCCGGTAGGAACGCCCGCGGGACCTGAAGATCAGGTTGTGCATCGGGCAGTTCATCGGCTTGAGGTAGTACTCCGCCCCCTCCAGCTCCATGGCCGGGAACATCCCGTCCTTGTACCAGTCGAGGTGGCCGGAGATCTCGTAGAGCTTGCTCTTGGTGATGTGCGGGGTGTTGACGAAGGAGTAGCCCGCCTCCTCGTGCCGCTTGCGCGAGTAGTCCTCCATGACGCGGCGGATCACGCCGCCCTTGGGGTGGAAGACCGGCAGGCCGGAGCCCAGCTCGTCGGGGAAGGAGAACAGGTCGAGCTCGGCGCCCAGCTTGCGGTGATCCCGCTTCTCGGCCTCCTCCAGCAGGTGGAGGTACTCGTCCTGCTTCTCGCGCGACTCCCAGGCGGTGCCGTAGATCCGCTGGAGCTGCGGGTTCTTCTCGCTGCCCCGCCAGTAGGCGCCGCCGGTGCGCATCAGCTTGAACGCCGGGATGGACCGGGTGGTCGGCACGTGGGGGCCGCGGCACAGGTCCTTCCAGCACAGCTCGCCGGTCTTGGGGTCGAGGTTGTCGTAGATGGTGAGCTCGGCACCGCCCACCTCGACGCTCTCCTCGTCGGCGACCCCGCCCTTGAGGCCGATCAGCTCCAGCTTGTACGGCTCGGCGGCGAGTTCCTCGGCCGCCTGGTCGTCGGAGACGGGCCTGCGGGAGAAGAGCTGGCCCTGCTTGACGATCTCGCGCATGCGCTTCTCGATGCGCTTGAGGTCGTCGGGGGTGAAGGGGTTCTTGACGTCGAAGTCGTAGTAGAAACCGTTCTCGACCGGCGGGCCGATGCCCAGCCTGGCCTCGGGGAAGATCTCCTGAACGGCCTGGGCCATGACGTGCGCGGTGGAGTGGCGGACGATGGCGCGCCCGTCGGGGCTGGCCGCCTCGACCGGTTCGATCACGTCGCCCTCGGCCACCGGGGCCGCGAGGTCCTTCAGCTCGCCGCCCACGCGGGCGGCGACCACGGAGCGGCCGTCCGCCTCCAGCGCCTCCCCGTACGTCGTGCCTCCCGCCACCACACGCGCGGCTCCGGCGAGGGTGATACGAAGTTCTGGCACGGCCGACACGGTTGCTCCCTGGGAGACGTCGATGGATGGTCCGAAATCGATGCTACCGGTGTCGGCGACGCGATTTCTCAGGCGTCGCGGCTCCGGCGGTAGCCCAGCGAGGTCAGCTCGGCCCGGGTCCCGCGAAAGACGTTGCGATCCAGCGGCTTGTGCGAGTGCTGGTGAATGGTCCACCTCCGCCACGGGCTGGGCACCTGCGGCCTGCCCCGGGGCGCGTCGGGCGCGGCGATCCACAGCGGGTAGGTCTCCAGCCCGGCGCAGTTGCCGTTCTGCGCGAACGCCTGGAACGTGTAGACCACCGGCTTCACCCCGGCCAGCGCGATGATCGCCTGACACCAGCTGCGGGCGAACCGCGCCACCCTGGCGGCGGGCAGGTGGTCGTTGGTCTCCAGGTCGAGGGCGAGCAGATCGCCCCTGCGCAGCCCTCCGGCCCGCTGCACGATCTTCAGGAAGTGCACCGCCTGCACCTCGGGGTCGCCCGCGGGGCGGGCGAAGTGGTAGGCGCCGCAGACGATCCAGCTCTCGCGCATGCCGTTCCAGTTGGTGCCGAACCACTTGTCGGTGAAGGTGCTCCCCTCGCTCGCCTTGGCGAAGGCGAAGGAGACCCCGCCCTTCGCCTGCGCGCCCCAGTTGACGGCGCCCTGCCAGTTCGACACGTCGATCCCCTGCAGCATGGCGGCCACGCTAACCGGCGGGCACCGCGGGCACACGCCCGACGCTCCCTCGGCATACTGCCGTTGCGACCGCTTTGGCTAGGCTTGGTCGGTGTGAACGCAGCAGCTCAGATCTCCGGCGCGTACGCGACCGGCATCGCGACCATAACTTCCGGCGGGACCGTGCTCGACACGTGGTTCCCGTCCCCGCAGCTGGGCGAGCCCTCCGCTCCGGGCACCAGCCGGCTGAGCGCGCAGGAGGCCGCCCAGGAGCTCGGCTCCGAGGTCGCCGCGCTGCTCGGCGTGGACGAGGACCGCGGCGTGGAGGTGGTCGCGGTGCGGACTCAGATCACCAAGCTGTCGGAGGCCCCGGCCGACACCTACGACGTCTACCTGCGCCTGCACCTGCTGTCGGCACGCCTCGTCCAGCCGCACGGCCTGAACCTGGACGGGCTGTTCGGCCTGCTCGGCAACGTGGTGTGGACCAACCACGGTCCGTGCGCCGTCGAGGGCTTCGAGCGGGTACGGCTCCGCCTGCGCGCCCGCGGCCAGGTGACCGTCTACGGCGTGGACAAGTTCCCCAGGATGGTCGACTACGTGGTGCCCAGCGGCGTCCGGATCGCCGAGGCCGACCGGGTCCGTCTCGGCGCGCACCTGGCGAGCGGCACGACCGTGATGCACGAGGGTTTCGTCAACTTCAACGCCGGGACGCTCGGCGGCTCCATGGTCGAGGGCCGTATCTCGGCGGGCGTCGTCGTGGGCGACGGCTCCGACGTCGGCGGCGGCGCCTCGATCATGGGCACCCTGTCCGGCGGCGGCAAGCAGGTCATCTCCATCGGGCAGCGCTGCCTGCTGGGCGCCAACAGCGGCATCGGCATCTCCCTCGGTGACGACTGCGTCGTGGAGGCGGGCCTCTACGTCACCGCCGGGACCAAGGTGGCCCTGCCCGAGGGTCAGGTGGTCAAGGCGGCCGAGCTCTCCGGCGCCTCCGGCCTGCTGTTCCGCCGCAACTCCACCTCGGGAGCCGTCGAGGTCGTGCCCCGCCAGGGGACGGGCGTGGAGCTCAACAGCATCCTGCACGCCAACGACTGATCAGCGGCACGCCGCCGCGCTCGCGGGGGTGTTCCGGAGGCCGTGGGGCCCGCGGATGCTCGTCCCCGGGTCTCCCGGCTGGCAGGGTGGCCTTTCACGGACCTCACCCCGATGCGGGCGCCTCCGGCCTCCTGCCCGGATCTCGGGACCGAGGTCCTGGCGCTGGAAGGATTCAGATGACCGGTCAGGAGATGGCGGACGACGGGAGCGGCGCGACGGCGGCGGCCCGGTGGCTGACGGGGCTGTTCGCGCCGCAGGTGCTGGTCATCGGGCTGCCCCCGGTCGTCGGCCTGGTGGCCGACGGGTGGCGGGGCGGGGCATGGGGCCTGGTGGCCTCAGCCCTGTGCGGCGGCATTCCCGCCCTGGTGATCCTGGCCGGGGTCCGTTCCGGACGCCTGGACTCCCACCATCTGGTCGACCGGGCGAGCCGGACCAGGCCGCTGCTGGTGGCGGTCGCGGCGGTGGTCGTCGCGCTGGTGCTGCTGATCTCCCTCGGCGCGCCGCGTCTGCTGGTGGCCACGGTCACCGCGATGCTGGCCGCGCTCGCGGTGACGGTCCCGATCACTCTCAAGTGGAAGATCTCCTTCCACGCGGCCGTGTCCGCGGGCACCGTGGTGGTGCTGGCCCACGTGCTGCCCGCGGCGCCCACCCTGGTCGTGGGCGCGCTGGTGGTGGCGACGGTGTGCTGGGCGCGGGTCCGGCTCACCCACCACACCCCCGCCCAGGTCGCCGCCGGGGCCGTGACCGGTGCCGGCACGGCCTGGGCGGCCCTGAGCGCCTTCGGCGTCTGAGCGGGGCGGGTGCGGGGGCGACGCGTCAGAGAAGGCTCTTGAGGAACTCCCTCGTCCGGGTGCCGGGAGAGTACTCGGCGGCGACGAAGTCGGTGACCCCCGCCTTGGCGAGCGCCTCGATCCGCGCCGACACCTCGTCCTCGTCTCCGACGATCGCCACGTCGGCCGGGCCCGCGGCCCCCTCCCGATCCAGCATCGCCCGGTAGGACGGCAGCTGGCCGTAGATCTCGAACCGCTCCGCGGCCAGCGCCCTGGCCGCCTCGGCGTCGTCGGTGACGCAGATGGGCAGCGCGCACACGATCCTCGGCCCGGGGCGCCCCGCGGCCCGCGCGGCCTCGGTGACGGCGGGCGCCACATGCTCGGCCACGGTCCGGGGACCGGTCATCCACAGCACGGTGCCGTCGGCCATCTCCCCGGCCAGCCTGAGCATCCTGGGGGCCAGCGCGGCGATGAGCACGGGCATGTCCCTCGGTCCCGGTGTGCTCAGCCCGAGCTGTCCGGTGAGGGTCTCCCCCTGGAAGGACGCGTTCTCCCCGCGTACCAGCGGCATCAGGATCGACAGGTACTCGCGCATGTGCCGGGCGGGCCGCTCGAAGCCGATGCCGTACATGCTCTCGATCACCAGCTGGTGCGAGAGCCCGATGCCGAGCGTGAGCCGCCCGTCGAGGGCGGCGTTGACCGTGAGCGCCTGCTGGGCGAGGGCCGCCGGGTGGCGCGGGTAGGTCGGGACGACGGCGGTGCCGAGTTCGATCCCGGGCACCTGGTTTCCGGCCACGGCGAGCGCGGTCAGCGCGTCGAGGCCGAAGATGTGGGACATCCAGGCGGAGGAGAAGCCGTCGTCGGCCGCGCGGGCGATGCGCTCCCGCAGCTTGCCGAGCACGTCCGGCTCTTTGGGTTCGTTGAGCAACAGTCCGAATCGCATCGCTACCGAACTCCGTTCTAGTGGTTCCGCCCAGTGTAGATCGACGACGGCGACCACACCCGGATATACCGGCACGCGGGCCACACGGCGGGGGCGGTCACGGGAGTTCGGTGAACCGCTCCACCTGCTCTATCTTGCCCGCGATGACGATCACGTCGCCGTAGCTCAGCACCGTTCCGGAGTCGGCGTAGGTGAACTCGTCGTACTGGCCCTTGACGCAGACCACCGTCACGCCGTACTTGCGCCGCAGGTTGGACTCGCCCAGGGGCACGCCGACGTACTCGCGAGGCGGCCGGGTCTTGACCACCGCGTAGTCGCCGTCCACCTCCATGTAGTCGAGCATCCGCCCGTTGAGCAGGTGGGCCAGCCGCTCCCCCATGTCGTGCTCGGGGAGGATCACGTGGTGGGCGCCGACCCGCTCCAGGATGCGGCCGTGCTCACGGCTGATCGCCTTGGCCCAGACGTCCTCGATCTCCAGTTCGACGAGCAGGGAGGTGGTGAGGATGCTGGACTCCAGGTCGGTGCCGATGGCGACCACCGCCCGGTAGAAGTCGGGCACTCCGATCTGGCGCAGCGCCTCGATGTCCGTGGAGTCTGCGACGACGACGTGGGTGAGCTTCCCCGCCAGGCTCTGCACCACCTTGGGGCGGCTGTCGATGGCCAGCACCTCGGTTCCCCGCCGGGAGAGCTCGAGTGCGAGGGAACCGCCGAAGCGGCCGAGCCCGACGACCACCACGGGGTCGTTCCTTCTGTCAGGCAACGATCGTCCTCTTTCGGGAGTCCGCAGCCGCGGGGGGCCGTCAACGCGAGGAGCCCGGAGGTGGACGACAGCCTCCAGGCCCCTACCTGCGTGTCATTGGGGCGCTGAGGCCCGGATTCCGCCCGATTCTACCTCAGGGGAAGGCCAGGAGACCTTCCTCGCTTCCCGCGGAATCGGGGCCGGAGCCGGTACCGGCGAGGGTGTCGAGGACCTGCTGGCCGTACTTGGCCAGCTTGTTCTCCCCGACCCCGCTCACCGTACCCAGCTCGGCCAGGGACGAGGGGGACCGGGTCGCGATCTCGCGCAGGGTCGCGTCATGGAAGATCACGTACGCGGGCACCCCCTGCTCCTTCGCGGTGGCTCCGCGCCAGGCGCGGAGCAGCTCGAACACCGGCACCGCCTCCTCGGGCAGCTCGACGGGCTCGGCCCGGCGCGAGGAGGAGGTCTTCGCGGCCTTGGCGGGCCGGGCCGCCATCGTAGGCTCGCGCCGCAGCGGGACCTGGCGCCGGCGCCCCAGCACCTCCGCGCTCGCCTCGGTCAGCACCAGCGTGCCGTAGTCCCCCTCGACGGCCAGCAGCCCCTGCGCCAGCAGCTGGCGCACCACGCCACGCCACTCGGCCTCGCCCAGCTCCGTGCCGATGCCGAACACCGTCAGGCCGTCGTGGTCGTGCTGGATGACCTTGGCCGTCTTCTTCCCGAGCAGGATGTCGATGATCTGGCCCGCGCCGAACTTCTGGCGGCGCTCGCGCATCAGCCGGAACACCGTCGACAGGACCTTCTGCGCGGCGACCGTGCCGTCCCAGGACTCGGGCGGCGACAGGCAGGTGTCACAGTTGCCGCAGGCGGCGGCCTGCTGGCCGAAGTAGGCGAGCAGCAGCACGCGGCGGCACTCGACCGCCTCGCACAGGGCGAGCATGGCGTCCAGGTGGGTGGCCAGGCGGCGACGGTGGGCGTCGTCACCCTCCGAGGTGTCGATCATCTTGCGCTGCTGCACGACGTCCTGGAGGCCGTAGGCGAGCCAGGCGGTGGAGGGCAGGCCGTCGCGCCCCGCCCTGCCGGTCTCCTGGTAGTAACCCTCGATGGACTTGGGCAGGTCGAGGTGGGCGACGAACCGCACGTCGGGCTTGTCGATGCCCATGCCGAACGCGATCGTGGCGACCATGACGAGGCCGTCCTCGCGCAGGAAGCGTGCCTGGTTGGCGGCGCGGGTGCGGGCGTCGAGGCCCGCGTGGTAGGGCAGCGCCTGGATACCGTTCTCCACCAGGAACTCGGCGATCTTCTCGACCGAGTTGCGCGACAGGCAGTAGACGATGCCCGCGTCCCCGGCGTGCTCGGCGCGGAGCAGGTCGAGCAGCTGCCGCTTCGGCTCGTTCTTGGGAGCGATGCGGTACTGGATGTTGGGCCGGTCGAAGCTCGCCACGAAGTGGCGGGCCCCCTCCAGGCTGAGCCTGGAGGCGATCTCGGCGTGGGTGGCCCTGGTGGCCGTGGCGGTCAGCGCGACGCGCGGCACGTCGGGCCAGCGCTCGTGCAGCGCGGACAGGGCGAGGTAGTCGGGCCGGAAGTCGTGCCCCCACTGGGCCACGCAGTGCGCCTCGTCGATGGCGAACAGCGAGATCGTCCCGCTGTCGAGCAGGCGCAGCGTCGCATCGACCCGCAGCCGCTCCGGCGCCAGGTAGAGCAGGTCCAGCTCACCGGAGAGGAAGGCCGACTCGACCTGGCGACGCTCCTCGAACTCCTGAGTGGAGTTGAGGAACCCGGCCCGCACGCCGAGCGCCGTCAGGGCGTCGACCTGGTCCTGCATGAGCGCGATGAGCGGCGAGATCACCACCCCCGTGCCCTTCCGCACGAGCGCGGGGATCTGGTAGCACAGCGACTTGCCGCCCCCCGTCGGCATGAGCACCAGGGCGTCGCCGCCGGCCACCACGTGATCGATGATCTCCTGCTGGCCCTCCCGGAACGAGTCGTAGCCGAAGACGCGCTGCAGGACCCGCGACGCGTCGCTCACCTCGGGGTCGTTCTCGGGGAAAGACATCGGGTCATTGTACGAGGCACCCCCGACAGCCGGGGGCGAACCGGCCACAAGGCCGGAGGACGGCGAAGGTGCCGCCGGGAGGGGCGTCCCTCCCGGCGGCACCGGCGCTGTCTTCCCGCTCCTGCTACGGGTTTACGGGTTGACGTTGATCGTGAAGGTCGACGTCGTGTTCTTGATGTTCTGGAAGTTGTTGCTCATCTGGAGGTTGTTGAACGTGGCCGAGCCGACCGCCGGGCCCTGGCCGGGCTCGGGCATCTCGTTGGCCCAGATGGCCCAGCCGGACTTGGCGTCGAAGGCGTCGCCGCTCTTCTTGGCGCCCGTGATCGAGATGTTCGTGAACACGGTGTCCTTGACCGGGAACTGCGGCTGGCCCCCGACGTAGTTCGTCTGGAACATGATGCCGCCGTAGGTCGGGTCCACGATGTCCACGTTGCTGACGCGGATGCCCTGGAAGACCTTGGAGGCGGAGAAGACCCAGATCGCCGGGAAGACCTGCTGTCCCCAGAAATGACCGCCGGCGCGGACGATCGAGATGTTCTCGAACCGGGTGGGCGGGCTGGCGCCGAAGCCGTTCATCGGGTAACCGAAGTCCAGCGAGCTGATCGTGATGCCGGAGTAGACCAGCGTGTCGGCGATGTAGATGTTCCTGAAGACGTTGTCGTACCCGCCGTAGACCGCGACGCCGGCGGCCCGCCAGGTCAGGATGGACGTCAGGTTCTCGTAGACGTTGCCCCTCATGTCGGCGCCGCCGGCGTCGATGGCCGAGAACAGCGCGAAGCTGTCGTCACCGGTGGCGCGGGCCTCGTTGTTGCTGACGAGGTTGTCGGTGCTGCCGTTGGTCATGTTGATGCCGTCGGCGAACATGTTGCGGATGCGGGAGTTCTTGATCGTCACGCGGTCGGTGTTGGCGCCCCAGTAGAGGCAGACCATGTGCTCGTTCCAGATGTTGTCGATCACCACGTCCGCGACGTTGGCGAAGTCGAACACCTTGCCCGGGCCGTCGATGCGCGAGGTGTAGTTGCCGAAGTAGGCGAAGTTGGCGAAGGACGAGCCGTTCGCGGTTCCCTCGGCGCGGAACCCGATGTCGGTGTTGTCCTGGTTCGACGGCGCGCGGAACTGGGTGTACCAGGGGCCGGCGCCGACCACCTTGACCGCCTTGCCGTAGACCTGGAACTTGCTCGCCGTCTGGTAGGTGCCCGGCGGCAGGTAGACGCCGACGAGGGTGCCGGTGTTGTCCATCCGCACCTTGTCGAGCGCGTTCTGCACGTCCTGGTGGGTGAATCCGGCCGGAACGGTGTACCTGGCGGGGTCGGGGTTGGCGATCGGCGACACCTGTTCGGTGTTGATGAAGTCGATCGCGTACGTCGTGGTGTTGGCGGGGTCCTTCTGCAGCTTGATCTTGCTGCCGGCCGGGACGGTGGTCCCGAGCATCATGCTGGCCTCGTCGTAGATGTGACGCGGCGTGCCGGCACCCGGCGAGTTGCCCGGGCTCGCCTCCGCGCCGTACAGCCAGGCGTACTTGGACGTCAGGTTGATGGCCTTGAGGAAGGTGCCGTCGACGTAGACGTTGAGCGTCGAGTCGATGCCGCCGCCGCCCGCCGAGTCGGGGATGGAGAAGCGGGTGACGAGGGTGTTGGTGCTGGCCTTGGTGGTGAACTCGACGTAGCTGCCCGTCGTGTTCAGCGTCACCGCCCTGCGGCCGGACGCCTCACCCGCCAGGGTGCCGATGTCGCGGCTCGGGCCGACCACGGCCGCCCCGCCGCCGACGACGGCGTCCTCGGCCTCGTACATGTCGTACGGCATGTTGGCGCCGCGGCCGACGAAGAACGGCTGGGTGACCGTGTTGTTGGCCCGCTTGACCGGCAGTTCGTTGGCGTCGTCGGCGAGGACCGTCTTGACGGTGAACTTGCCGTTGGCCGCCGTCCAGGTGCCCAGGTTCACCGGGCCGGTGGTGGCGCCCGCGGCGATCACACCGGTGTGGGAGCCGGTCAGCGTGCGGACCACGGTCCCCGCCTCGTTGGCGACGGTCAGCGTGATGCCGTGGGCGCCGCCCGCGGAGGCCACGGTGCCCTGGTTCTTGATCGCCACGGAGAAGGTGACGACGTTGCCGTTCGCCGGGTTGCTCGGGGTCCAGCTGGTCGTCGCGACCAGGTCGGAGGTGTCGACGGGCCTGACCACGAGCGGGGAGGCGCTGGAGAAGTCGTTGTTCGACTCGTTCTGCTCGATGACGCTGTTGGCCTCGTCGACCTTGGCGCTCAACGGGTAGCTGCCGGCGTCACGGGTACCGATGCCGGCCGAGACGGTGGCGGAGGCCCCCGCGGCCAGCGCGGCGACCGGGGCGGTGCCGACCTTGGTGGTGCCCAGGTAGAAGTTGACGTCCGTCGCGCCGGCGGCCGCGTTGCCGTTGTTCTTGACCGTGGCCGACAGCGTGATCGCGTCGGTCTCGATCGGGGAGGCGGGGGACGCCGTCAGGCCGGTGATCGTCAGGTCCGGGTTCGGCGCCGGGGTGCCGATGACCTGGAACTCGGCGACCTGACCGGCGGGGGCGCCGGTGTTGGAAGTGATCTTGAGCTGGACGTCGGCGTAGGAGCCGCCGACCGGGATCGTCACCGTGTTGCCGGAGGCGGGATTGAAGGTGTAGTTCGCCGCCGCCGCCAGGCTGGTGAAGGAGGTCGAGCTCTGCTCACGCCCGAGAACCTGGATGTTCTGGGTACGCGTCGCCCAGACGTTGTCTGGGTTCAGCTTCAGCACGACCGAGTTGAGGGTGGCGTTCGCGCCCAGGCTGACGGTCAGCGTGTTGGGGTAGCTGCCGCCGTTGCCCTCCCAGTAGGTCGCCGTGTTGTTGTCGTTGGCGTTGGCGGCCACGAAGGTGAAGACCGAGGAGGAGGCGGTGATCGCCTTGCCGACGGCCAGGTTGGAGCCGCCGCCGGTGCTGCCGGTACGGGTGACGGTGTTGCTGTTGCCGGACTCGTTGTTCGCCGCGTCCCTGGCCTTGACGTAGTAGGACACCGTCGCGGTGGCCGGCTGGGTGTCGGTGTAGGTCAGGACATTGCCCGCCACGCTGGCGCGCAGGACGTTGTTGGCGTAGATGTCGTACCCGGTCACGCCCACGTTGTCGGACGAGGCGCTCCAGGTCAGCCTGATCTGGCCGGAGCCGGGCTCGGTGTAGGCCAGGTTCGACGGCGTGGTCGGCGGCGACGTGTCACCGCCGGAGCCGGTGGGTCCGTACACCTCGAACTCGGAGACCTGGCCGGCCGGCCAGCCCGTGTTGGCGGTGATGTTCAGCCGGAGGTAGCGGGCGGTGGTCGCGGCGAAGTTGATCGTCACCGTGTTGCCGGTCGCCGGGTTGAAGGTGTAGCCGGCGGAGCCGACGATGGTGGAGGTGGGCGAGGCGCTCGTGCCCGCCAGCACCGACAGGGTCTGCGTCCTGGTGGCCCAGGCCGCCGCCGGGGGCAGCTTCAGGATGATCTGGTCCACGTTGGTGACGGCTCCGAGATCCACCTGGAGCCACTGCGGGAAGGCGTTGTTGCTGCTCTCCCAGTAGGTGTTGGCATTGCCGTCGGTGACGTTGGCCGCGCCGTAGGGGGCGGTGGTGCTGCTTGACGAGGTCGCCTTACCCACCGCGAGGTTGGGGCCGGCCGCCGCGGCGGGTGAGACCGCCCCGGCCAGGACGAGCAGGCTGGTCGCGGCCATCGCCGCCACCAGCCTTAACGCCAGGTACTGCTTTCTCATCGCGTTCCTCTATCTCTCGGCTGGAACGACAGGGTCGGATGGGAGGCCGGGGCCTCCGCCGTGCGGCGCGAGGCGCGCGGGCGCCTCGCTCACGAGACGCGGACTCGGAGTCGTGACATCCGGCGGGCGGGCCGACCGGTGTGACCTGCGATGGGGCGGTCCGCGAAACTCGTCTCGTTCGTCGCTGGGGGGTGCTGGTCGCCGGGTGCGCCCATGCGACGCCGGGAACGACGTCACCTGGGGGCTCTTCCGGAGGGATACGACGGATGTGTGGCGCGGCACATCACTACCGGAAGTTGCGGAGAAGAGAGAAAATTTAACAGGACTTTGCAATATTCTTGCATCGCGTTGGCCAAAGGTTACATACGTGCTACGGCCGCGTCAACGGGTCGAGAAGGACGGCTTACTTCGCCTTACAGCCCCGAGTGCGATCCCTTGCCTCCGGGCCCGCAGGTTCCCTCAAGCCGGTGCGAGGGAACGCCCGCGGGCCTCGGGGCACGGGGCACGGGGAGAAACCGGCACCACGAAACCGGCACGGCGAAACCGGGCGGCGAGCTTGGCGCGGGAGACACATCGGGCAGGCACGGCGGGGAAGGCGGAGCCGCCCCCAGGACCGGATTCCGATGCGTGGATGCCGGGCGTGACCCGCCCTGCCGGAAACCCGTCCCACCCGGCGAGCGGGGCCGGGAACTCGTCCGGGATGCCCGGCCGTCCGAAAGATCGCGGAACAACGAAAGAGCCCGGCGGTTGATGTCAACCGCCGGGCTCTGACCTGCGTCTTGCTAGTGTGGGCGATACTGGGATCGAACCAGTGACCTCTTCGGTGTGAACGAAGCGCTCTCCCGCTGAGCTAATCGCCCGCCCTGTCCGGCCCCTCGCGGTGCCGACGTGGAAAACCATACAGCAATCCGGGAGCGCCCGCGAAGCGGTGTCCGCCACTAAATTTGATCTTGAGAGATGACGCACTCGGGAGGCAAAGCTCTGAGGATGCATCCGACGGGGGGCTACGGTGTCATAGCATCATCCTGATCCATAGAAGCACCGAACGACCCGGGCTCGACCCGAATCACCCGAGACGCCCCGCCAGGGAGTCGACGGTGACCAAAACGAGACGCAAAACCCTTGCAAATACGGCCCTGTTGGTGATGTTTAGCCCGGTAGATGCCCAAATGTCGCGCTGTGATGTGCGTTACAGAAGGGCGTAGAGGCGGAATCTTTCCTACAGGTTTCTTTGTTCCGCGTGATGGCTCATGCGGAGCGAAGTCCGCTTGAAAGCAGTGAAAGCCCCGAAGAGGGGACCGACGACGAAAAGGTTTGGCTGACGATGAACAGCGCCACCGTCTCTGCCGAGCTAGGCCTTCGGCTTGTGGTCCCCGACCGTACCACCGTCCCCCTGCTTGCCGGACTCAGCTACACGGCCGATGATCCTTACGCGATCAGAATGGCCTTCCACGTGGGGAACGACGAGCCGGTCGAGTGGATCTTCGCCCGCGAGTTGCTGACCGTCGGCATCGTGCGGCGGGTGGGCGACGGCGACGTGCAGGTGTGGCCGGCGCGCGCCGACGGCGAGCGCACGCTGCACATCAGCCTCACCTCGCCGTTCGGACAGGCGCTGTTCGAGGTGCCGCTGACTCCGCTCACGGAGTTCCTGCACCGGACGTACGAGCTGGTGCCCGCGGGTCGCGAGACCGACTTCATGGATCTGGACGCCGAGCTCAGCAACATGCTCTGGAGCTCCTGACCCGGCTCTCACCGCGCCCTTCGACGGAACCGCCGCCTACGCCGCGGGCTTGAGCAGGCGCCGCATCCGGGCGATCTCGATGCCCTGGCCCGAGACGACGTCCTTGGCGACGGCCAGCATGGCCCGGTCGGCGCCCTCGCGGAGCTGGAGCCCGGCCATCGTGACCGCCGCCTCGTGGTGAGCGATCATGAGGGTCAGGAAGAGCGTGTCGAAGGCCGCTCCCCTGGCCCCCCTGAGCCGGTTCATCTCCTCCAGCGTGACAGCGTGCTCGTCATGCCCCTCGTGCCCCTGCGGCGCCCGGCCGATCGCCTCCAGCCATGACGTCATGGCCGCGATCTCCGGCCGCTGCGCCACGGTGATCCGCTCGGCGAGTTTCCGCAGGACCGGCGAGGACGACCTGGCCGGGACCAGCTCCGCCATCTCCAGTGCCTGCCGGTGATGCGGGATCATGCCCTCGGCGAACCTCACGTCGGCCGCCGTGACCCTGGCCTCGGACTCCCCGAGATGCTCGCCCGGCCGCGCCGTACGGCCCGCCTCGCCGGGGCCGCCCGGGATTATCACCGGCGCACCGGTCTCCGCGACGAGCGGTGCCGATCCTCGCTGTGCCGCCTCCGTGCATCCGCCAAGGACCGCTGTCGCCATGATCACCGCGATAACCTGACTCGGCATACGAATCCTCCGCATAGCTTCAATAATGGGGCAAGTGGACCGACGTAATGGGGGGCACCGTGCGATCGACCATGGCGTTCGGCCTGGCCGCGCTACTTCTTGTGGCCGGATGCGGGGCGGATCCAACGCCCCAGGCCCCAGCGCCCGCGGCCGCCTCGGAGAAGAGCACGAGCGCCACTGAGAAACCGGCGGAATCCCCCTCCCCCGGGATCTCCGGGGACGGCACCCACAGCGACAACGTCACGCACCTGGCCAACGTGCCGCTCGGCGCCCCGCTCGACGGGCCCCAGGCCTGGGGCACCGACCTGGCCTTCCAGGGCGACTACGCGTTCGTCGGCAACTTCGACGGCTTCAGCGTCTTCGACATCTCCGATCCCTCCCACCCCTCGGTGGTCAGCCGGGTGCTCTGCCCCGGCGAGCAGAACGACGTCTCGGTGAGCGGGAACCTGCTGTTCCTGTCGATCGACTCCGCCCGGGTCGGCCCGGAGTGCGACGCCCAGCGCGGCGAGCCGGAGTCGGACGGCTGGGAGGGCATCCGGATCTTCGACATCGCGGACAAGTCCCACCCCAGGTTCGTCTCGGCGGTCCGCACCGACTGCGGCTCGCACACCCACACCCTCGTCCCCGGCGGCGACGCGGGCCGCGTCTACCTCTACATCTCCTCCCCGGGCCCCGAGCCGCAGTCGACGACCTGCCCGGCGCCGCACAACAAGATCTCCGTGGTCGAGGTACCCGTCGAGGCCCCCGAGACCGCCAAGGTGATCTCGCAACCGGTGCTCTCCGACAAGCCCGGCGAGGGCGGCCTCGGCGGCTGCCACGACATCACGGCCTACCCCGAGAAGAACCTGGCCGCCGCGGCCTGCTTCGGCGACGGAGTCCTGCTGGACATCACCGACCGGGCCAACCCCAAGGTGCTCCAGCACGTGAGCGACCGGGAGAACTTCGCCATCTGGCACTCGGCGACGTTCAACAACGACGCCACCAAGGTCGTCTTCGGGGACGAGCTGGGCGGCGGCGTGAGCGCGACCTGCGACTCCGGCACCCCGAAGACCAAGGGCGCCAGCGCCGTGTACGACCTCGGCAAGGACCGCAGGCTCACGCTCCGCGGCTACTTCAAGATCCCGAGGGAACAGACGTCCGACGAGAACTGCGTCGCGCACAACGGGTCGCTGCTACCCGTGCCGGGAAAGGACATCATGGTCCAGGCGTGGTACCAGGGCGGGGTGTCCGTCTGGGACTTCACCGACTCGGCCAGCCCCCGGGAGATCGGCTTCTTCGAGCGGGGCCCGGTTTCGGGAGTCGGCGGCTCGTGGTCGGCGTACTACTACAACGGCCACATCTACTCCAGTGACATCACCAGGGGCCTGGACGTGCTCCGCATCGACGACCCGCTGACCGATCCGGCGGCCAAGGTCAGGCTCAAGGAGCTGAACGCGCAGACCCAGGTGTCCTACTAGCCGGTCGGTGACCGCCGGACGACCGGCCTTCCGGCGGGGGCGTGCCCTCGCCGGAACCGGAGACCCGGAACCTCAGGGGTCGAGGTCGGCGGCGGAGCGCTCGGCGAAGACCTGCATGGCCTTGGCGGTGATCGGACCGGGCGCGGCGGGCAGCACGGTCTGGTCGACCGCGCGGATCGGCTGGATGTCACGGGTGGTGGAGGTCAGGAACGCCTCTTCCGCCTCGTACAGGGCCGAGAGCGGGACGTCCTCCTCGGCTCCCCCGCACCACTCCAGCGCGAGCGCGCGGGTGACCCCGGCCAGGCAGCCCGAGGCGAGCGTGGGGGTGACCAGCCGGCCGTCACGCACGATGAAGACGTTGCTGCCGGTGCCCTCGCAGAGGTCTCCCGCGGTGTTCTCGAAGATCGCCTCGCCGCCGCCGGCGGCCTTGGCGTAGAACAGCGCCCTGGCGTTGTCACCGTAGGAGGTGCTCTTCACCCCGGCGAGCGCGCCGCGCTCGTTGCGCGGCCAGGGCACGACCGTGACGTCGGCGGTGGCCGGGAACGGCTTCTGCTCGTCGACGATCACCACGGTCGTGCAGCCCGCCTCGCCCCGGTCCGAGCCGAGCGGCCCCGGGCCGCTGGTGTAGGTGACCCGGACGCGGCCGAGCCGCCACTGCGGGGCCTCGGCCAGGCAGGCACGGATCCCGTCGGCGATCGCGTCGGTGTCGGGGTCGGGCAGTTCCATGCGCCGCGCCGAGAGCGTGAGCCGGTCAAGGTGGCGGGTGAGCGCGAACGTGGTGCCGTTCACGCACTTGATGGTCTCGAACACCCCGTCCCCGACCATCAAACCATGATCGAAAACTGAAACGGTGGCCTGATCCGGAGAGACAAGTGCCCCGTTGAGCCATATAGGTACCTTCATGCGACTCCTTCTGAACCTTATGTTGATGCCAGAGCGACGAGCCGGGAGGCCTTCAACTCGGTCTCGTCCCATTCGCGGCGCGGGTCGCTCCCCCAGGTTATGCCCGCGCCCGTGCCGAAACGGATCTCGCCGGACGACAGCCAGAACGTGCGGATCCCCACGGCCAGCGACGCCCGCCGCCGGCCGGCGTCGACCCAGCCCACGGTCCCACAGTACGGCCCGCGCGGCTCGGGTTCGAGCTCATCGATGATACGCAGGGCGGAAGATTTCGGGGCCCCCGTCACCGACCCCGGCGGGAAGGTCGCGCCGAACAGCTCGGGCCACCCGCACCCCGGCGCGAGCCGCGCCCTGACCGTGGAGACCAGGTGCACGAGACCGGGATGCTCCTCCACCTCGCACAGGGCGGGCACGCTCACCGAGCCGACCTCGGCGACCCTGCCCAGGTCGTTGCGGACGAGATCGACGATCATCACGTTCTCCGCGTAATCCTTCTCCTGCAGGTCCTCCTCGGTGACTCCGGTCCCCTTGATCGGTCTGGACTCGACCACGTCGCCGTCCCTGGACAGGTAGAGCTCGGGAGAGGCCGACACGACGCTCAGTCCCGGCAGGCTCACCGTCGCGGCGTAGGGGGCGGGGTTGCCCTCCGCCAGCCGTACGGCCAGTGCCAGCGGGTCCGGTTCCCCTCCCGCGGGCAGCGGCGCGTTCAGCACCCGGCACAGATTGGCCTGGTAGACCTCGCCACGCTCGATGTACGAGCGGATGCGCCGCACGCCGTCCTCGTACGCGGCCCGATCCAGGGAGCTGCGCCACGACGACGGGTGCGGCCCGCGCCAGGGACCGCGCGGCACGGGCAGCGGGGCCTGACGGACGTCGTCGAACCTGGCGCACGTCACCTTGCCCTCGTAGTCGACCACGACGGCCCACCATCCCTCGCCGTCCAAGGCGGTCAGGTCGGTGGTGATGTCTCGGAGCCCCGTGGCCAGATATCCGGTGACATGCGCAAAAGAGTCATGCACTTCCCTATTGTCTCGCTTGTACGGCCAGCAGGCGCACCAGGGTGCGGGCCGCGGGCAGCGGGACCGGCGGCAGGGCCGCGTAAACGGTCCTGGGGGGGCGAGCTCGCCGAGAGAGCGGAGCACCAGATCGGGCGGTACGGCGTGCGCGGCGATGGCGGGCACCAGCGTGATGCCGAGCCCGGCCGCGACGAACCCGAACTTGCCCGTCCACTCGCTGATCCTGACCGAGGCACGGGGGGTGAACCCGGCCCTGGCACAGGCCGCGGCGAGGGCGGTGGCCCGGCCCGGCGGAGGCGCCTTCCAGGTCGCCTAAGGGCATGACACTGGCCGCGCACGGGCCCCGGACCCTCGCCGCTGCGACCGGGAAGCGGCTGGCCGGCGCGACGGCGGCCGGGCTGGGCGACGCGGACCTGACGGCGATCTTCGCGCACCTCACCGTGACCGGTCCCGCGGGGGGGCGGCCCGGGACACGGAGCGAAGCGACAGGAAGGGCCGTACCGGACTGGAGAGGATAAACCCGGCCACGGTCCCCACCACCAACGGGCGCCACCTGAATGCGGGCCAGTGCTCTGGCCTTCGGGCCGGAGGTGAAAGCCCGCACGAGAGGGCCGCCAAGGCCCGAGTATGCCCTGACCTGTACTCAGGAGCCTGGAGTGCTGTGTTTGCGGGTTGGATGGGCGGCGCGCCAGGCGTCGAGTTCGGCTTCGGGCCACAGCAGGGTCCGGCCGACACGGGCGGGCTGAGGGAAGCCTTCGAGGCACTGGGCGAAGGTGTACACCGATGCCACTTTGATACCCAGCCGTTCGGCGGCCTGTTCGGTGCTGAGGAAACCTTCTACGTTCACAATGACCACGATAAGTGCGGGATATGTTACTCAAAGTCACTACAAACAAAGGGGGGTGTGGGGTGCAGCTCAGATACAACTTCCGGCTGTATCCCACCACTGCCCAGGAGCGTTCCCTGACCCGCGCCTTTGGGTGCGCACGCGTGGTGTTCAACGACGGGCTGCGCGCCCGGCGGAAGGCCTGCGAGCAGGGCTTGCCGTACATCTCAGACGGGGATCTGTCCACGCGGATCATCACAGGGGCCAAGGCGACACTGGAGCGGGCGTGGCTCGGTGAGGTGTCGGCCGTGGTCCTTCAGCAGGCGCTGGCGGACCTGAACGCCGCTTACCGCAACTTCTTCGCCTCGCTGTCGGGCAGGCGCAAGGGCCGCAAGGTCGCGCCGCCCCGGTTCCGCTCACGCAAGGATTCGCGGCAGGCGATCCGGTTCACCAGAAACGCCCGGTTCACTGTTACGGCGGGCGGAAAACTCCGGCTGCCGAAGATCGGCGATGTCGCGGTGCGCTGGTCGCGAAAACTGCCGTCGGAGCCGTCGTCGGTGACGGTGGTCAAGGACGCGGCGGGCCGCTACTTCGCCTCGTTCGTCATCGAGACCGGCGACCGGCCGTTGCCCAAGGCACCGGGCAAGGTCGGCATCGACCTCGGTCTGACGCATTTCGCGGTTCTGTCCGACGGCCGGAAGATCGACAACCCGCGTATCCTGCGGCGGGCGGCCAAGAGGCTCCGCAGAGCACAGAAGGCGCTGAGCCGCACACAGAAGGGGTCGGCGAACCGCAGGAAGGCCAGGCTGAAGGTCGCCCGAGCGCACGCCAAGGTGGCCGATACCCGCCGCGACTGGGCACACAAGCTGTCGGCCACGTTGATCCGCGACAACCAAGCGATCTACGTGGAAGATCTTTCCGTGTCCGGCCTGGCCCGCACCCGGCTGGCCAGGTCGGTGCACGACGCGGGCTGGTCACAGTTCGTGGACATGCTGGAGTACAAGGCGAAACGCTACGGCCGCCACTTCGCCAAGATCGACCGCTGGTTTCCCAGTTCGAAACTCTGCTCGGCGTGCGGCACTCTCGCTGAGTCGATGCCGTTGAACGTCCGGTCGTGGACGTGCGCCTGTGGCGTCACCCACGACCGGGACGTCAACGCGGCGATCAACGTGCTGGCCGAGGGAAGACGAATCGTCGCCGCTGGACGGAAACCCGTCGCTGAGACGCGACAGGAGGCGGAGACGTTAAACGCCTGTGGAGGTGACGTAAGACCACCGCTCGCGGTGGCGGACGCCGGCGAAGCAGGAAGCATCAGAGGTGCCGCGTGACGCGGCACGGACTGAACCCCGCCCTTCAGGCCGGGGAGCACGTCAATCTCACGCCACCAGGGCGGGGAACCTGCTGTTCGTCTCCGGGCAGGTGGCCCTGGACGGGGAGGGGAAGGTGGTCGGCGAGGGGGACATGACGCGCCAGTCCGAGTACGTGATGGACCAGCTGTCACGCGTCCTCGCCGATCAGGGCTGCACGTTCGACGACGTGACCCACATCCGGACCTTTCTCATCGACATGTCGCTGTTGCCGGAGTACGGGGCCGTGCGCGGGCGCCACATCACTGGCGGCCCCCGGCCAGCACGACGGTGGAGGTGTCGCGGCTGTTCTCGCCGGAGCTGCTCATCGAGGTGGACGTGATCGCCGCCGTCCCGGCGGGACGGTATTAGGCCAGGGGGCCGGTGACCGTCTCGGCGGCGGCGACGACCGCGTTGCCCGCGACGAGCCCGACCACCGCCTCGATCTCCGGTGCGAGGAAGCGGTCGGGTCCCGGGCCGGGGACGGCCTGGCGCAGGGCGGCCACCACGGCTCCGGTCGCCGGGGCGGGACGCAGCGGGGCGCGCAGGTCCAGGGCCCGCGCGGCGGTGAGGATCTCCACCGCGAGCACCCGGGTGAGGCCGTCCACCGAGCGGCGCAGCTTGCGCGCGGCCGACCAGCCCATGGAGACGTGGTCCTCCTGCATGGCGGAGCTCGGGATCGAGTCGACGCTCGCGGGCACGGCCAGGCGCTTGAGCTCGGAGACCACCGCCGCCTGGGTGTACTGGGCGATCATGTGACCGGAGTCGACGCCGGGATCGTCGGCGAGGAAGGCCGGTAGGCCGTGGCTGCGTGCCACGTCCAGCATGCGGTCGGTGCGGCGTTCGGAGATGCTCGCCATGTCCGCGACCGCGATGGCGAGGAAATCGAGCACGTAGCCGACGGGGGCGCCGTGGAAGTTGCCGTTGGACTCCACCCGGCCGTCGGCCAGGACCACCGGGTTGTCGATCGCCGAGGCGAGCTCCCGTCCGGCGACCGAGGCGGCGTGCGCCAGGGTGTCACGGGCGGCGCCGGCGACCTGCGGGGCGCACCGCAGGGAGTAGGCGTCCTGGACGCGGGTACAGGTGCCGTCCCGGTGGGAGTCCATGATCTGCGAGTCCGCGAGCAGCGCCCTGAGGTTGGCGGCGCTGGCCGCCTGCCCGGGGTGCGGGCGCAGGGCCTGCAGGTCGGCGGCGAAGACGCGGTCGGTGCCCAGCAGCGCCTCCACGCTCATGGCCGCGCCGATGTCGGCGGTCCTGAACAGGCGGGCGAGGTCGTCCATGGCCAGGATGAGCATGCCGAGCATGCCGTCGGTGCCGTTGATGAGCGCGAGCCCCTCCTTGGCCACCAGTTCGACGGGCTCGATGCCCGCCTGCTTGAGCGCCTCCGCGGCGTCGGCCCGCTCTCCGGCGGCGTCCCGGACGACGCCCTCACCCATGATCGTGAGGGCCACGTGGGAGAGCGGCGCGAGGTCGCCGGAGCAGCCGAGGCTGCCGTACTCGTGCACGACGGGGGTGATCCGCGCGTTGAGCAGGCTCTCCAGCACCTTGGCCGTCTTCGGGCGTACGCCGGTGTGGCCGGTGGCCAGGGTGTGCAGGCGCAGCAGCATCATCGCGCGGGTCACCTCGACCTCGACCTCGGGGCCGGACCCGGCGGCGTGCGAGCGGACGAGGGATCGCTGCAGCTGTGCGCGGAGCGCCGGGTCGATGTGCCGGGTGGCCAGGGCGCCGAACCCGGTCGAGACGCCGTAGGCGGGGGTGGGGCTCTCGGCCAGCTCGTCCACACGCGTGCGGGCCGCGGCCATGGCCGCCACGGCGTCGTCGGTGAGGCGCACGGGGGCACCGTGCCTGGCGACCTCGACGACCTGCTCGAAGCTCAGCGGCTCCGGTCCGACGTTCACGACCTCGTTGTCGCGCATGCTGTCACTCTCTCGCGTAGGTTGAACTTGGTAACTGGTGAACCCGTTGCTGGCTCCTTACATCTCACGATACCGGTACCGCTCGGTTTGGGGAGTGGCCGGGTATTCGCTAGAGTTCTCGCAGTGAGTCCGGGCAGGCCCCGGAGGCACGCGGAAGTGGCTCAGTGGTAGAGCATCACCTTGCCAAGGTGAGGGTCGCGGGTTCGAATCCCGTCTTCCGCTCGGAAGGGACTCCGGTCCCCCACTCGGTGGAGTGGCCGAGAGGCGAGGCAACGGCCTGCAAAGCCGTGTACACGGGTTCAAATCCCGTCTCCACCTCTGGTTCGCAGCGAGGACGATTAGCTCAGCGGGAGAGCGCTTCCCTGACACGGAAGAGGTCACAGGTTCAATCCCTGTATCGTCCACCACCGCTCATGGCAGCCATGAGCAGATCACCGCAGACGGCCGTCAAGGTCCCGATTCAGGGGCCTTGGCGGCCTTCCGGCTTCCCTGGGTGATGATGGAGGCGATCCAGCCCATGTTTCCCAGGCGTTGATGGAGGTACCGCCCAGATTGGTTTGATACCCGGTCACCTCGTTGTATCGGGCAGCCGCTTGATCCTGAGAGAGGCCGCACACATAGCGGTGTGCTTGAAGGCTGGATATGTCAGGATTCCGATTCATCAGCTCGACGGCGGCTCCCTTGTTGAAGGCTCAGGGGTTCGCTCCCGCGCCGTTCACACGATCAGCCTGAAACCGTCCGAGAACGGCAGGCCGTGGCCACCGGGGGAACGCGGGCGGATTGAAATGGTCATGTGACCGGTAAGTGGTCGAATCGGCCGGTGCGCCGGAACATGGCTCGGAGTAGCGTTTCGATCACGGTGCGTCAGAGCGCCGGGGGCGGTGCGCGCCGCGATCCGTGACCGGCCGGGAGCGCCGCGGCCTCGGCACCGTGACCACCCCGACGTGACCACCCCGAGGTGAGGAGACATCGCGATGGCCGACGACGACCTCGTCCTCGTCACCGGTGCCGGCGGAGGTGTCGGGGGCGTCGGGCGCACCGTGGTGGAGCTGCTGCGCGCACGCGGCCTGCCCGTACGGGCGATGGCGCATCGCGACGACGAGCGCGCGGACGCGCTGCGCGCCCTCGGCGCGCAGGTGGTGATCGGTGACCTCACCAGCCCCACGGACGTGGCGGACGCCCTCGACGGCAGTTCCCGGATGTTCTTCGGTATGAGCGTGTCGCCGTCGTACCTGGAGGCCGCCGCCACCGTCGCGACGGTGGCCCGCGCGGTGGGCGCCCTTGAGGTCCTGGTCGGCATCTCGCAGCTGACCGTGTCGCAGATGAACGCGTTGAGCACCGCGGAGTCCCACCAGCAGCGGCTGCACTGGCTGTCGGAGCAGGTGCTCGACTGGTCGGGGCTCCCGGTCGTGCACGTCCGGCCCACCGTCTTCCTGGAGAACCCGATGTTCACGACGCTGGCCGAGCGTTCCATCGCCGACAGCGGGACCATCCGGCTTCCCTTCGGGACCGGCCGCACGTCGCCCGTCGCGGCCGGCGACGTCGCGGCCGTGGTCGCCACGATCCTGCGGGACCCCCGGCCTCACGTCGGGCACGTCTACGAGCTGACGGGCCCCAGGTCGCAGGGGATGGACGGGGTCGCCGAGGAATACTCCCTGGCCCTGGGAAGGGAGATCCGCTACGTGGACGTCCCGCTCGACACCTGGGTCGAGCGGGACCTCGCACTCGCGGGACTCCCGGCGCACACCGAGGAGCACATCGTCACCATGGCACGCCTGCACCGCCAGAACCGCTACGACCGGATGACCGGGGACGTCGAATCGATCACGGGAAGGCCCGCGACGACGGTGCGGGAGTTCGTCGCGGAAAGGGCCGCTCTCTTCACCCGTCGCCCCCGGTGAGCGGTCACTCGGCGCCGCCGTCCGCCGTCGAGGTGTCCACCCGCACCGGCCGGAGCAGGAGCACGGTCAGCAGCGCCGTCAGCGCCATGCAGGCGGCCCCGAGGAGGGCGGCCAGGTGCATGCCGTCGGTGAAGGCCGAGCGGGCGACGTCGAGCAGGGCCGCTCCCGCCTCTCCCGGTATCCGCGCGGCCACCTCGACGGCGCCGCCCAGGGTCTCGCGCGCCGCCTCGGCGTACTCGGGGGGCAGCGCGGGACCCGTCGCGGTGAGCCTCTCGCCGTAGACGGCCAGGCCGATGCTGCCCAGGATCGCGACGCCGAGCGCACCGCCCAGCTCGGTGGCGGCCTCCATGATCGCGGACGCCGAGCCCGCGCGCTCCGGCGGGGCGACAGCGACGATCATGTCGGAGGCCGTCGCCTGCACCGCTCCGATCCCCGTCCCCAGCAGGAGCAGGCCGCCGATGAGGGGCCACCGCTCGGAGTCCACCTCGATCCCGCTCATCACCAGGAAGCCTCCGGCGACGAGCGTCATGCCGCCGCCCATGATGTGTCCCGGGCGTATCCGCTGCGCGATCACGGCGGCCAGCATCGAGCCGGCGAGGGCGGTTCCGGCCGCGGGCAGGGTCAGCAGCCCCGCGACGAACGGCCGTAGCCCGAGCACCATCTGCAGGTACTGCGCGACGAAGTAGAACAGCCCCACCAGGGCGAAGACCGCGAGCGTGCTCGCGATCAGGGACACGGTGAAGCCCCGGCCGGCGAACAGCCCCAGGTCGAGCATCGGGGTGGGCAGCGTCCGCTGCCTGCGCAGAAAGGCGACGCAGAACACCGACCCGGCGACGACGCCGAGCAGCGCCTGGAGGCCGAGTCCGTCGACGGCGAACTGCTTGATCCCGTAGACCGTCGGCAGTACGGCCGCCATTGAGAGCGCGGCACTGGGCAGGTCGAACCTCCAGGGGCGCGGATCACGGTACTCGGGGAGCACGATCGGCCCCAGCACCAGCAGCAGGACCATGACCGGCACGTTGATCAGGAACACCGACCCCCACCAGAAGTGCTCCAGCAGCCGACCTCCCACGATCGGCCCCAGCACGCTGCCCCCGGCGAAGCCGGCGGCCCATACCGCGACGGCCATCCGGCGCTGCCGCGGATCGCGGAACATGTCCCGGATCAGCGCGAGGGTGGGCGGCATCAGGCTCGCCGCCGCAGCGCCCTGCAGGGCGCGGGCCGCGATGAGCGACTCGGCGTTGGGGGCGTAGGCGGCGATGACCGACGTGACGCCGAACGCGGCGGCTCCGATCAGCAGCAGCTTCCGGCGGCCGATCCTGTCCCCCAGGGCACCCATCGTGATCAGCAGACCGGCCAGCAGGAAGGCGTAGATGTCGACGATCCACAGCAGCTGGGAGCCGGTCGGCATGAGGTCCGCGCTCAGGAAGGGCAGCGCGAAGTAGAGCACCGTCACGGTCACCGAGACGAGCAGGACGGGCAGGACGAGCACCGCGAGTCCGAGCCATTCCCTCCGCCCTGCCGTGGCCACCGTTCGCACCATTGCCGAAACCTCCTCGGATACCCTGTACGCCAAATATGCGTATACATCGTACGCAAAATTTTTGGACGCATGCAAGGATTGATATCCAGGCCAAGGCGGCATGCATTAAAGTGCAGAAATATCCTCAAAAACAAGGCGGTCCAGCCAGGTGGCGGCGTATCTCACTCGCCATAACGTCACACCGCCGCCTTTCATTACGTCACAAAAAACACGTGTTAGAATTTCGTCACACCAGTGAGCGTGCCGGAATTGGACGAGGACGCATGTTGACGTGTGCGCAATGTGGAAAGCCGTTGGACGCCGCACCCCGGGGGCGACGCCCGCGGTACTGCTCCCGTGCCTGTCAGGCACGGGCCTACCGGATCCGCACCGCCGGGCGAGCCGCGCGCCCCGCCGAGCCCGCGCCGCGGACCGTTCTCCCCACGCCCCCGCCGAGCAGCGGCGATCCAGCGGGACGGCACGAGCCCCCAGCCGGCTTGAGCACCGAGCGGATCGTGCGCACCGCGGTCCGGATCGCCGACGCCGAGGGGCTGGACGCGCTGTCGATGCGCCGCGTCGCGACCGAGTTGGGCACCGGCGCGATGTCGCTGTACCGCTACGTGCCGGGCAAGGACGCGCTCGTCGAGTTGATGGTCGAGGCCGTCTTCGGCGAGGACCCGCATCCGGGCTCCGTTCCCGGTGGCTGGCGCACAGGGCTGGAGGCCGCGGCGAGGCGGGAGTGGCGCATGTACTCCAGGCACCCCTGGGTGCTGCGGGTCATCGCCACCCCCCGGCCGCCGATCGGGCCGAACGTGCTGGCCGACGTCGAGTGGGCGATGCGCGCCATGGACGGCCTCGGCCTCGACCCGACGACAACGCACTGGGTGGCCATGACGGTGAGCGCCCAGGTGCAGGGCGCGGCCCTGCTGCTGGTGAACGAAGTGGAGGCCGAGCGTCGCACCGGGGTCACGGCCGGGCAGTGGCGTGTGTCGAGGGCGCCGGCGCTCCTGGAGATCCTGGAGTCCGGGCGGTTCCCGATACTGTCCAGACTCCACGCGGAGCGGGGGGACGTGATCGACATCGACGAGTGGTTCGAGTTCGGCCTGCGGCGTCTCCTCGACGGTCTCGCCGTCCTGGTGGAAGGCCGGGAGAGAGCGGAACCGGATTCGGCCCGCGGCCTGGCACGGTAAGGACCGCCGTGTGGCGGTGCCCCGGGCGGTGAGACCCCACGGTCGACGGACTTGTTCACCCGGTCTTGGCCGTGCATTGGCGGCCGGGAGACACCGAAGACGCGTAGCATCGGCGTTCTGTGGCATTCATTCGTTTCCTGCTCGGACTCACGGACACGGAGGATCATGAACGGCCCCCTCATCCCCGCCGCCCGCGTGGCGGCCGACCAGACCGGGCCGGGCGAGATCCCCGCGTCGCGGCGCTCCTCCCTGCCGGAGACGGTGGAGACGTCGTGACGGGCCTGCTGCGCAATCCCGTGAAGAACTACGACTGGGGCTCGCGCACGGCCATCGCCACGCTGGCCGGGCGCCCCTCCCCCGCGGAGCGACCCGAGGCGGAGATGTGGTTCGGCACCCACCCGTCCGGCTCCTCGTCGGTGTTGCGGCGGGGGACGTGGCGCTCCCTCGCCGAGACGGTGGCCGCCGACCCGGTGGCCGAGCTCGGGGAGAGGACCGTTGAGCGGTTCGGCTCGCGGTTGCCGTACCTGCTGAAGCTGATCGCCGTGGACCTGCCGCTGTCGCTGCAGGTTCATCCGTCGCGGCAACAGGCGGAGGAGGGCTACGCCAGGGGCGTCTACGTCGACCCGTTCCCCAAGCCCGAGCTGATCTGCGCGCTGACCCCGTTCACCGCGCTGGCCGGGTTCCGTCCGCCCGCGGAGGCCGCGGCGCTCATCGGCGGGCTGGGCATCCCGGAACTGGAGCCCGTCGTGGCGCCGCTGGCCACCGGGGACGCCTCCGCCGCGCTCCGCGCGCTGGTGGAGTGGCCGAAGGAGGGCAGGGCGGACCTTGTGGCCGCGATCGCGCGGGCCGCGTCGGCCGCGGGCGGCCCCGACGGCGAACTGGTGGTACGCCTGACCGGCATCCACCCGGAAGACCCGGCCTGCCTCGCCCCGCTCTTCCTGCGCCGCCACGAGCTGCGGCCCGGTGAGGCGCTGTTCCTGGGCGCGGGAGTCCTGCACTGCTACCTGAGCGGTTTCGGTGTGGAGATCATGGGCAGCTCCGACAACGTGCTCCGCGCGGGGCTGACCAGCAAGCCGATGGACGTCGACGAGCTGCTGCGCGTCACCGACCCCTCGATCTCACCCCTGCCGGTCGCGCCGGTCGGCAACCTCTACCGCACGCCCGCCCCGGAGTTCCGCCTCGGCACGGCCGTTCCGGGCTCCGGGCTCACCCTGGAGGGCGGAGTAGCGCGCATCCTGGTGTGCACCGAGGGCGAGGTCGAGGCCGGCGGGCAGGTGCTACGACCGGGCGAGTCCGCCTTCGTCCCCGCCGCCGGACCGGTCCGCCTGCGCGGTTCCGGGACGATCTTCTGGGCCGAACCGGGCCTCGACTGACCCGCCCACCACCTCGGCCGCCGTAGGCCGGGGCCGGGGAAGCACGGCGCACGCCATCGTCCCCGCCCCGGCGCTCCGGCCGCGTGACGACGGGCAATCCCGTCCGGAGTCCTTGACCCGTCACGGCTCGGCTAGTTAGCGTATCGCTAATAGTTCTGAAACTGTGGGGTGGTCGATGTCGCTCGAAGCTCATTTCGCCAGTGTCTGGGAGGCCATGGCCGACGCCGTCGGAGACCAGGTCGCCGTCAGGCAGGCGGACCGCGCGATCACCTGGAGCGACTACGAGGACCGGGCGGCACGGCTGGCATCGGCCTTGTCGGAGGCCGGGCTCGGTCCCGGGTCGAAGGTGGGCCTGTATCTCACCAACCGTCCGGAGTACCTGGAGGCGCAGTTCGCCGCCTTCAAGATCCGGGCGGTGCCGGTCAACGTCAACTACCGCTATCTCGACGACGAGCTGCGATACCTGCTGGACAACGCCGACGCCGAGGCGGTGGTCTTCGACGCCGCCCTGGCCGGGCCGGTCCGCCGGGTCCGGGACCGGCTGCCGGGCGTCCGGTTCTGGATCCGGGTCGGCGACGAGCAGGACGCCGCCCCGGGCGAGGGGGTGGTCGCCTACGAGGACGCCGTCTCGGCGCACCGGCCGGCCCCACGCGTCGCCCGTGGCGAGGACGACGTCTACATGCTCTACACCGGCGGCACGACCGGCATGCCCAAGGGCGTCATGTACGCCATGGGAGAGTTCGTCCGGCGCTGGCTCGCCAGCGCGGCCGAGTTCCTCGGGCAACCTCCTCCGGACGACCCGGCCTGGGGTGTCGCCACCGCGCGGGCGATGGCGGACGGGGCGCTCCTGCCCCGGTTCATCCCGGCGTGCCCGCTGATGCACGGCACGGCCATGTGGCTCGGCGTCATGCTCCCGCACATGGTCGGCGGCCAGGTCGTGCTGCTGCCCGGCGGCGGCTTCGCCCCGGACGAGTTGTGGGCCACCGTGGAGCGGGAGGCGGCGAGCGGGATCGTCATCGTCGGGGACGCCTTCGCCCGGCCCATGCTGCGCGCGCTGGAGGCGGCCGAGGCCGCGGGCCGCCCGTACGACATCGCGTCCATGCGGGTCATCCTCTCCTCCGGGGCGATGCTCAGCGCCGGCACCCGGCAGTCCCTGATCGAGCGGCTCCCGGCGGGCGCCGCGATCGGCGACATGATGGGCTCCACCGAGGGACCGGGCGGCTCGGCCCTGACGACCCGCGGGCAGGCGGCGAGCACCGCCAGGTTCACCCCGACCTCCCGCACGAAGGTCTTCACCCCCGACTGGCGGGAGGTGAGGCCCGGCTCGGGCGAGCAGGGCCTGCTGGCGGTGAGCGGCCCGGGCAACGTGCCCATCGGTTACCACAAGGACGCGGCCGGCACCGCGCGGCTGCTCAAGGTGGTCGACGGCGTCCGCTACTCCGTCCCCGGCGACTGGGCGACGGTCGAGGCGGACGGCACCATCACCCTGCTCGGCCGCGGTTCCGGCTGCATCAACACCGCCGGCGAGAAGGTCTATCCCGAGGAGGTGGAGGAGGCCGCCAAACTCCATCCCGCCGTGGAGGACTGCCTGGTGCTCGGGCTCCCCGACGAGAGGCTCGGCCAGCGGGTGGTCGCGGTCGCCTCCCCCCGCCCCGGCGCCGCGCTGTCGGGCGCCGACGTCACCGACTGGATCAGGAAACGACTCGCGGGCTACAAGGCCCCCAAGGAGGTACGCATCGTGGAGACACTGCCGAGAGCGGCGAACGGGAAGGCCGACCTGCCTGCGGCCCGCAGGCTGTTCGCCGAGCAGCCGGGCGGGAGCGTGCGGACCGCATGAAGGCGCTCATCTACCACGGCCCCGAGGACGTGCGGTACGAGACCGTCGCCGACCCCGCGCCGCGCGACCGGAACGGAGCCGTCGTCCGCGTCACGCACGCCGGCATCTGCGGCAGCGACCTGCACGTCTACCACGGCCACAACGTCAAGGAGCCGAACTTCTGCATCGGCCACGAGGCGATCGGCGAGGTGGTGGAGACCGGCGGGGAGGTAGGGCGCTGGCGCACCGGCGACAAGGTGCTGATCGCCGCCGGCGTGCGGTGCGGGCGGTGCGACTGGTGCTCCACCGGATACCCGGCCTGCCAGGTCCAGAAGGCCTGGGTGTACGGGCTCGGGCCGGAGTTGCCCGGCAGCCAGGCGGAGGCGGTCGCCGTCCCCTTCGCCGACACCAACCTGGTGCGCATCCCCGAAGGGGTGAGCGACGAGAACGCCCTGCTGCTCGCCGACTGCGCCAACACCGCGTGGTACGGCGCCAAGAAGGCACGGATCGCACCCGGCGCCACCGTCGCGGTCATCGGTCTGGGACCGATCGGCCAGGTGGCCGTGCTGGCGGCGAAGCTGCAGGGCGCCTCCCGGGTGCTCGCGGTCGACCCGGTCGCCGAGCGACGCGCGCAGGCCGAAGCGCTGGGCGCGGAGGCGTTCACCCCCGAGGCCGCCGCCGAGGAGATCCTCACCCGCGCTCCCCGGGGCGTCCCCTCGGTGGTGGACGCGGCGGGGACCGACCAGACGATCGACCTCGCGCTGCGCGTCGTCGGCCTGCGGGGCGCGGTGTCGGTGATCGGGCTGTCCCAGTCGCACCGTTACGCCTACCCGATGCAGCGTGCGCAGATGCTCTCGATCGACTTCCACATCGGCCTGGCCACCGGCGAGGACACCATGGGGCTGTTCGACCTCATGGCGGCCGGGCGCTTCGACCCCTCCGTGGTCATCTCGCACCGGCTGCCGCTCTCGGCGGGGCCCGCGGCGTACGAGATGTTCGCCGGCCGCCGGGACGGGGTCACCAAGATCGTCTTCAATCCGGCGGGGAGCGTGGCCTGAGATGGCGATCCCGACCCGCCTCCGCGTCGAGCACCTGGACGAGGCGTTCGGCGTCACCTTCCGCGCGCCGCGCCTGTCGTGGTGGCTGCCCGCCGGCGCGCACACGCAACACGCCTACCGGGTGCGGACCGACGGCTGGGACTCCGGCCGGATCGAGTCCGCGCGCAGCGTGCTCGTGCCGTACGGCGGGCCACCCCCCGCCTCCCGCGAGCGCACGTCATGGCAGGTGAAGGTCTGGACCGATCTCGGCGAGAGCGGATGGTCGGCGCCCGCCGAGTGGGAGACCGGCCTGCTGGAGGCAGCCGACTGGTCGGCCCGGTGGATCGCCCCGGTCGAGGACGAGATCGCCGAGCCCGGGGCGCGCCCCGCTCATCTGCTGCGCCACACCTTCACCCTCGACGGCCCGATCGTCCGGGCCCGTGCCTACGCGACCGCGCACGGGATCTACGAGCTGTTCGTCAACGGCCTCCGGGCCGGTGACGCCGAGCTCACTCCGGGCAGCACCTCCTACCACGCGAACCTGCACGTGCAGACCTACGACGTCACGCGCCTGCTGCGCCCGGGGGTCAACGTGGTCGGGGCCGTGCTGTCGGACGGCTGGTACCGGGGCCAGAACGGCTACTTCCGGCGGGCGGACTGCTTCGGCCGGAACCTGGCCCTCCTCGCCCAGGTCGAGGCCGAACTCGGCGACGGCACGCGGGTCACGGCGGCGACCGGTCCGGGATGGCTCGGCCGCCCCGGCTCCGTCGTCGCCGCCGACCTCATCGAGGGCCAGCGGAGCGACCTTCGCGCGTGGGACGGGCAGTGGGACGGGCCGCCGGACGGCTGGCGGGAGGCACCCGTGGTCGAGCACGACCTCGACCGGCTGCACGCCTCGCCCGCGCCGCCGGTCCGCAGGGTGCAGGAGCTGCGCCCCGTCTCCGTGCGGACCCTGGAGTTCGGCAGGCAGGTGGTGGACCTCGGCCAGAACATCAACGGGTGGGTGCGGATCGGCGGCCTGGGTCCGCGCGGGACCCGGCTGACGTTGACCCACGGGGAGATGCTCGACAAGACCGGTGACGTCACGCTGGACCACCTGCGGCCCGTGCTGTTGGGCACCGACATCCCGCGCTCGGCGGGCCAGGTGGACGAGGTGATCGCCGCCGGGACGCCGGGCGAGGTCTTCGAGCCGCGCCACACCACGCACGGCTTCCGGTACGTCCGCGTCGAGGGGCACCCGGGCGGCCTGGGACCCGACGACGTGACCGGCGTGATCGTCCACACCGACCTGCGGCGGACCGGCTGGTTCGAGTGCGACGACGAGCGGATCAACCGGTTGCACGAGGCGGCCGTGTGGAGCTTCCGCGGCAACGCCTGCGACGTCCCGACCGACTGCCCGCAGCGTGAGCGCGCCGGGTGGACCGGCGACTGGCAGATCTTCCTCCCCACCGCCGCCTTCCTGTACGACGTGGCGGGCTTCACCGAGAAGTGGCTGCGCGACCTGGCGGCCGACCAGTGGCCGGACGGCCGGGTACCCAACATCGTGCCCGCCCCGCACACCGCGGCCGGCCCGCCCGACCCCGTCACCGACTTCCTCACCGGTGCCGCGGGCTGGGGCGACGCCGCGGTGATCGTGCCGTGGGACATGTGGCGCGCCTACGGGGACGAGCGCGTCCTGGCCGAGCAGTACGGGTCGATGACCGCCTGGGTGGACTACGCCGCCCGGCGGGCGCGTGCGGACCGGTACGCCACCCGCGTCGCCCGCTCGGCGGAGCCCGCGCCGCACGAGGAGTTCCTGTGGGACACCGGCTTCCACTGGGGTGAGTGGTGCGAGCCGGACGGCCCGCACGAGAAGCTCTTCTCCCTGGAGCTCGACATGGGCGACGTCGCCACCGCGTACCTGCACCGGTCCTCGTCGCTCCTGGCCGAGGCCGCCGCGCTGCTCGGCCGCGACGACGACGCCCGCCGGTACGGCGAGCTGGCCCGTGCCTCGCTGGACGCCTGGCGGCGGGAGTTCGTCGGCGAGGACGGCGCGCTCACCCCCGACACCCAGGCCAACCACGTCCGGGCCCTGGCCTTCGGGCTGGTCCCCGACGAGCTGCGCGAGCGGACCGCGGGGCGGCTGGTGGAGCTGATCGGGGAGGCCGGCACCCACCTGGGCACCGGCTTCCTGGCCACGCCGTACCTGCTGCCGGTCCTGGCCGACACCGGCCACCTCGACGTCGCCTACGAGCTGCTGTTCCAGACCTCCCAGCCGTCCTGGCTGGCCATGATCGAGGCAGGCGCGACCACGATCTGGGAGAGCTGGGAGGGCGCGGACGACGAGCCCGGCAAGCCGCAGTCGCTCAACCACTACAGCAAGGGCGCGGTGGTGTCGTTCCTGCACCGGTACGTCGCCGGGATCCGCCCGGACGAGACGGCGGGCGCGGCGGGGGTGGCCTGGCGCCGCTTCCGGGTCGAGCCCCGCCCCGGAGGCGGCATCACGTCCGCCTCGGCCGCGCACGACTCGCCGTACGGGCGGATCGCGTCCTGCTGGCGGTCGGCGGACGGGGAGTTCACCCTGGAGGTCACGGTGCCGCCCGGCACCGAGGCCACCGTCGTGCTGCCCGACGGGAGCACCGCGCAGGCGGGCCCCGGCGTCTCCGTACACCGGTGCCCGGCATGAGGAGATACGCGGACCGGAACCTCCCCGAGGTGGAGCGCGCGACCAGGCTCGGCACCGTGCGCGGCGTGGAGCGCGCGGGCGCGCACAGCTTCTGGGGACTGCGCTACGCCCAGCCCACCAGGCGGTACGAGCCGCCGGAGCCGGCCACCGCCTGGCACGGCGTCTACGACGCCACCCGCCACAGGCCGATGGCACCCCAGGCTCCCTTCCTGAACGTCCTCGGCGACCCGCCCGAGGGCGGCATGTCCGAGGACTGCCTCCACCTCAACGTGCACCTCCCCGCCACGGCCCCGGCGGCGCCTCGCCCGGTGCTGTTCTTCATCCACGGCGGGGCACTCACCGGCGGCGCGGCCAACCAGTACGACGGGAGCGCGCTGGCCGTCGGGGCGGACGCCGTCGTGGTCTGCGCCAACTACCGGCTGGGCGTCTTCGGCGGCCTCGACCTGGACCGGTTCGGCCCGCCGTACGAGGGATCGGGCGAGCTGTGGCTGCGGGACCAGATCATGGCACTGCACTGGGTGCGGGACAACATCGCCGACTACGGCGGCGATCCCGGCTGCGTGACCGTGATGGGCGAGTCGGCCGGCGCGACGTCGGCGCTGGCGCTGTGCGCCTCTCCGGCCGCCGCGGGCCTGTTCCACCGCGCGATGTCCAACAGCGGCGGCAGCCCCGCGACCGAGCCGCCGGCCGTCGACCGCGTCGCCGAGATAGCCCGGATCAAGAAGATCGGCCCCGAGGACGTCCTCGACTTCCTGCTCTCGGCGCCGACCGGCGAGCTGCTCCAGATGTCGATGGACAACATGCGCCTCGCCCCCTCGGCGGTGTGCGGCACCGCGCTGCTCCCCGGGCCCGTCCCGGCGCTGATCCGCGACCGGGGCGCCGGCGCCGTACCGCTCGTCGCGGGGTTCGCCGCGCACGAGGGCGACAGCCTGGACTTCCTGATCGGGGAGGCCGGGCTCCGCGGTCCGATGGGGTTCCTCGCCCGCCACCTCATCGCCCGCGCGGTGGCCGCCACCAACGCCGGAGGCAGGTCCGGCCTGCGGGGCTACCTGCGGCGGCTGCGCGGGACGCACCGCGCCTGGGTCGGCGCACGGTTCAACGACCTCGTCTGGACGGACCTGTACCGGCGGGGCGCGGTGGAGAACGCGCTGGCCACGACCGGGGCGGGCAGCCGGGGATACGTGTACGTGCTGGACGTGCCCTGCAGGATCGGGGAGCGGAGGATGCGCTCCACACACGGCGTGGACCTCAGCCTCACCTTCAACCCGTGGGCCGACCCCGACGCCGAGGGCGGCGGCCTCGCCGACCACCCGGACGCGCCCGCCCTGGCGAACCGGTGGGTCGCGATGCTCGCACGGTTCGCGCGCACGGGCGACCCGAGCGGCCCGCTGGGCGACTGGCCGGTGTACGACGCCCGGACCCGGCCCACCCTCGTGATCGCCCCCGGTGAGTCCCGGATCGAGTACGACCTCGACCCGGAGTACCGGACCTCGGTCTGGCCCGTCCCCGGGGCGGCACCGGTCTGAGAGAGCCGCGCACCAGGCGGCGCCACCGAACGCGATACCACCGAACACGGCATCCCAGACAGGAGGAGGGGCGGCCTCCTCCGGCCGCGACACGTCGCGAGCGCGGAGGGCTCCGCCCCGTACCACGCGATGAACCGTTCCCCCCACGACGGGCCCGACCGCGCCGGGCGCCACGCCCTGCCCCGCCGGTCGGTGCACCTGGACTTCCACACCGGCCCCCGGGTGCCGGACGTCGGCGCGGCCTTCGATCCGGGCGCCTTCGCGCGGACGTTCGCGGACGCCGGTGTCGACAGCGTCACCCTCTTCGCCAAGTGCCACCACGGCCACCTCTACTACGACACCGACCGGCCGGAACGCCACCCCGGCCTGGCCGGGAACCTGGACCTGCTCGGCGAGCAGGTCGCCGCGCTCCGCCGGGTGGGCGTCAGGACGCCGATCTACCTGAGCCTCGGCGTGGACGAGTACGCCGCGAACGCCCACCCCGAGTGGCTGGCGCTGGAACCCTCCGGGCGGCAGGTCGGGTGGTCCTCCGGCAGGTTCGAGCCCGGCTGGCAGGTGCTCGACCTGAGCAGCCCCTACCAGGACTACTTCGCCGAGCAGCTCGCCGAGGTCCTGGACCGGTTCGCGCCGCTGGACGGCGTGTTCGTCGACATGTGCTGGGACCAGCCGAGCGCCTCGCGGTGGGCCGTGGACGGCATGCGCCGGGCCGGTCTGGACCCCGCCGACGAGGGCGCCCGCGCGCGCTGGGCCCGCCGGGTGTCGCACGGCTACATGCGGCGTTTCCGCGACATGGTCGTGCCCCGTCTCGCCGACGACGCGGCGATGAGCGTCTGGTTCAACAGCCGTCCCAAGACGGCGCTCGCCGAGGAGCGGGAGTTCGTCTCGCACGTGGACATCGAGGCGCTGCCGACCGGCGGCTGGAGTTACGGTTACCTGCCGTACGTCGCCCGGTACGTCCGGCCACTGGGGCTGCCCGCCCAGGGGCTCACCGGCCGCTTCCACCGGAGCTGGGGCGACAACGGCGGGCTCAAACCGGCGGCCGCGCTGAAGTACGAGTGCTGCCGGATGCTCGCCTACGGCCTGGCGAGCGGGGTGGGCGACCTGCTGCACCCGAGCGGACGGCTCGCTCCGGAGACCTACCGGCTGATCGGCGACGTCTATGCCCACCTGGCGGCGTGCGAGCCGCACCTGAACGGCGCGCGGCCGGTGGCCGAGGCCGCGGTGCTCATGGACCCCGCGCTGGGCGACACCCCCGGCCCGGCCGGGGCGGGGGTGGTGCGCGCCATGCAGCGGCTACGGGTCCAGTTCGACGTGCTGGCCCCCTCCGCCGACCTGGACGGATACTCGCTGGTGGTGGTCCCGGAGACCAACCGGATGGACGAGGCGCTGGCGGCGCGGCTGCGCGCGCACCTGGACGGCGGCGGCGGACTGCTGATCGCCGGGGCGGCCATGGGCGACGAGCCCCCACCGGAGCTTGGCGTGGACGTCGTCCCCGGCTCCGATCCGGCCGGGACCTTCCTGCGCCGGCACGGCGAGCGTGACGGCTTCGCGCACGCCCTGTACGAGTCCAGCCGCCGGATGACCGCGAGGCCGGGCGTCGAGGTCCTGCACGACCTGGTGGAGCCGTACTTCGAGCGTTCCTGGGACGCCTTCAGCGGGCACGACTACACCCCCGCCGACCCCCGATCCGGGTCCCGGTCAGGGGGCGGGGACGGCCCGCCGTACGCGGCGGTGGTCGCCCGCGGGCGGGCGGTCACCGTCGCCGGTCCGCTCTTCACCGCGTTCGGCCGGTACGCGGCGGAGGCGCATCTGGACGTGCTCCGCGAGGCCGTGGCACGGGCGCTGCCCGACCCACTGGTGCGCACCACCGGCCCGGCGCATCTGGAGGCGCTGGTCGTGGACGGCGACGAGGCACGGGTGGTGCACCTGCTCAGCTTCCTGGCCGGTCGCGAGGGCGACGTGGCGAGCCCGATCACCGTCGACAAGGTGATGCTGGTGCTCGGCCTGCTCATCGCCCACGGGGCCGAGGCCGCCGCCGCGATCCCCGCGCAGGCCAAGGGCCTGGATCTGGTCCTCGACCCGTTCCCGCTGGTGGACGTGGAGGTCGAGGTGCGTGTCGACGGCCCTCCGTCGTCGGTCATGCTGCGGCCGCACGACGTGGAGCCGGAATGGGAGTACCGGGACGGCCGCGTCCGCGCCCGGGTCACCGTCCCCGACGGTCACGGCATGCTCGTGCTGCGCCGGTAGCCGCCCCGGCGGAGGCGGGCAGCCCCGGACGGGCCGCCGATCATCGGTGGCCCCCGGGGCCGTTCGCGTGCCCGAAACCGGGCACGGCCGTAATCCGGTCCGTCACGCTCCGCGCATTCGTCGAGGCTGAAAGTTTCCAGCGGGTAAACACTTGACGCAAACCCTTTCATTTCGGACTCTTAGCGAATCGATAAACAGATTCGCACGGCTCCGAGGGAGAATCGGTGAACGCGACGAGAGACACGGCCGTACGATCGGCGACCCGCCCGAGCGCACCCGCGACCCCCACCGATCTCCGGTGAACGGCGAGCGTTCCCGGCCGGACAGCGTGGACACCCCCCGCACCGCGCCCTCCGGCACCCTCGCGCGGTTCCGCGACCTCGGCGGGCAGAGCTGGTGGCCGCTGGGCATCCTGTTCGCCCTCAACGCCGTCGACGAGCTGGACCGCGCCGCGACCGGTGTGCTGCTGCCGATGATGCGCGACGACTTCGGGCTGAGCATCTCGACCGTCACCGCCGTGATCAGCCTCGGCGGGACGGTGGCCACCGTGTTCGCGATCGTCGGCGGCTACTTCGCCGACCGGATCCCCCGGGTGCGGATGGTGGTGATCAGCTACACGCTGCTGGCCATGTCTACCTTCCTCACCGGGATGGCCACCACACTGCTGCTGTTCGCCGCCGGCCGCGTGGGGTCCTCCCTCGGCAAGGCCGTCGGCGAACCCATCCACAAGTCCCTGCTGTCCGACTACTACACGCCCGAGACACGCGGGCGGGTCTTCTCCCTTCACGGATCGGCCAGCGCGATAGGGACGCTGATCGCCCCGCTGCTGGCGGGTGCGCTCGCCCAGGCGTTCGGCTGGCGGGTGCCGTTCGCGCTGTTCGCGATCCCCACGGTGGTCTTCGTGGTGATCGCCGCCCTCAAACTGCGCGAGCCCGTGCGCGGCGCCCACGAGCGCCGGGCGGCCGGCGGGGACGAGACCGCGGCCCAGCAGGAGGAACTCGCGCCGACGATCGCCGAGGCGTGGCGGGAGCTGCACCGGATCCCCACCATCCGGCGACTCCTGGCCGCCCTGCCCCTGCTCGCCGTGGCCGTCCTCGGGCAAGGACTGCTGCTCAGCCAGTTCTACGACCAGCGCTACCAGCTGAAGGTCCTCGATCTGGGCGTGCTCGTCACGCTGACCAGCATCTCCAGCATCATCGGATTCCTGGTCTTCAGCAGGATCGCCGACCGGGGGATCGCCGCCACCAGCGCGGGCCTGTACCGCCTGATGGCGATCGGCACCACAGTCGCGGCCCTCTGCCTGGCCGCGGTCCCCCTCGCCCCCAACCTCCCGTCCTCGATGCTGGCTCTCGTCCTCAACGCGCTGTTCTCGGCGCCGCTCGCCGTCGGCACGGGAATCGTGCTGTCGCTCGTGGTGCCGCCCCGGATGCGCTCCACCGGCTTCTCGGTCTCGGCGATCTACTTCCTGCCGGGCTTCGTCCTGGTGAGCATCGTCGGCGTCGTCACCGAGAAGTACGGCTTCACCGTCGGGTTCATGTCCATCACGGCCTGCATGCTGCTGGGCATGCTGGTCTTCTGGCGAGGAACGCGGACGATCGACGCCGACGTGGCGCGGGTGCGCGCCGAGTCGCTGGCCGGCGCGGAGTCACTACTGAACCGCTGACCTACGGCACCGGCCCGCATCGGCCGGTGCCGTTGACAGCCCCCTGCCAAACTAATTAGCGTTTCGCTAAACTTGGCGCGACGCACTGGAAAGGACGGTTCCGGGTGAAACCCGCCCCCTCCCATCTCATCGGCGATCTGGCCGACGAGCACCAAGCCCTCGACACCATGGTCTCGGCCCTCGACCCGGCCGCGTGGCGCACGCCGACACCGGCCCAGGGCTGGGACATCGCCGACACGATCAGCCACCTGTACTTCTACGACGAGACCGCCCGCCTGGCCGCGGCCGACCCCGAGCCCTTCAGGCGGCACGCCACCGAACTCGTGGCCGGCCGGCTCGGCCCGGACCACGACGTCCGGGCCGGGCGGTCCCTCGAGCCCGCCGAGCTGCTGGAGCGCTGGCGGCAGGCGCGTGCCGGGCTCCTGTCCGCGCTCGCGGAGACGGCCCCCTCCGGGCGGATCCCCTGGTACGGGCCGGACATGAGCCCCGCCAGCTTCACCACCGCCCGCCTCATGGAGACCTGGGCGCACGGCCTGGACGTCGCCGACGCCCTGGGGCTGCCGCCGGTGGTGAGCCACCGGCTGCGCCACGTGTGCCACATCGGCGTCGGGGCCAGGCGCTACTCCTTCTTCGTCCACGGGATCGACGATCCGGGCGACCCGATCCGGATCGAGGTCGAGGCACCGGACGGATCCCTGTGGACCTGGGGCGAGCCTGACGCGGCCGACCGGGTCGGGGGCCTCGCGCTCGATCTCGCCCTGGTCGTCACCCATCGCCGCCACATCGGCGACACCGGGCTCCGGATCGAGGGGCCGGTGGCCCGCCGGTGGCTGTCGATCGCCCAGTCCTTCGCGGGCCCGCCGGGGAGCGGACGCTCCCCCGGCCTGCGCCCTCTTTCCCAGACCGTCTCCTAGGGTTCCCGGAGGGAGTCACATGCCCACCCTCGTTTCCACCGTCGACACGCGGTCCGACACCTTCAAGGCCAACCGCGACGACATGCTCGACGCGCTCGCGCACATCGGCGGCCTGCTCTCCCAGGCCGCGGAGGGCGGCGGCCGGAAAGCGGCCGACCGGCTCCGCGCGCAGCACAAGCTCCCGCTGCGCGAGCGGGTGTCGCTGCTCATCGACCGCGACTCGCCCTTCCTGGAGATCGGCGCCCTCGTCGGCAACATGACCGACTACACGGTCGGCGGCGGCGCCATCGTCGGGATCGGGGTCATCGAAGGCACCGAATGCGTGGTCTTCGGCAACGATCCCACCGTGCTCGGCGGCGCCATGACCGCGGTCAGCACCCCCAAGATCGACCGAGCCCTGCGGATCGCGCGGCAGAACCGCCTGCCCTACATCCAGCTCATCGAGTCCGCCGGCGGCGACCTGCGCGGCGGCGGGGGCGACGGCGACGTGGAGCGGATGCTGCGCGGGAACCTCGGCCACTGGGCCGGTTCCGGACGGCTGTTCTACGAGACCACCGAGCTGTCCGGGCTGCGCGTCCCGACCGTCGCGGTGGTGTTCGGCAGCTCGACGGCGGGCGGCGCCTACCAGCCGGGGCTCTCCGACTACACGATCTTCGTGCGGAACCGCGCCAAGGTCTTCCTCGGCGGACCGCCGCTGGTCAAGATGGCCACCGGCGAGGACGCCGACGACGAGGAACTGGGCGGGGCGGAGATGCACGCCACCGTCAGCGGTCTCGCCGACTATCTGGCCGAGGACGAGCACGACGCGCTGCGCACGGCCCGCGACGTGGTGCGGCACCTGAACTGGACCAAGGGCGGCCCCGGCCCCGTCCTCCCCGCCGACCCACCGGCGCACGACCCCGAGGACCTGCTCGGGCTGATGTCGTTCGACCTGCGCACCCCCGTCGACGTGCGGGAGGTGATAGCCCGCGTCGTCGACGGCAGCCGGTTCGAGGAGTTCAAGCCACGCTACGGGCCGACCCTGGTGTGCGGGTGGGCGTCGGTCCACGGCTTCCCGGTGGGGGTACTCGGCAACAACGGCCCGCTCTTCCCCGAGTCGTCGCAGAAGGCGGCCCAGTTCATCCAGCTGTGCAACCAGTCGGACACGCCGCTGCTGTTCCTGCAGAACATCACCGGCTACATGGTGGGGCGCGACTACGAACGCGCCGGAATCGTCAAGCACGGCAGCCAGATGATCAACGCGCTGTCCAACTCGTCGGTCCCGCACATCACGGTCGTGCTCGGCGCGAGCTACGGCGCGGGCAACTACGGCATGGGCGGCCGGGCCTTCGACACCCGTTTCCTGTTCCTGTGGCCCACGGCCAAACTCGCCGTCATGGGGCCCGCGCAGATCGCCGGCGTAATGTCGATCATCCGGCGGGCGCAGGCCGCGCGCCGGGGCGTCCCCGTCGACGAGGCGGTGGAGAAGGCCATCACCGACGGGGTGGCCGACGTCGCCGAGCGCATGTCGCACGGCCTGTACGCCACCGGCCGCGGGGTGGACGACGGTGTCATCGACCCGCGCGACACCCGGACCGTGGTCGGGCTCGCCCTGTCCGCCTGTCACAGCGCCCCCGTGCGGGGCACCGAGCGTTTCGGGGTGTTCCGGCCATGACCATCACCACACTGCTCGTCGCCAACCGGGGCGAGATCGCCCGCCGGATCATCCGCACCGCGACGGCCATGGGCATCCGCACGGTCGCGGTCTACTCCGACGGCGACGCGTGCGCGCCGTTCACCCGCGAGGCCGACGAGGCCGTTCCGCTTCACGGGCGGACCGCCGCCGAGTCCTACCTCGACACCGGGAAGGTCCTCGCGGCGGCGCGCGCGACGGGGGCCGACGCCGTGCACCCCGGCTACGGCTTCCTGTCGGAGAACGCCGCCTTCGCCCGCGCCGTGCGGGAGGCGGGAATGACCTGGGTGGGCCCCTCCCCCGAGGCGATCGCCGCGATGGGCGACAAGCTCGCGGCCAAGGCGCTGATGGAACGGGCGGGGGTGCCGACACTGGGCTCGGTCGAACTCGGCGCGGACACCGGCATCGGCCCCGCCGACGGCATGGCCGAGGACCCCGATGCGGGCCCCGATGTCGCCACCCGGCTCGCCTCCGCGCGGATCGGCTTCCCCGTGCTGGTCAAGGCGGCGGCGGGCGGCGGCGGCAAGGGCATGCGGGTGGTCGAGCGGGCCGAGGACCTGGCCGAGGCGGTCGCGGGAGCGCGGCGCGAGGCGCTCGCCGCCTTCGGCGACGGCACCGTCTTCCTGGAGCGCTACCTCACCGGAGCCCGGCACGTCGAGGTGCAGATCCTCGGCGACCGCCACGGCAACCTGGTGCACCTGTTCGAGCGGGAGTGCTCGCTCCAGCGTCGCCACCAGAAGGTGATCGAGGAGGCCCCCTCCCCCGCCGTCGACCCCGCGCTACGGGAGCGGATGGGAGCGGCCGCGCTCACCGCCGCCAGGGCGATCGGCTACGAGAACGCCGGCACGGTCGAGTTCCTGCTCGCCTCGGACGGGTCCTTCTTCTTCCTGGAGGTCAACACCCGGCTGCAGGTCGAGCACCCGGTCACCGAGGCGGTCACCGGGCTGGACCTGGTGCGGGAACAGCTCCTCATCGCCCAGGGCGCTCCCCTCGCCCTCACCCAGCAGGACCTGTCGATCACGGGCCACGCGATCGAGGCCCGCCTGTACGCGGAGGATCCGGAGAACGACTTCCTGCCGGTCACCGGTACGGTGCTGACCTGGGAGCCGGCCGCGACCCCCGTGGCCCGCTACGACAGCGGCATCGAGTCGGGCAGCGTCGTCGGCGTCGAGTTCGACCCGATGCTGGCCAAGGTCGTCGCCCACGCCCCCACCCGCTCCGAGGCCGCCCTGCGGCTGGCGCTGGCCCTGGAGCGCACCGCGATCCAGGGCACCACGACCAACCGCGACTTCCTCGTCGAACTGCTGCGCCACCCGCGCTTCCTGGCCGGCGACACCGACACCGACTTCATCGCGACCACGGACGTGCGCCGCGGCAGGCGCCCGTCACGGGCCGACCTGGAGGCCGCCGCGGTGATCGCGGCACTGACCGGGCAGTTCCTGCGACGCGCCGCCGCCCCGGTGACCGCCGGCTTTCCCAGCGGGTGGCGCAACAGCGTGCTGCCCGAGGAGCGGGTGAGCCTCCGGCACGGCGACGACCTGGTGGAGGTGGGCTACCGGCACCGGCGCGACGGCGACTTCGAGATCTCCCTCGGTGAGCGCCGCCTGGTCGCCCGCGTGCTCTCCCCGCCGTCCCCCCGTACCGGGCCGGGCACCGGGATGGAGATCGAGGTGGAACTCGACGGCCGGCGCCGCAAGGCGGTCGTCCGTGCCCACCAGGCCCGCTGGTGGGTGCACGGCCCCGGAGGCGACATCGTCCTCGACGAGCTGCCGCGCTTCCCCGAACCGGAACCCGACGGCGTCGCGGGCGGCCTGGCCGCCCCGCTGCCGGGCACGGTCGTCGCCACCCCGGTCGCCGAGGGTGACCAGGTCGCCGAGGGCGCCCTTCTCATGATCGTGGAGGCCATGAAGATGGAACACCGCATCCTCGCGCCCTACCCGGGGACCGTCACCGAACTGCGGGCCGCCCCGGGAGACCAGGTGTCCGGCGGGGACGTGCTCGTCGTCATCAAGGAGGAGCCGTCGTGACGTCCGCCCTGCGCATCGCCAACTGCAGCGGCTTCTACGGAGACCGGCTGGCCGCGGCCAGGGAGATGGTGGAGGGCGGGCCCGTCGACGTACTCACCGGAGACTGGCTCGCCGAGCTGACCATGCTCATCCTCGCCAAGGACCGGCAGCGCGACCCTCGGGGCGGCTACGCCCGCACGTTCGTCAAGCAGCTGGAACAGGTCATGGGCAACTGCCTGGAGCGCGGCATCAAGGTGGTGGCCAACGCCGGGGGCCTGAATCCGGCCGGCTGCGCGCAGGCCGTGCGCGAGGTGGCCGACCGGCTCGGACTGGCGCCGGTGGTCGCCCACGTCGAGGGCGACGACCTGCTCCCCCGCCTCGGCGAGTTGCGCGCCGCGGGTCACGAGCTGCGCAACCTCGACACCGGGGCGCCGCTCGGCGAACGCACCGTGCTGACCGCCAACGCCTACCTGGGCGGGTGGGGGATCGCGGAGGCGCTGCGCCGGGGCGCCGACATCGTCGTGACCGGCCGCACGACCGACGCGGCCCTCGTCGTCGGCCCGGCCGCCTGGCACCATGGCTGGGCGCACGACGACTGGGACGCCCTGGCGGGGGCGGTGGTCGCGGGGCACGTGATCGAGTGCGGCACGCAGGCGACGGGCGGCAACTACGCGTTCTTCCAGGAGGTACCGGGGCTGGAGCACCCGGGTTTCCCGATCGCCGAGGTCGCCGCGGACGGCTCGTCAGTGATCACGAAGCACGAGTCCCACGGCGGGCTCGTCTCGACCGGCACGGTCACCGCGCAGCTGCTCTACGAGATCGCCGGACCTCGCTACCCCAACCCGGACGTCACCGCCAGGTTCGACACGGTCAGGCTCTCCCGGATCGGGCCCGATCGCGTCGCGATCCAGGGCGTGCGGGGCGAGCCGCCACCCCCCACCTCCAAGGTCTGCGTCAACCTGTACGGCGGGCACAAGGCGGTGCTCTCGTTCTTCCTCACCGGGCTCGACATCGACGACAAGGCCGACCTGCTGCTGCGCTCCCTGTGGGCCGCGCTGCCGGGCGGCCGGGAGTCCTTCGCCGAGAGCGAGGTGGACCTGATCCGCTCCGAGCACACCGACCCCGGGCGCAACGAGACGGCCTTCGCCCAGCTCCGCGTCACGCTGAAGGATCCCGACCAGACCAGGTTCGGCCGCCCGCTCACCTCGGCGGTCACCGAGCTGGGCCTGGCCAGCTATCCGGGCTTCTTCGGCGCCCCGGCCGTCACCCAGGCCTACGGTGTCTACTGGCCGGCCGCGGTACCGAGCGAGCTGCTCACCCACGAGGTCGTGATCGGCGAGGAACGCCACCTGGTGCCACCGACCCTGCCCCCCGGACCGGCGGCCGAGGAGACGGCGCCGGACTCCCCGGCCCCGGCGGGGGCGGAGGTGGACGGCTCGGGAGCCGTGGTCCGCCTGCCCCTCGGGCGGATCGCCGGTGCCCGTTCCGGGGACAAGGGGGGCAACGCCAACCTCGGCGTCTGGGTGCGCACCGACGAGGAGTGGGCCTGGCTGGAGGCGTACCTCACCGTCGACCGGCTGCGCGAGCTGCTGCCGGAGACCGGAGGGCTCGACGTGCGGCGCCACGCGTTCCCGCTGCTGCGCGCGGTGAACTTCGTGATCACCGGCCTGCTCGGCGAGGGGGTCGCCTCCTCCACCAGGATGGATCCGCAGGCCAAGAGCCTGGGCGAGTATCTGCGCGCGAAGGTGGTCGAGGTGCCCGCCACCATCGCGGGAAGGACGGAGTCATGAGTGGCGTGCGGTACGAGGTGGCGGCCGGGGTCGCCACCCTCACGATGGACGAGCCGGAGAACCGCAACGCGCTGAGCCCGTCACTGGTCGACGGGCTGGGTGACGGCCTGTCGGCGGCGGTGGCGGACGGGGCGGTGCGGGCGATCGCGCTGACCGGCGAGGGCGGCACCTTCTGCGCGGGAGCCGACCTGCGGCCGGCGGGCGGCGTCGTCGCCCGTCACACCTTCCCGGAGCTGCTGGCCATGATCCTGGACTCCCCCAAACCGGTGGTCGCGAGGATCGGCGGGCACTGCGTGGGCGGCGGGGTCGGCCTGGCCGCCGCCTGTGACCTGTCGATCGCCGCCGAGCACGTCCGCTTCGGGTTCACCGAGGTCCGCCTCGGCGTCGCCCCGGCGATGATCTCGGTCGTCTGCCTGCCGAAGCTGCGGCGCGCGGACGCCGCGGAGCTGTTCCTCACCGGCCGGAAGTTCCCGGCCGCCCGCGCGGCCGAGATCGGCCTCATCACCCGTGCCGTCCGGGCCGAGGAGCTCGGCGAGGCCGTCGAGGAGGTACTGGGCGAGCTGGTCGCGGGCGGGCCGGCCGCGCTGGCCGCCTCGAAGGAGTTGCTCGCGCGGGTCCCGGCGATGGACAGGGACGCCGCCTTCGCGTACACGGCGGAGCTGTCCCAGCGGCTTTTCGGCTCGCCCGAGGCCGCCGAGGGCATCTCCGCGTTCCGTGAGCGGCGTCCGGCGCACTGGGTCCCCTGACAGTCCCGCCGTGACGGACTCGGCCACGGCACCGTACGGGGTGCCGGCCGGGCAGCGGGCCCGGGGCAGGCGACCTCTCGGTTACCTGGACCACAAGGCGCTCGCCCCCTCACCCGGCTCTTCGCTTCGCTGTGGCACGCCTTGACCGGCTGACCATTCTTTTTCCGCCCCCCGGCCCCGGCGCGGCCGGGGGGGGCGCGGGCGGGCACGACGCCCGTTGACACCTCGGCGCCACCATGTCTAATGTTTTAGCGAATCGCTAATTAACCAGAAGGGTGATCGATGGACAAGGTCACCGCACACACCGGCACGGACGCGGCCTCCGGCCCCACCGGGGCCGATCCGCTCTTCGACCTGACCGGCAAGGTGGTACTCGTCACCGGCGGCAGCCGGGGCCTGGGACGGGCGATGGTGCGGGCCTTCGCGGCCCGCGGCGCGCACGTGGTCATCGCGAGTCGCAAGCTGGAGGCCTGCCAGGCCCTCGCGAAGGAGGTGACGGCCGCCCACGGCGGCGAGGCGTTCCCGGTGAGCTGCAACGTGAACGACTGGTCGCGGTGCGACGAGCTCGCCGACGTGGTGTACGAACGTTTCGGGCGGGTCGACGTGCTGGTCAACAACGCGGGCAGCTCGCCGACGTTCCCGAGCCTCGACGCGGTCACCGAGGAGCTTTACGACAAGGTCCTCGCGCTGAACCTGAAGGGCCCCTTCCGGCTGATGGCCAGGATCGGCACGGCGATGGCCGCGGCGGACGGCGGCTCGATCATCAACATCTCCTCGCTGGCCTCGGTCCGCCCCAGCCCCATCCTGGTGCCCTACGCCGCCGCCAAGGCCGGGCTCAACGCGCTCACCGAGGGCTTCGCCCGGGTGCTGGCGCCGAAGGTACGGGTCAACGCCATCCTCGCCGGGCCGTTCGCGACCGATGTCTTCGCCGGTTGGGACCCCGAGACCTTCAATGCCGTCATGGCCGAGCCCCTGGCCCTGAAACGGGCCGGGCGCCCCGAGGAGATCGTCGGCGCCGCCCTGTACTTCGCCTCGGCGGCGTCCAGCTTCTGCACCGGATCCCTGCTCCGGGTCGACGGCGGAGCCCCCTGAGGCTCACCGGGCCGCGGCGGCGGCCACAGTCAACCGGACACAGTTAAGGCGGACAACGTTGGACTTTCTCACCCCTCCCCCCGACCACCCCTCGCGCCGGAAAATCAGGCGATGGCTGGGCGACAATCCCGACCCGGACCACGACACCCTGGCCGGCGCCGGATACGTGGCGCCGCACTGGCCCGCCCCCTACGGGCTGGACGCCGGCCCGCTCGACCAGCTCGGCATCGACGAGGAGCTCCGCGCCGCCGGAGTGTCGCTGCCGGTGAACCCCATCGGGATCGGCTGGGCCGGCCCGACGATCCTGGTGGGCGGCACCCAGGAGCAGAAGGACCGCTACCTGCGCCCGATGCTGGCGGGCCGGGAGATCTGGTGCCAGCTCTTCAGCGAGCCCGGCCACGGCAGCGACCTGGCCAACCTGTCGACCCGGGCGGTGCGCGACGGCGACCACTACGTGGTGAACGGCCAGAAGCTCTGGACCTCCGACGCGCACCGCGCCCACTTCGGGATCCTCATCGTCAGGACCGACCCGGACGCCCGCAAGCACCGGGGGATCTCGTACCTGATCTGCCCCATGGACACCCCCGGCATCACCGTCCGGCCCGTCTACGACATGACCGGGACCTTCTACCTCAACGAGGTCTTCTTCGACGACGTCCGCATCCCCGCCGCCAACCTGGTCGGCGCGGAGAACGACGGGTGGCGGCTGGCGAAGGTCACCCTGGGCAACGAGCGGGTCTCGCTGTCCGGCGAGGGCGCGCTGTGGGGGTCGGGCCCGACCGCGCACGACCTCGTCGAGCGGCTGCGCGAGCGAGGTGGTGTGGCCGACCCGATCCTGCGGCAGCGGGTGGCCCAGGTCTACATCGTCGGGGAGATCCTGCGGCTCATCCGGCTGCGCACCGTCGCCGCGGCGGTGCAGGGCAGGCCGCCGGGCCCGGAGGCCTCCATCCGCAAGGCGCTCTCCGACGAGCACGGCCAGGAGGTGATGGCGGTCGCCAAGGAACTCGCGGGCAGCGCCGGGATGCTGCTCGACCACACCCCCTTCGACGGCGAGCACCAGATCTGGGACCACGGGTTCCTCTTCGCCCCGGCGCTCACCGTCGGCGGGGGCACCGCGCAGATCCAGCGCAACATCATCGCCGAGGCCGTGCTGGGACTGCCTCGCGAGATCGACGTCGAGGCCGGTCTCACCTGGAACGAGGCCCGCGCGGCGGTCGCGGCGGCCCGCCGGTGAGCGCCGTCCGGGCGGACACCCCGGCCGGCGAGGTCCCGGCCGCCACCGGCGCGGCGAGACACGAGCCGACCCGGAAAACGGCCCAGCAAACGGCACGGACGACAGCGCGGAGGACGGTACAGAAATGATCGAATTCGACGGGCGGGTGGCGATCGTCACCGGTGCGGGCGGCGGGCTCGGCCGCACCTACGCCCTGGAGCTGGCCCGGCGCGGCGCGGCGGTGGTGGTCAACGACCTCGGCGGAGCCCGGGACGGCGCCGGCGCGGACACGACCGCCGCGGATCGGGTGGTCGCCGAGATCCGCGAGGCGGGAGGCCGCGCTATCGCCGACCACGGCTCGGTGACCGACCCCGAGGCGGGGCAGGCGATGGTGGACCGCGCCGTCTCCGAGTTCGGCGGCGTCGACATCCTCATCAACAACGCGGGCATCCTGCGGGACCGCAGCGCCGCCAAGCTCACCCCCGGCGACGTGGACGCGGTGCTCGACGTCCACCTGCGGGGGGCGTTCAACGTCACGCTGCCCGCCTACCGGGTGATGAAGGCGGCCGGCTACGGCCGGATCGTCTTCACCTCCTCGATCGCCGGGCTGCTCGGTAACTTCGGGCAGGCCAACTACGGCGCGGCGAAGATGGGCCTGGTCGGGCTGGCCAACGTCATCTCGGTCGAGGGCGAGAGGTACGGCGTGCTGGCCAACTCCATCGCGCCGATCGCCCTGACCCGGATGACCGAGGAGCTGATCGGCCCGGGGCGGGAGATGCTCGCCCCCGAGTGGGTGACACCGCTCGTGGTCTACCTGGTGAGCGAGCGGTGCGAGGTCACCCGGGAGATCTTCTCGGTGGGCGGCGGCCGCTACGCCCGGATGTTCGTCGGGGTGACCCCGGGCTGGTTCACCCCGGGGAGCGTGCCCAGCGCGGAGGACGTCTGGGAGCACCTGGCGGACATCCGCGACATCGACGATTTCTCGCTGCTCCGCAGCGCCCCGGAGGAGAGCGCCCTGCTCGCCTCCATGATGCAGGCCCACCTGGCCCCTTCCGAGCAAGGAGATCTGAGCAATGCGTGATGTGGTGATCGTCGAGGCGGTGCGGACGCCGATCGGCAAGCGCAAGGGCGGCCTGTCGGAGGTCCACCCCGTCAACCTGCTCGCCGCCGTGCAACGGGCCGCCGTCGAGCGCGCCGGCCTCGACCCGGCCGAGGTCGGCCAGGTGATCGGCGGGTGCGTCAGCCAGACCGGCCGCCAGGCGGCGAACATCACCCGCTCGGCGTGGCTGACCGCCGGCCTGCCGTACGAGGTGGCGGCCTGCACCGTGGACGCCCAGTGCGGCTCCTCCCAGCAGGCGGTCAACCTCGCCGCCGCGCTGGTCGGCGCCGGGACCGTCGACGTCGCGCTCGCCTGCGGGGTGGAGGCCATGAGCCAGATCCCGCTGGGCGCGACGATGGCGGGCGGCGCGCTGGGCTACCCGTGGGAGGCCGAGGGGTACCCGTACCAGTGGACCTCGCAGTTCCAGGGCGCCGAGCTCATCGCGCGCGAGTGGGGGCTCGGCCGCGCCGACCTGGACCGGTTCGGCGCCGAGTCGCAGCGGCGGGCCGCCCTCGCCTGGCAGCAGGGCCGCTTCGACGGGCAGATCGTCGAGGTCGCCGGGGTGACCCGCGACGAGGGGCCGCGCGAGACCACCCTGGAAGGGCTGGCGGGTCTCAAACCGGTCGTCGGCCCCGACGACCCCCTGATCGGGCCCGAGGGCGGCCTGCACACGGCGGGCACGTCCTCGCAGATCTCCGACGGCGCCGCCGCCGTGCTCATGATGACGGCGGAGAAGGCCGCGGCGCTCGGCCTGCGCCCGCGGGCCCGCGTCGTGGACACCTGCCTGGCCGGCTCGGACCCGGTGCTGATGCTCACCGGCCCCATCCCCGCGACGCGGCGGCTGCTCGCGCGCAGCGGCCGCGCGATGTCCGACATCGACGTCGTGGAGATCAACGAGGCGTTCGCCTCGGTGGTGCTGGCCTGGCAGGCCGAGCTGAAGGCCGACGAGGCGACGGTCAACCCCAACGGCGGGGCCATCGCGCTCGGCCACCCGCTGGGCGGCACGGGTGCGTTCCTCACCACCAAGGCGGTGCACGAGCTGGAGCGCTCCGGTGGCGAGCACGCGCTGGTCACGATGTGCTGCGGGGGTGGCATGGGCACCGGCACGCTGCTCCAGAGACTGTGAGCGGCCAGGTGGCGACGGGCGCGATGGCGGGCCTCGCCCTCTCCGAGGAGCAGGAGGAGTTCCGGCGCACCATCCGTGCCTTCCTCGACCAGCGGTCTCCCGAGGCCGAGGTCAGGCGGTTGATGGAGACCGAGAAGGGCTACGACGAGGACGTCCTGCGGCAGATGAACGAGCAGCTCGGGCTGGGCGGGCTGGTCATCCCCGAGGAGTACGGCGGGGCGGGCTTCGGGTTCGCCGAGCTGGTGGTGGTCCTGGAGGAGATGGGCCGGCGGCTGCTGTGCGCGCCGTACCTGTCGACGGCGGTGGCGGCCCAGGCGCTGCTGCACTGCGGCGACGAGGAGGCCAAGAAGCTCTGGCTGCCCCGGATCGCGGCGGGCGAGACGATCGCCACGCTCGCCCTCGCCGAGGACTCCGGCCGCTGGGACGAGGCCGGCGTCACCGCCGTCGCCCGGCCCGGCGCCGACGGCTGGACGGTGACGGGCGCGAAGTCCTTCGTCCTGGACGGCCACGTCGCCGACCTGATCCTGGTGGCGGCTCGCACCGGCACCGGCGTCTCGCTGCTCGCCGTGCGGGGCGACGCCCCCGGACTGGTCCGCACGCCGCTGCGGACCCTGGACCCGACCCGTAAACAGGCCAGGGCCGAGCTGACCGACACCCCGGCCGTGCTGGTCGGAGCCGAGGGACAGGCCGGGGCCGCCCTGGAGCGGGTCGTCGACCTCGCCGCCGTCGCCCTGGCCGCCGAGCAGGTGGGGGGCGCGCGGTTCCTGCTGGAGGAGACCGTCCGCTACGCCAAGGACCGCCACCAGTTCGGCCGGCCCATCGGCGGCTTCCAGGCGATCAAGCACAAGTGCGCCGACATGCTGCTCGGGGTCGAGTCGGCCGCGACGGCGGTGCACTACGCGGGCCGGTGCGCGGCCACCCTCGACGACGAGCTGCCGACGGTGGCGGCTCTGGTCAAGGCGCACTGTTCGGAGACCTTCTTCCGCACCGCCGCCGAGGCGATCCAGGTGCACGGCGCCATCGGGTTCTCCTGGGAGCATCCCGCGCACCTGTACTACAAGCGCGCCAAGAGCGGCGAGCTGCTCTTCGGCGATCCCGCTCACTGGCGCGAGCTGCTGGCCCGCCGTCTCGGACTGTGAGGGAGCACGATGACCGCCAACGTGACCGGCATCCGGTTCGAGCACCTCCGCGAACCGCTGGGCGTCGGCGTGGCCCGCCCGCGCCTGTCATGGATCGCGCGGACCTCGCGCGGCGGGTGGCCGCGGAGCGCGTACGAGATCGAGGCTCGCCGACTACCCGAAGGCCGGCCGGGCACCGCGGAGCGGCACACCACGGTCCGCCAGGCCCTGGCCCTGCTCCCCGGCAACGAGCCCGCCCTCTCCGAGATCGAGGCGGCCTTCGCCGGACCGCACCGCTGAAACCCGCCCGTGGGGCGCGGGGCGGGATCGGTCGACGGCCAGGCTCGGCGCCCGCGACCGGCCCCGGCTCGTGGTCCTCGACCACGAGCCGGGGCCGGTCACTCCGGGCCACGGTCGTCGAGGCGCGCGTCCTGCCGGCCCTGGCCGAGCTCGTCGGCCCGCAGCGCGAGGAGGACGTCGGGGCGCAGCAGCCGGGAGGGGGCGTCCAGGTCCAGCAGCCGGAGGATGCGGCGCAGGCGGTAGCTGACGGTGTTCTCGTGGATCGACAGGTGCTGCGCGGTCAGCCGTACCGACAGGCCGCAGGCGAGGTAGGTCCGCAGGGTCTCGATGAGCACCGGGCTGGGTCTCAGCGGGGTCAGCACCGTGTCCACCAGGCGGCCGGCGTCGAGGGGGTTGCCGATGAGAAGCACCTCGGGGATGACCCGCTCGAAGTGGACGACCACGCGGTCGGCCCCCATCCGCAGCCCGGCCTCCAGGGCGGCCAGCGCCTCCCGGCACGACCCGCCCGCCTCCCCGAGCCTGGGCCGCGGCTCGCCGAGGCCCAGGACGAGGCCCGGCGGGATGCCCGGCCGGCGGGCGGCGCGGGTCAGCGCCTCGTCGAGGCCGGGCGCGTCGGCGAGCAGAAGCAGCGTGGTGGCTCCCTTGCTCCCGGCGAGGATCCGGCTGCGCAGCCGGGGGCGCAGCGAGTCGAGCACCGCCTTCTGCGCCCTGGCGAGCGCGAGCGGGCTGGTCACGTCGGCCATGCCGATCGCGGCGGCACGATGCGGCACCTGGGCGGGCACTCCGACGAGCCGGGCGCGTTCCTCGACGTCGGCGGGGTCGAGCGGCTCCCCGCCGGCGAGCCGGGACACCAGGTCGGTGGCGATCTGGTCGAGATGGGCGGCGGCCTCGCTGCGGGTCTGGCGGTAGGCGTCGGTCGAGGCGTCGATCATGGAATCGGTCAGCGCGGCCAGCCGCTGCACGAGCCCGGCGAGGTCGTGGCCCTGGACCGACGGCCCGGCCGCGGCGGCGAGCCGCTCCAGTAGCGCCCGCTCGGCGGTGTGCCAGGAGGCGACCAGGCTCTCGATCGGCACGCCCTGGATGGCCCGCCGCTGGCCGAGCAGCGCCGCGGACAACAGTTCGGCCTCGGTGAGGGCCCGCCGCTCGGCCACCGCCGAGAGCACGGCGGTGAGGTTGGGCGCGACCATCCCGCTGAGGTCCTCGACCTCCATCCGCGCCTGGTCGTATCCGGGCAGGCGCTCCCAGACGGTGCCGACCAGGGTGGCCGCGATCTCCTCGACCTGCGCGAGGAGGCCACGGGCCTTTTGTGTCATGTCCACAAAAGCGATCTCCCCATCTTCCGGCAGAGCCACGTAGTTGGGCATACGCCCCTTAATGGACTATGGACTATCCCAGGGCACAGTCCCAGTCAAGGAGGCGCTATGAGTACAAAAGTGGAGTCGGAGTCGATCGCCACCGACCTCGACGACCACGCGCTGGAGCCTGTGCCCGCGCATCGGCGCAAGTCCCTGATCCAGATGATCATCGTCCAGATCGGCTGGAACATCAGCGTCAGCAGCTTCCTCGTCGGCGGTGTCGTGGGCGGCGGGACCACTTTCGGCGAGGGAATGGCCGCGATCCTCGTCGGCAACCTGGTCCTGGTGGCCGTGTCCGCGCTGATCGGGCTGGTCGGCTACCGGACCGGCCTGTCCAGCTACCTCGCCGCCAGGGTCGTCTTCGGCCGCCAGGGCGCGGTCGTGGTCTCGCTGCTGCTCGGTGTGATCGCCATGGGGTTCATCGGGGTGCTGATGGACACCTGGAGCGGGGCGGTGCACAAGCTGATTCCGGCGATCCCGCCATGGGCCTTCATTCTGGCGTTCGGCGCCGCCATCACCACGACGGCGATCTTCGGGTTCAAGGGACTGGCGAAGTTCTCCGCGATCGCGGTGCCCATCGAGGTCGCGATCGCACTGCTGGCGCTCTTCAAGATCGGCGGCGGGGACGGCGGGTTCGCCGAGGTGGCCGCCCAGCAGCCCGCGGTGCCCATCGGGTTCGCCGTCGCGGTCGGCGCCGTCATCTCGACGTGGGTCACCGGTGCCGCGCTCGTCGGGGACGTGACGCGTTTCGCCTCCCGCGGCCGCGACGTGATCATCTCCTGCTTCGCCGGGTTCGTCGTGGGCGCGGGCGTCTTCGAGATCATCGCCACCGTCTCGGCCATGTCCGTGGGCAACAGCAACTTCGTGCTGGTCATGCAGGGACTGGGCCTGCTGGCCCCGGCCGCGGTGATGCTGGTGCTGGCCCTGTGGAACACCGCCGACAACAACCTCTACTCGGCCTCGCTCGCCTTCACCAACGCCTCCAACACCCTGGGGCTGCGTGTCGGCAAACCCACCTGGACCATAATCTCGATCGTCATCGCGATCCTGGTCGCCTTCGCCGGACTGGCCGCCCAGTTCCTCGTCTTCCTGAACGTCATCGCGATCATCGCGCCGCCGTTCGCCGGCGTGCTCATCGCGCACTTCTGGATCCTGGCCCGCCACCACACGGGCGACCAACTGCTGGAGTCGGCACCGGCCGTGCGGGCCGAGGCCCTCGTGGCCTGGGTCGTGGCTGCGCTGCTGGCGAAGTACACCGACGTCCTGCTGACCGACGCCATCGAGGGGCTGGTCTACGGGTTCGTCTGCTATGCCGTACTGGGCTGGGCGGTGACCGCCCTCAGGCGGAACGCCCCGATTCCGGTCACGGCCGACGCACGGGAAGGAGATGTTCGATGAGATTCGGTCTGGGAGTGCCCACGGGCACGGAGGGACTGATGTACCCCGTCCCCTACGCCGACGCCGCCGAGGCGGTCGAGCTGGCCGTCCAGGCCGAGCGGCTGGGATTCGACTCGGTCTGGGGCAACGACCACGTGACCACGCAGGGCTACGTGCGCGAGGAGTTCGACACCCCGCCCCGCTACTACGATCCGTTCGCCTATCTGAGCTACGTCGCGGCGCTCACCAGCCGGATCCGGCTGGCCACGGCGATCATGGTGCTGCCGTTCCGCAACCCGGTGGTGGCCGCCAAGCAGGTCGCCACCCTCGACCGGCTGTCCGGAGGCAGGGCCGTGCTGGGCGTGGGCATCGGCGCCTACCGCGAGGAGTTCGAGGCGATGAACCCCGGGCGGCGCATCAACAGGGGCGAGCACGCGGCCGAGGCCATCCAGGCGCTCAACGCGTTGTTCACCGAGCGGCGAGCCTCCTTCAAGGGGCGCTGGGTCGAGTTCGAGGACGTGGAGTCCTACCCCAAGCCGGCACAGCCCGCGCTGCCGATCCTGTCCGGCGGCAACGCGCCGGGCTCCCGCACCCGCGCGGCGCTGTACGCCGGCGGGTGGCTGCCCGCCTGCCTCACCCCCGGCGAGGTGGCCGCGGGCATCGCCGACATCAGGGCGCAGGCGGCGGCCGCGGGCCGCGAGCTGCCCGGCGGGTTCGAGGTCGCGCTGCAGGTGGCGGTCTGCGTGGCGCCCACCCACGAGGAGGCCTGGCGCAGATTCCGCGCCTCCCAGCTCCACAACCACATGGTCTCGCTGTCCGGCACGACGCTGAAGGACCAGGGCGTCTCCGACCTGGCGAGCCGCAACCTCATCGGCACTCCGGACAGCGTGGCCGAGCAGATCGCCGCCTACCGGCAGGCCGGCGTCGACACCCTCGCCGGGCTGCTGTTCGCGGCCGACACCGTGCCGGAGACGCTCGACGCCATGCACGAGTTCAGCGAGACCGTCATCGCCAAGCAGGCGGGAGGGCGGCCATGAGCGCCGTTCCCCCCGCCCCGGACGTCGACCTGCGCCGGCTGGCGTCGGAGCGGGTCACCCGGCTGCGCGGGGCCCTGGCCGAGGCTCCGTTCGACGCCGTCGTCCTCACCACTCCGGAGAGCGTCCTGTACGCCACCGGCTACCGCAGCGTGGCCGGGGCACTGTTCCGCGCCCACCGGATGGCGGCCGTGGTGACCGGCGACGACTGCTGGCTGGTATGCCCGGCCGCCGACACCGCCCCCGCGGTGGACGGCGGCGTGCCGGAGGACCGGGTGGTGCCGTTCGGCCGGTTCTACTTCGAGTCATCCGGCCCCACGCCCCTCACCGGTGCCGCCGACCGGCACCCCGACCTGTACGCGGCGCTCGCCACCGCGACCCGCGCCGCCGGGGCGGGGCTCCGGTACGGCGTCGAGGGGCTCGACGGCGAGGTGGCCCTGCGCGAGGCCGCGGGCGACCCCGCCGCGGCCGACGCCACCGGCTGGGCGAGCCGGGTCCGCGGAGTGAAGCTCCCCGGCGAGGTGGCGCTGCTGCGCCACGCCGCCCGGCTCGCCGAGGCCGGAGTCCACGCCGCCCTGGAGATCGCCGCGGAGGGGGTGTCCGAGCACGAGCTCGCCCAGGCGGTGGCCGCCACGATGGTCGCCGGGGGCGCCGAGCCTCGCTTCGTGGTGGCGACCACCGGCCCGCGCTCCGCCCTGGCCGACGCTCACCCGACCGACCGGCGCTGGCGCCCCGGCGAGCTGGCCCGCTTCGACATCGGCTGCCTGTACGCCGGCTACTGGTCCGACATCGGACGCACCGCGGTGCTCGGCGCGCCCGACGCGCGCCAGGCCGGTCACTACGCGGCGATCCTCGCCGGCCTGGACGAGCAGGTCGCCCTGACCCGCCCCGGCGTGACCGCCTCGGAGGTCTTCGACGTCGCGATGCGGGCGGTGCGGCGGGAGGGGGTCACGCCCTACCGGCGCCAGCACTGCGGGCACGGCATCGGCCTCGCCGTCTACGAACCGCCCATCGTCTCCCCCGGCGTGGAGACGGCGCTGGAACCGGGCATGACATTCTGCTTCGAGACGCCGTACTACAACCTCGGATGGGGCGGGATGATGGTGGAGGACACCCTGGTGGTGACCGGCGACGGGGCGGAGCTGTTCACCCGCTCGCCGAGGGAGCTGACGGTGGTGCCGGCATGACCCCGGTCTCCCGCTACCTCGGCCGGCTGGCCTGCCAGCGGTGCTCGGCGACCTACCCCGACCCCTCGCTGGAACTCGCCGGGCGCGGCTGCCCGGTCTGCGAGAAGGAGGGGGCGCCCGCCAACGTGCTCCCGGTCTACGACCTCGGCGGCCTGCGCGGCCTGCCCTGTGACCCCGCCCAGCCGGGGCTGTTCCGCCACCGCGCGCTGCTGCCGCTGGACGGCGCCACACCCGCGGTGAGCCTGGGCGAGGGCGGCACCCCGCTGGTGCCGCTCCCCCGCACCGCCGAACGCCTCGGGCTCGGCGCGGTCCTCGTCAAGGACGAGACCCGCAACCCGACCTGGTCCTACAAGGACCGGCTGGCCGCCGTGGCGGTCACCAAGGCCGTGGAACTGGGCGCCCCGGCGGTGGTCGTGGCGAGCACCGGTAACCACGGGGCGGCGGTCGCCGCCTACGCGGCGCGCGCGGGGCTGCCCTGCGTGGTGCTGACCGTGGCGTCGGTACCGGCCACGATGAAGACCCTCATGCAGGTGTACGGTGCTCGCGTCGTCGCCCTGGAGAACCCCCCGGATCGGTGGCGTCTGATGCGGCGGCTCGTCGAGGAGCGCGGCTGGCTGGCGATGTCCGGGCACGCCGACCCGCCGGTGGGGTCCATCCCCTACGGCGTCGACGGCTACAAGACGATCGCCTACGAGATCGTCGCCGACCTCGGCCGTACTCCCGACCACGTGGTCGTGCCCGTCGCCTACGCCGACGGGCTGGCCGGGATCCGGCGCGGCTTCGCCGACCTCGTGGAGTCGGGGCTGGCCGACCGGATGCCGGTCCTCGTCGCGGCCGAGCCGTTCGGCCCGCACCACGCCGCCCTGGCCGCCGGCACGGACACCGCGGGACCGGTGCCGACCACCCCGTCGGTCGCGTTCTCCATCGCCTCGCCGTACGGGACCTTCCAGGGCCTGGCCGCGCTGCGGGCGACCGGCGGCCGGGCGGTGCCCGTCCCCGACGACGCGCGCATCCTCGACGCGCAGGGCAGGCTCGGCCGGGAGGCCGGCCTGTATCTGGAGGCCTCGTCCGTCACCGCGCTGGTCGCGGTGGAGGACCTGGCCGGGTCGGGCGCGCTGCCCGCCGACGCCACCGTGGTCGTGGTCGGCACCTCCACCGGCCTGAAGGACGTCGGGGCCACCGCCGCCACCCTGCCGCCGGTGCCCGTCGTGGAGCCCACGCCCGCCGCACTCGACCGGGGACTCGCCGCACTCGACCGGCGAAGTGGCGGCCTCGGCCCGGAGGGCGAGCGATGAGACTCGCGTTCTCCATCTCCGGGCACCGCGACGCCGCCTCCGCCGTCGCGGTCGCCAGGCTCGCCGAGGAGGCCGGGTTCGACACCGTGTGGATCACCGAGGACTACTGCGAGCGCGGCGCCTTCGCGCTGGCCGGCGCGATCGCCGCGGTCACCGGGCGGATCCGGGTGGGCATCGGGGTGGTCAACCCCTGGACCCGCCACCCGGCGCTGATCGCCATGGAGCTCGCCGCCCTGGAGGAGATCAGCGGCGGGCGCGCGATCCTCGGCCTCGGCGCGAGCAACTCCCGCTGGATGACCGACCAGCTCGGCATCCCCTTCGACCGGCCGATCGGCCGCCTGGCCGAGGCGGTCGACATCGTCAGGGCGATGATGACCGGCGAGCGCGTCGACCACCGGGGCGAGCACTTCCGCGTGTCGGCCGGGCTGTCCTTCACCCCGCCGCGCCGCACCCCGCCGATCGTGCTGGGAGTCAAAGGTCCGCGGGCGCTGGCCCTGGCCGCCGAGCGGGCGGACGGCCTGCTGCTGTCCATCCTCTCCTCCGCGCCCTACGTCGCCTCGGTCCGCGAGCGCGTCGGGGCCGGGGTGGAGCTGGCCGCCTACGTCGGGCTGTCGGTGGGCGAGGACGCGCGCGCGGCCCGCGACCGGCTGCGCCCCATGGTGGCGACCTACCTCGGCGTGCACGGCGACCACGAGATCACCAGAACCGCGGGGCTCGACGCGGGGCTGTGCGCCGCGTTCCGCGAGGGGGGGCTCTCCAACGCTCCGCGCACCGATCTCGTCGACGACGCGCTGCTCGAACTGTTCGCCGCCGCCGGGACGGCCGCCGACGCCGCCGCGTCACTCGGCCGCCTGGCCGCCGCCGGCCTGGACGTGGCGGTCGTCCGCGACGACCCCGACACCGATCCGGGCCGGCTCATGCGCGCGGCCGCCCTCGCCATCGGCCGCTGACCCGCCTTCGCGGCCGGCCCGCCGGGACCTACGCTCCCGGCGGGCGCTCACCGTCCATACCGGCCCGCTATGACGGATAACCCTTACGGTGCGCGAAGCGTCCCCACCAGCGAGGCTGGAGGTTATTCGATGACACCATCCGAGATGGTCGCGGACCAGGACCTCCGTCTGGAGCTGATCCTGGTCGAGGTACTGCACCACGAGGCCGAGCACCTGGTGACCGGCTGAGCGCCCCGGTCCCGGCTCCAACGGGGGGAGCCTGGACCGGAGTCGTCCGGACGGACGATCAGGGGCGTCCCACACCGGCCGCGGCCATCAGTTCGTCCGGGTCGGCGATCACGTTCTCCCGCCAGCCCTGCGGTATGTGCCGGAGATCCACGGATTCGCCGTCCCGCTCCAGGATGAGCCCGAGAACCCGCTGCGGGGTCAGCGGGATCTGCGACACGGACTTGCCGATGGCGTCCGCCACCGCGCAGGAGACCACGGCGGCCACGTTCAGGATCGGCACCTCACCCGCGCCCTTGACGCCCAGGGGCCCGATGGACGGAGCCCCCTCGTAGAGATCGAGCCGGACCGGGACGACATCGCCGGACAGGGGCACGCGGTAGGTCTCGAACCCCGTCTGCCGCACCTTCCCCCGGGGGTCGATGGTGATCTCCTCGTGCAGCGCGTAGCCCAGTCCCTGGACCACACCGCCCTGCACCTGGCCCAGGATGGCCCTGGGGTTGATCGCCCGGCCGACGTCCTGCACGACGCGGTAGGCCAGCACCTCCACGTGGCCGGTGTCCGGATCCACCGCCACGTCGCACTCGTGCACGGCGAAGACCGGCAGGTCCAGTGCCCCGATCAGGTGTCCGGCCGCGCAGCCGGACATGGGCTGCACGCCGGTGCCGGTGAACGAGCCGGAGCCGGAGATCGGTCCCGACACCTGCTGCGCGTGTTCGGCGACCTCTCTGAGGGTGATCCGCGCCGACGGCACCCCGTTCACGACGACGTGGCCGTCGGCGAGACTCAGGTCGCCGGGAGACGTCTCGAGCATCTCCGCCGCGACCTCGAAGACCTTCCTGCGCACCTCGTCGCAGGCGGCGACACCGGCCGCCCCCAGCGAGACGGTGGTCCTGCCGCCGCCCACGCCGCCGTCGTATCCGGCCGCGTCGGTGTCCGCGGCCCGGACCGTGACGTCCTCCACCCGCAGGCCCAGCGAATCGGCGACGATCTGCGGGATCGCCTGCACGGTCGATCCCGAACCGATCTCGACCCCGGCGGTGACCAGGGTGACGCCGCCGTCCGGGTTGAGGTTCACCGTCGCCGCGGAGGGCCCCACGAAGATGAACCAGGTGCCGACCGTCGTCGCGGTGCCGTACAGACGTCCGTCGTCGGCCTGCCTCACGGGCTCGCCCGAGTCCCGCAACGAGATCATCCGATCGAGCATGGGAGCGAGCACATCGCCCTCGAACACCTGCCCGGTGGACCCGATGTCGCCGTCGCCGAGGACGTTGCGCCGCCGGAACTCCACCCTGTCCATGCCGAGCGCCGCGCAGATCTCGTCGGTGTGCCGCTCAAGGGCCGCGGTGCAGTACGTGCCGTTGCAGGCGCGGAACGCCCCGTTGGGCGGCGAGTTGGTGTAGACCGCGCGGCTTACCAGCCGCACGGCTCCCAGGCGGTAGTTCCCGCCCAGCGTGTGAGCCGTCATGCTGGTCAGGAACGGCTGTTCACCGCCGTAGGCGCCGCAGTCCATCAGGACCACCGCCTCCCGGGCGAGGATCTCGCCCGACTCCGACACGGCGGACCGGATCCGGATCTCCGCGTTCTCCCGGCAGAGCGCCGTCTGCATCTCCTCCTGCCGGCTGTTGACCAGCTTGACGGAACGGCCCGAGGCGCGGGCCAGCAGGGCGGCGAACGGCTCGATGCTCACCTCGAACTTCATCCCGAATCCGCCGCCGACCGGCGGAACCACCACCCGGACGTCGGACTCCCGCACCCCGAGGAGGCGTGCCGTGGAGTTGCGGACCGCCCAGGGGACCTGGGTGGACGTCTGAAGGACGAATCGCCCGTTCTCATAGCCGGCCACGCAGGCGCGCGGTTCCAGCGGCGTCTGGTTCTGCCTGCCCGCGGCGAACTCCGTCTCGATGATCCTGACGTCGCTCCGGGCGAACACCGCGTCGGTGTCCCCGCGCACCACCGTGGCCTCCCAGCCGATGTTCCGTGCCCGCCGGCCGCCCTCGATGAGCACGTCGTAGTCTTCCCAGCCCGGATGGAGATCGCGGGCGTCGCCGGCCAGCGCCTGGGCCATGGTGATCAGGGGGGTGAACTCCTCGACCTCGACCACGATGGCCGCGGCGGCCGCGCGGGCCTGCTCCAGGGTCTCCGCCGCGACCGCCGCGATGGGCTCGCCCAGGTAACGGATCTCGTCGACGGCGAACAGGGGGTGGTCGGCGATGGTGATCCCGTACCGGCCGGGGGCGTCGGCGGCCGACACGACGGCCCGCACTCCGGGCATGCGCCGGGCGGGCTCCAGGTCGACCGAGACGATGCGGCCCGCGGCCACGTCCGACCGGCGCAGCGCCGCGTGCAGGAGCCCTCCCGCGGCGGCGTCCACCGTGAACATCGTCCGGCCGCGCAGCTTGTCCTCGGCGTCGCGACGGGGCAGGTTGGCTCCGATGACCTGGCTCACGATCCGTTCCCCTCCGCCTGTCGCCCCTGTCCCGCGGCCGCCTGTGCCGCCGCGAGCGCGGCGTCCACGATGCGCTCGTATCCGGTGCACCTGCAGATGTTGCCGACCAGGGCTTCCCGTACCTCATCCCGGCCGGGGTCCGGATCCGACTCCAGCAGCGCGCTCAGCGATATCAGCACCCCGGGAAAGCACATCCCGCACTGCACCGCGTCGGCGTCCTTCATCGCCTGCTGAAGGGGGGAGAGCGCGCCGGCCGGGTCCGCGAGGGACTCCACGGTCCGGACCGACCTGCCCTCCGCGTGTCCCACCGGAACCAGGCAGGACGCCACCGCGTCGTCGTCCACGAACACCGTGCACGATCCGCAGAACCCTTCGCCACACGCCATCTTCGTGCCGCTCAGGTGCAACTCCTCGCGGAGCACCCTGGCCAGCGGGGTCATCGGGCCGGCGTGCACCCGCCTCACTTCGCCGTTGACCGTCAACTCGGTGCTCATGCCCTGCCCGCCTCTCCGCGGTCTTCCCGTCCGGCGCGACCGGACCGTTCCAGCGCGCGTACGGCCCGGCCCACGACCGCCGGCAGCACCTGCGCCCGGTACCAGCCGTCCACCTCCACCGACTCCCGCGCCTGGAAGGATCCGGCGTGCTCGCGGGCGGCGAGCACCGCCGCGTCCGCGTCGAGTCGCCGGCCGACCAGCGCGGCCGCCATCTCCGGCCACAGGCGGGCCACGGGTTCGACCGAACCCACCGCGACGGTGGCCGACTCCACCACCCCCGCGTCGTCCACCGCGGCCGTGGCACTGACGATGACGACCGGGTAGTCCCCCGCCCGCCGCATGGTCAGGCGAACGTGCGCGGACACGACGGGAGCCAGCGGCACGGACACGTGCGACAGCACCGTCGCGGGAGGTGCCGCGCCCCGCGTGGCGAGGAACCGGGTGAGCGGCATCCTGGTCTCACCGGCCGGACCCCTCACGACGGCGACGGCCGACAGGCTCAGCAGCGCGGGTACCAGATCCGCCGCGGCGAAGCCGGTGGTGCAGAGGTTTCCGCCGACCGTGGCCTGACGCCTGACGGACGGGTTGGCCGATTTCGCCGCGGCCTGCCGGAGGACGTCCAGCCCGGGGTGGCCGGCCAGCGCTGCGGCCAGCCGGGCATGGGTGACGGCCGCGCCGATCGTGAGATTCGTACCGTCGTCGTCGATCCGTCCCAGTTCCTCGATCCGGGCCAGTGACACGTACTCGCCGCGGAACGGCTCGCCACGGGCGGGGCTCCGCATGACCCAGGTGGCGCCGGCGATCGGCACGGCGTCCAGGTCGGAGGTCGCCAGCCGCTCGATGGCGTCGTCGAGCGAGGCCGGCCGGTACAACGCCGGTGTTGTCGAAGCTGTCGTCAAAGCTGTCAACGGAACTCCTTGTCCAAGGGCCCGCGGCCGGGGTCCGGCCGCGGGCCACGGCCCGGCTCAGCGGGCGGCGACCACGATGCCGACCTCCACCGGACTGTTCAGCGGTAGCCGCGGGGCTCCCACATTGGTACGGACGTGCCGGCCGGCTTCCCCGAAGATCTCCACCATGAGCTTGCTCGCGCCGTCGAGCACGGCCGGATGTTCGACGAAGTCCGGGCCACCGGCGATGTGCCCGGTGACGCTGAGAACGCGGACGATGTTGTCGACACCGCCGAGAACGCCGGCCGCGGCGGCGATCGCGTTCAGGCCGGCCTGACGTGCCGCACCGGCCGCGGCGGCGATGTCGAGGTCGACGCCGACCAGCCCCGTCAGCGGCAGGCGGCCGTCGACGAAGGGCAGCTGGCCCGTTGTGATCACGATGTCGCCGTGCCGGACCGCCGCGACGTACGCACCGGCCGGCGCGGGAACGTCGGGCAGCACCAGTCCCAGTGCCGCCAGCCTTTCCGAAGCGGGCTGGGGTCGCATCAGACGGCCGCGCCCAGAGCCTGGCGCACCCGCGACTCCCAGTCCGCCGCGGCGGCACGCGCCCGCAGCGCCTCCTCCAGGGTCACCGCCACGAAGCGGGTTCGCGTCCCCGGAGAGCACTGGGCGACCAGGTTGAGATCGGTGCTGATCACGGTGGCCAGCATGGCGTAGCCGCCGCCGGAGACCGCGTCGCGATGCAGGATGATCGGCTCCACGCCGCCCGGCACCTGGATGGAACCGATCGGATATCCGGCGTCGACGATGTTGGAGGGGTCGGACCCCGCGCCGAACGGCTGAACCCGCTGCTCCCATTCCAGCACCGGACCGGAGTATCGGAAACCGGTGCGGTCCGCGACCGGGGTCAGCGACCACTCCGACTCCAGCAGGCAACTGCGGCCGGCGTCGGTCAGCCGGTAGTCGTACAGCCCCATGACCACCCGTAGCTCGACGTCACGGCTGTGGACGGGCCGAAGCTCCTCGGGCACGACCCTGCCGGGGGTTCCTCCGGCCCCGCCGATCGGGACCAGGTCGCCCTTCCTCAGGTTCCGGCCCTCGAAGCCGCCGAATCCGCCCAGCGCGTAGGTCGACCGGCTGCCCAGCACCATGGGAACGTCGAACCCGCCGGCGACGGCGATGTAGACGCGCGCGCCGGCCTGCAGGAAACCGAAGGTCAGCCGGTCTCCGGCCGCGACCGCGAAGGACTCCCACTGCGGGACCGGTGCTCCGTTGAGCAGCACCGGCATGGTCGCGCCGGTGACGGCCACCACCGTCGGCTCGTCGAACCGCAGGGCGGGCCCCATGTAGGGCGACTCGATGACCGCCGCGTCCGGGGTGTTGCCGACGAGCAGGTTGGCCGCGGCCGCGGCGCGCAGATCGGCGGCGCCGGACGGCGGGATGCCCACGCTGTAGTAGCCGGGCCGGCCGCGGTCCTGGATGCTTGAGGCCAGCCCGGGCTCCAGAATCTCAACCGGCATAGAGAGCTCCCAGAAGTTCGGTGTTGTAGCCGTCGGGGTCGGCGAGGAATCGATCGAGGTCGAAGGTGATCGGGCGCTGGCGGTAGCGGTAGGTGCCGGCCTCGACCTGCGCTCGGATGCTGTCGTATTCGGCACTGTCGATACCGCGGAACTTGACGATGTCGCCGGGACGGAAGAACACCATGAAGTCGCTGAAGTCGGCGAGCCTCTGCTCCGGGTCGAAGATCGGCACGGGGGTGACGCCGAACATCTGGTACCCGCCGGCCCCGCGGACCGAGTAGATGCAGGCGAAGCATCCGCCGTGTCCGATGGTGAGGGCGGGCGTGTCGGTGCGCGGCCTCAGATACTTGGGCAGCTCGAGCTGGCGTTCCCGGGAAACCATCTGGAACATGAACGGCAGTCCGGCCACGAAGCCGACCATCGAGGTGATCCACGGCGAGCCCGAATGGGCGTCGATGAACGCCTGCACGGAGTCCATGTCGTTCTCGACGGCCGCGAACTCCAGGTCGTTGCCCTCGGGCCGCTGGTGCCGGTCGCGGAACCTGGCCCCCGTCTCGTTGGTGAACGGGTCGTCGTACCAGACGGGGACCTCGAAGATCCTGGTCTCGATGCTCCGCGAGGGTGAGCCCGCGACCTGCTCCTCGGCCGCCCTGACCGCCGCCTCGACCGTGGCGGGCGGCACGACGTCGGGGTCGAACCTGATCAGCAGGGACGCGTTCGCCGGGCAGATGTCCACGATCCCCGGCAGCCGGTTCTCGGTGAGCGCCTTCGCCACCGCCATGGCCGTGAAGTTGACCTCAAGGCTCATCGCCTCGGCGAACTGGACGACCAGATGCTCGTCGCCACCCCAGGAGTAGCGGCTCTCGCCTGCTCTGCACACGGTGTTCTCCTTCACTTGCCGCCCCCGGTCCTGGTGCCGGCCATCCAGTCCTCCAGGAAGGTGGTGTGGTACCGGCCGTCGCGGAACTCCTCGATGTCGATCACCTCGCGCAGGAATCCCGCGGTGGTGACGACACCTTCTATCTCGACCTCGTCCAGGGTCCGGGCCATGCGGGCGATCGCCGCCCGGCGGCTGTCCCCCCAAACGATGATCTTGGCGAGCAGGGAGTCGTAGAAGGGGCTGACCTCGCTGCCGGGCCCGAATCCCGAGTCGATGCGGACGAACGGGCCGCCCGGCATCCGCATGGCCGACAGCACGCCGGGGCTGGGCATGAACCCGAAGTCCGGGTTCTCCGCGTTGAGCCGCACCTCGATGGCGTGGCCGCGGAACTCGACGTCCGCCTGGCAGAACGACAGCGGGTCGCCCGAGGCCACCGTGAGCTGTTCGCGGACCAGGTCCCGGCCCGTCACCATCTCCGTCACCGGATGCTCCACCTGGATCCGGGTGTTCATCTCGATGAAGTAGAACCCCTCGCTCGCGGAGTCGTAGAGGAACTCGACGGTGCCGGCCCCGGAGTAACCCGAGACCTTGGCGAGCGCGACGGCGGCGTCGGCCATGGCGGTGCGCACGTGATCGGGCAGGCCCGGCGCTCCCGCCTCCTCCAGCACCTTCTGCCGCCGACGCTGCATCGAGCACTCGCGTTCCCCCAGGTGGACGAAGTTCTCTCCGTCACCGAACACCTGGACCTCGATGTGCCTGGCGTTGGGAACGAACCGCTCGATGTACACCAGCCCGCTGCCGAACGCCGCCTGGGCCTCGGCCTGGGCGACCGGCAGCGCCTCGGCGAGCTCCGTCGCGTCGGCCACGATACGGATACCGCGGCCACCGCCGCCCGCGGCGGCCTTGACCGCCACCGGGTATCCCGCCTTTTCCGCCGCGGCCAGAGCCTCGGACAGGCCGTCGACGGGCCCGTCGGATCCCGGCACCGTCGGCACTCCGGCCTCCTCGGCGGCGGATCTGGCCCGTGCCTTGTCCCCCATCAGCCGGATCGTCTCCGCCGACGGTCCGACGAAGAGGAGCTTGGCCCCGGTCACCTTGTCGGCGAACTCGGCCCGCTCGGAGAGGAATCCGTACCCGGGATGCACCGCGTCCGCGCCCAGATCGACCGCCGCCGTGACGACGGCGTCCATGTTCAGGTAGCTGCGGGAGGCGGCGGGCGGGCCGATGAGCACCCGCTCGTCGGCCAGCCGGACGTGCAGGGCGTCCTGGTCGGCCTCGCTGTACACCGCCACCGTGCTGATCCCGAGTTCGCGGGCGGCCCGAATGATCCGCACCGCGATTTCGCCGCGGTTGGCGACCAGCAACTTACGCAACAGGATCAGTCCTTCTCGATGGTGACGACGCCGTCCCCGGGGCCGATGATGCTCTCGTTCTCCGCGTGGATCGCCGTCACGGTCCCGCTCTCCCCTGCCTTGATCTCGGCGAACTGCTTCATGACCTCGACCAGGCCCACGGTCGTCCCGGCGGTGACCACACTGCCCACCTCGACGAAGGGCGGCTGGTCGGGCGCGGGCCGGGTGTAGAAGACGCCGGGGAGCGGAGACTGCACAACGTGCTCAGACATGAGAAGCCTTTCAGGACGACGAGTTCGTCGAATCGATGACATTTCTGATGGCGGAGGCGACTTCCACCGCGTTGGGCGTGTCCGAATGGACGCAGACCGTGTCGAATCTCATGGGGATCCGCTCGCCGGTGACGGCAATGGCGACTCCCTCTTCGAGAGCAATGGTCATTCGCTCCACCGCTCGCTCGACAGGTGTGGCATGCGGCCGCCTGGCGATGATCAAACCGCCTTCGGCCGTGTATTCGAGGTCGACGTAGAACTCGGCGAGAAATGGAATTCCCCGAGCCTGGCAAACCCGCTCGTGCGCGGTGCCCGCCATTCCGAAGACCGGCACCCCGTACGTCGCGGCGACGTCGCACACCGCGTCCATCAGTGCCTCGTCCCGCGCGACCATGCCGTACAGCGAGCCGTGCGGCTTGATGTGATCAAGAGGTACACCCGCGGAGTCGAGGAAGCCCTTCAGCGCTCCCACCTGGTACTGAACGATGTCACGTACCTCATCAGGGTACAACTTCATCTCGCGTCGCCCGAAGCCGACCGGGTCGGGCAGTCCCGGGTGCGCGCCCACGGAGACCCCCGCGGCGGCCGCGCCCGCGACGGTCTCGCGCATGCCGCTCGGGTCTCCGGCGTGGAACCCGCACGCCACGTTCGCCGTGTCGATCAGGGCGAGCAGCGCCCCGTCGTTTCCGAAGGAATGGATCCCGAAGGATTCCCCCATATCGGAATTCAGAGTGACCTTCATAATCACACCTTTCCTGCGTACACCGCGGCGGCGAGTCGAGTACGGAGACGGTCGGCGACAACCGCCAGAGCCAGCACAATGCCGGTGACTATCATTTGATAGTAGGAATTGATCTGTGCCAGATTCATGCCGTTGGCGACGATTCCAATGAAAACCGCGCCCAGCACCGCGTCGAGCACCCGGCCGGATCCGCCGCGAAGGCTGACCCCGCCGATGACGGCCGCGGCGATCGTCTGCAGCGGAAGGGAGGCTCCGATGTTCGCCTCTCCGGTCTCGATGCGCGCGGTGAGCAGCACGGACCCGACCGCCGCCAGGCCTCCGGCCAGCACGTACGTCAGGATCAGGGTGCGGAACTCGCTGACCCCGGAGAGCCTGGCCGCGCGCGGGCTCGACCCGACGGAGTAGATGTGGCGCCCCTGGCGGGTCAGGGTCAGAAACAGCCAGAGGAGCCCGGCCGCCAGTACGGCGAGCCAGATGGAGACGCCGATCCCGAGGACGCTGCCGAAGCCCAGCCAGTCACTGAACTCCTGGGGCAGGCCGGAGACCGGCACGCCCGAGGTGAGCATCAGGGCGAGCCCGGAGAACACCGAGGCGGTCGCCAGCGTCATGATGAAGGGATTGATGTTCAGGCTCGCCACGCCCAGGCCGTTGACGAGCCCGCAGATCATGCCGACCAGCACGCCCGCGGCGACACCGACGAGCACGGCCGTCAGGGGGGAGGAGGTCTCCGACTGGGCGGTCATCGCCATCGCCGTGGTCACCGAGACCAGGGCGGTGATGGCACCGATCGACAGGTCGAACCCGCCGACCAGCAGCACGGCGAACTGGCCGAGAGTGGCGATGATGATGTACGAGTTCTGCCGCAGCGCCGAGTGGATGTTGTCCACGGTCAGGAAGTTGTCCGACATCGTGGAGAAGGCGATCAACGCGACGACCACGAGGATGGGCAGCACACCGATCTTGACGAATGTGCGGGCGGCGTACGAGATCACAGATCTCCGAGGTCGTAGGGCCACTCCGACCTCACCGGGGAGGGTCATGCGATCTCCTTTGTCGCTGGTTCGTCCCAATGCATCATGTGGCGCAGGACCGTTTCCTCACTGAGGTCGTCCCGCTGTATCTCGGCGGTGATCGTTCCGTGCGAGAACACGTACACCCGGTGACAGAGATGGAGGATCTCCGGCAGTTCCGAGGAGATGACCAGCACGGCGTTGCCCTTCCGGGCAAGCTCGACGATCTGGTCGTAGATCGTCACCCGGGCGCCGACGTCCACCCCGACCGTCGGCTCGTCCAGCATGTAGGTGTCGCAGTCCCCCAGGAGCGCCCGCCCCAGCAGGCCCTTCTGCTGGTTGCCGCCGGAGTAGCTGTCGGCCGGGCGCTCAGGGTCGGCCGGGTTCAGTTTCATCCGGCGCAGCATGTCGCCGGCCGCCGCGCGCTCGCGTCCCGGCCGCAGCACCGGCCCGCTGGACATCGGCGCCCGGCGCAGCCAGGGAAGCGTGACGGTCTCGCGGAGCGGACGGTTGAGGAACAGCCCCTCGGTCTTCCTGTCACTGGGCAGGTACACCACGCCGGACTTCATGACACGGGCGGGATCGGCGCCGGTCAGATCCTTGCCGGCGATCGTCAACGTCCCGGAGTCGATCCGCTCCAGACCGAAGCAGGCACGGGCCGCGGTGGACTTGCCCGATCCCATGAGGCCGGCGAATCCCACGATCTCCCCCGCGCGGAGCTCGAAGCTCGCGTCGCGCACCGCGCCGTCGAAGGTCGTGATGCCGCGGGCGGCCAGCACCACGCCGGTACCGGGTTCGGGCAGTTCGGGGTAGAGGTCCTCCACCACCCGGCCCGTCATCAGGCCGATCAGCTCGTCGTCCGGCGTGCCACCGGGAACCGTCGTGATCAGCCGCCCGTCCCGCAGCACGGTCACCCGGTCCGCGAGGCGCCGGATCTCGGCCATCCTGTGCGTGATGTAGATGATGCCGACCCCTCGGCCGCGCGCCTCCTCGACGAGGGCGAACAGCCGCTCCGACTCCTCCTCGGTCAGCGAGGCGGTCGGCTCGTCCAGGATGAGCACGCTGAGCTCGGGCCGGAACGCCTTGGCGATCTCGACCATCTGCTGCTCGGCCCGGCTCAGCGTCTCCACCAGCCGATCCGGCGAGATGCGGAAATCGAACTCGTCCAGGCGCGCCTGCGCCAGCTTCCTGCTCCGGCGCCGGTTGACGAATCCGTACCGGCCGGGCTCGGAGCCCATCACCAGGTTCTCGGCCACGGTCATCGTGGGCATCAGCGAGAACTCCTGGAACACCGCGCTGATGCCCAGCTCGCGTGCGGCCGCGACGCCGGAGAACTCGACGGTCCGCCCGCCGACCTCGATGGTCCCGCCATCGGGGTGCTGTGCTCCGGAGATGACGGAGATGAGGGTGGACTTCCCGGCCCCGTTCTCGCCGAAGAGTACGTGCACCTCACCTCGGCGGAGCTCGAAATCCACCTGGTCCAGCGCGGTCACACCCGGGTACTTCTTGGTGAGCCCGCGGATCCGAAGCACGGCTCCGTGGTCAGGTTCGGTCATAGGAGGCAATCTTTCTGATGGTGGAACGTTCCAGCTGGGCCGGAGCCGACGCGACGGGTCAGCTGCCGGCCTTGACCTGGAACGTCGGGGACCATCCCTCGGGCGCCAGCGTGGTCGTCAGGTCGAAGTCACCGAGCGTGTCCTTGGTGACCATGACGAGTTCCGGCCCGACGTGCTTCATGAACTCCTTCTTCTCCAGCGCCCGGACGGCCTGGTCGATGGCGATCCGGCCCTGCAGCACGGTGCTGTCGCTCGGCGCGCCCTGCACGGTGCCGCGCTGGATTCCGGTGTGGGTGCCCGGGGTGAAGTAGTAGCCGGCGACCTTGATCTTGTCGCCGAGGCCGCGGTCCCGCAGGATCGGCCCGGCGGCCTCGGCGGTCACCGCGGTGCCGATGATGTAGTCGATGTCCGGGGTGGCGGCGAGCACGTCCTCGATCAACCGGGTCTGGGCGTCCTTGCCCGTGTCGCCCCACTTGGTGTCGACGATCTCCACCTTGCTGTCCTTGAGCGCGCTCTTGAAGCCCGCCTCGCCGGCCTCGGCCCAGCCGGCGCCGCTCGGCCCGGGGAACCAGGCGACCTTGACCGGCTCTCCCTTGGAGTCCTTGATGAGCCAGTCGGCCGTGATGGCGGCCAGGTCGTTGAACGAGACGAGCGACTTGGCGGTGATCTTGTCACTGGACATGCCGTTGACGACGTCGATGATCGGCTTACCGGTCGCCGCCAGGCGGTTCACGGTGCTGTTGAGCCCGTCGTAGGAGATGGCGCCGATCACCAGGGCGTCGGCGCTCTGCGCGCAGTCCTCGATCTGCTGGGTCTGCTTGTCGAGGTTCTCGTAGCCGCCCGCCTCCACCATCGTCATGTTGACGCCGGCTTCGCGCGCCTGCTCGGCCACCCCGTAGTTGAGGCCCAGCCAGTAGGCGTCCTTCATGTGGGGCACCGACACGCAGATGTTCCAGGCCTTCTCCGCCTTCCCCACGGGCGTGTACTCCGCCTTGGTCCGCTCGCTGTCCATGGAGAAGTCGGCCCACACGTCGACCTTCGCCGGCGCCCAGTTCTTGGCGGGGGCCGCCGAGGCGGCCGCGGCGCCGTCGGCCGAGCCGGTGGGGGTGGATGAGCCGCAGGCCGCAAGCGACAGCATGGCCACAGCGGAGGTCGCCAGGAAGGCGGGATGCTTGAACCGCACGAATGCTCCCTTTATTCGTTCCACATCGGGAACTTCGCGTACAGGGGTGGGATGCCAAGCAGTCAACAGGGATGCCGGTTTCACCGTCTACGTGCGTGCGGGCCAAGGCTGCCGAGCTTGTATTGTGCAGTTGCACAGCGTGAGGCTCCGCCACAGAGAGGAATCCGCCCCATGGCCCTGACGCTCGACCAGCTCATCGCCGAAGCGGTCCTGGAGCTGACACTGGTCACACCCAGCAGCCCTGAGCTGCTGCAACGCACCGTTCGATGGGTCGCGTCCACCGAACTGGTCGACCCCACCCCCTTCCTGCGCGGGGCCGAGCTGGTGCTGACCACCGGTGCCTTCATCGGCGCGGATGACTACGAAGGGTGGCGGGCCTTCACCCAGCGGCTCAAGGCGGTGCGGGCCACGGCCCTCGGTTTCGGCTGCGGTCTGACGCACCAGGAGGTGCCGCGTGCGCTGGTCGAGTGCGCCACGGCGGTGGACCTGCCGCTGCTGATCGTCCCCTACAACGTGCCCTTCGTACGGATCAGCGAGTTCGTCGCCGACGCGATCATCGCCGACCGGTTCAAGGACATGGGGCGGGCCTCCAATCTCGCCGCCGAACTGGCGAGATTCATCTCCAACGGGGCTCCCCTGGCGGCACTGCTGAAACAGATCGCCGAGGAGATCAAGGGTGAGGCGGCCATCGTCGACATCGACGGAAAGGTGATGGCGAGTTGGCCCTCGCACTGGGAGTGGCAGACGGACCTGGTGCTGGAGGGGCTGGCCACCAACGGGACGACCGGTTACTTCGCGGTACCGCTCGACCAGGCCGGCGCGCACGACCACGTTCTGGTCGGCCGGTCCGACGAGGCCATGGAGAGCGTCCGGATGGCCATGGGCTCGGCGGCGACCCTGGTCGCGATCGACCTGACGCGGAGGTTGCAGGAGGAGCCGTCGAGCGCGACGCGGATGGCCGCGGTGCTCGCCGGCCTGGCCGACTGGACCACGCCCACGACAACGCTGATCAGAGCGTTGCGGGTGGCGGGGTTCGAAAGCGACGTGCCCTTCGTCGTGCTGGTCGCCCATCCGAATCCCGCGTTCTCCGCCGGCTACTCCCTCCGGCTGCGCCTGGCCGTGGAACAGGTGCTGCCCACGGTGCGTTCGGTGCGCAGCGGCGAGACCCTGGTGCTGCTCGCCCAGGGCGACGTCGCCGACGCCACGGGCAAGATCCTGGAGGTTCTCCGGCGGGAGATGCCCAGCCGGCGGATCGTCGTGGCCGGACCGGCACACGACGCCGGGGAGATCCGCATGGTCTTCGCGTCCGCGCGTGCCGTGATCACCCCGGACCAGTCGAGTCCGATCCGCGCCCGCGCCTTCGACCTGACCTCGATCGTGGCCGCGGCCGCCGGCCGGGGCGGGCAGCATGCCGCGCGGGAGTTCCTGCAGCCGCTGATCGATCACGATGCCAAGAGCAACGGCGAGTTGCTCCACACCCTGCGGACCTACCTGCGGCTGGATGCCAGACAGCACACGACGGCCCAGGTTCTGCACGTGCACCGCAACACCCTGCGATACCGGCTCGCCCAGATCGGCAGGCTGCTCGAAGCCGACCTGGACCACCTTGACACCCTGCTGATCTGCAACCTGGCGTACCGGATGTACGACCCGGCGGGCGGATGACGCCGGCTCAGCGGTCGCCCTCGCCGCGCGCGGCGAGGGCCTCACCCAGCTCGTCGGCGTGACGCAGGGTACGGATCAGGAACGGCACCGCGAACGCGATGACCGAGCGCTGCGCCCCGCGGGCCTTCGCCGCCTCGCGCACCTCAGCGGCGATCTTGGACAGCGCGGCCACCGACTGCAGGGTGAGCCCGACGAGCAGGCCGATCCGGTCCGGACGCACCCCGAACCGCCGCAGCGGCCGCAGCCCGTGCTCGACGGCGGACACCACGTCATCGACCCTGGTGGTGATCGTGAACAGGTTCGCCGCGGTCAGCGCGGCCACGATCCGCAGACATACCAGCACGGCCGCGTCCAGGCCGAGCAACCACCACTGCAGCGCGAACATGAACGCCACCAGCATCCCGAGCGTGCGGGCGACCCGCAGGCAGCGCCCGGGCGAGACCCGTGCCAGCGCGTACCCCAGGACCATGACGGCGCAGATCCCGCCGAGCCACACGGGAGAGCTCAGGACGAACACCACCGCCGCGAGCCCGAGCAGGGCGAGGAACTTCCAGCCGGCCGGTGTCCGGTGCAGCGGACTCGATCCCGGCTCGTACCATCCACCCACCATCAGCCGACGAGCTTCCGGTAGTGGCGCAGCGCGGGGTCCGGCTCGTCGTCGGCCACCACGCGGCCCCCGTCGAGCACGATCACCCGGTCGAAGTCGCCGAGCAGGTCAAGATCATGGGTAACCAGCACGACCCGCTGCCTCAGCCCCGCGAGCAGGGTGCAGAACTGCCTCTTGTTCCGCAGGTCGAGCAGCGTCGTCGGCTCGTCGCAGACGAGCACGTCGGGGTCGAGCACGAGCATCCCGCACAGCGCGAGCAGCTGCTTCTGGCCGCCGGAGAGCTGGTGCGCGGGATGGTCCGCGTAGCCGCCGAGCCCGTGTTCGGCCAGGATCTCGGCCGCCCGCGCGGCACGCTCCCCGGCGGAGAGCCCGCTGCGCCGCAGGGAGAAGGCGACGTCCTCGCCCGCGGTCGGCATCACGATCTGGCTGTCCGGATTGGTGAAGACGAACCCGACGCGCCGCCGTACCTCACGGCCCTTGCGACTCGGGTCCAGCCCGTCGACCAGCACCCGGCCGGTGCTCGGCAGCACCAGGCCGTTGATCATGCGGGCCAGGGTGGACTTTCCCGAACCGTTCGCACCGACGAAGGCCACCCGCCGCTCGGGCAGGCGGAGGTTCACCCCGGACAGCACGACCCGCTCGCCGTAGCTGTGCCCGACATCCTCGAACTCGATCACGGAGCCGTCTTCCACCTCGTCCGGGAGCGGGGGATCGCGAGCATCATCCGGTCCGCGTCGCCGGTCTCGCCGACAGGCCCGGCAGGGCGCGATGCACCACGGCGGCGATCAGCGAGGCGGCCACCACCTTGAGCAGATCACCCGGCACGAAGATCAGCGACTGCAGCGCGGCCGCCGGCAGGTCTCCGATGTACACGCCGAGGAACGGGATGCCGATCAGGTAGTCGGCGACCAGCCCGGCCGCGTTGGCCAGCAGCAGCACCGGCAGCCCGACACGCTTGGCGCGCGACACGATCAGACCTGCGACCAGCGCCGACAGGACCCAGCCGATCAGGAATCCACTGCTCGGCACGAAGAAGGAGGCGATACCACCGTGCCCGCCGGAGAGCAGCGGCAGGCCGATCGCGACCAGCCCGAGGAACAGCGCGACGGACGCGGCGCCACGGCGCGCGCCCAGGATGCTGCCGGCCAGCAACGGCCCGGCGTTCTGGATCACGATGGGGACGCTCGAACCACCGACGTAGACTCCGGGAAAGATCCCCAGCACCGCGATGAAGGCGGCGAAGACGACCGTACGGGCAAGATCGACAGCGGGCAGGGGGGAGCGGGACTCTGACACATCAGACACGATATCCGCTGGTCATCCCAGAAACACCACGGCCCGGCCCCGACCGTCTCGTCGCTCTGATCCCTACGGTTCACACCACCGGACGCGCCATCGCCGCCCGTTGTGTGACATCCGAATCACCGATCATCCTGCCGGTCGCCCTCGTCGAGGCGGGCAGCCCGCCGGACGACCGCCTCCGCGACTTGGCCGCCCGGCTCCGGCGGGAGGTCGACCGGTCCGCCGACTCCCGCCTGAGCATTGCACCTGGCCGTTCAGTCGCCGTTTTCCTGCGTCATGCCACCTCGATGACCACGGCGCCGCCCTGACCTCCACCGGCGCACATGGCGGCGACACCGATGCCGCCGCCGCGACGACGCAACTCGTGGATGAGTGTGGTCAGCATCCTCGCGCCCGAGGCCGAGACCGGATGCCCGAGACTGCAGCCGCTGCCGAAGATGTTGACCTTCTCCTCGTCCAGGCCGAGCAGCTTGCAGGCCGCGACCGGAACGGAGGCGAACGCCTCGTTGATCTCCCACAGCGCCACGTCCTCGACGCCGATCCCCGCCCGCCGCAACACCTTGGGGATGACCTCCACGGCGGCCATCCCGGTCCTGATGGGTTGCACCCCGACCGCGGCCCAGGCTCGGACCGTCGCGAGCGGGGCCAGCCCCTCGGCCCGCGCGAGGTCGTCCCCCACCACCGCGAGCGCCGCCGCCGCGTCGTTGACGCCGCTGGCGTTGCCCGCGGTGATCGAGAAACCCTCGATCTCCGGGTGCAGGGGTTTCAACGACGCCAGCTTCTCCATGGTCGAGCCGCGCCGAGGGTGCTCGTCGACGGCGAACTCGACCACCGACCCGTCCAGACGGGTCACCGTTATCGGAACGATCTCGTCGACCAGTTTCCCTGCGTCGATGGCCGCCACCGCCCGCTGATGGGAACGGAGCGCCCAGGCGTCCATCTCCTCCCGGGTGATCCCGGCTTCCTGGGCCACGTTCCAGCCAACGCTCATGGTCACGTCGTCGGTGGCCTCCGCGGTGTACGGGAAGGTGGGGGCCATCCCCTCCTGCACCTCGTCGACCGTACCGGGCACCCGCCAGACCAACCTGGGGCTGAGCGAGGACGACTGGACCCCTCCCGCGATGATCGCCCTGTCCATGCCCGAACGGATCGATCCGGCGGCGTTCGCCACCGCGGTGAGGCTGCCGGCGCAGTGCCGGTTGATGGCCTGACCGGGTACACCGATCATGCCGGCGGCGACAGCCGCGTGTCGCGCGAGGTCGCCGCCTCCGTACAGCGACTCCGCCATGATCACATCGTCGAATCCGTCGGCGGCCAGCCCCGAACGGCCAACCGCCTCCCGGATGACGTGTACGGCCAGTTCCTCGGCCTTGGTCTCGCTGAGCGAGCCCTTCCTCGCGGTACCGATAGCAGTGCGAACAGCACTGACGATGACGGCTTCGGGCACGGCACACCTCGCAGGCCTAGATCTCTTTGTCCCGTGACGGCGAATCGCCGTACGTAACGTTCTCCCCCGATCGTAGATTAATGGGTTGAAAGATGTAAAATTTTCGATGGATCTAATCATTGGCTCTCCCGCCCTCAGGGGGCAGCCGAAACATAGGAGGCCACATGGACCTTTCGGGTGCGTCAGCCATCGTCACCGGCGGCGCGGGAGGCTTCGGTGAGGCCACGGTGCGGCGGCTCGTCGCGGCCGGCGCCAATGTCGTCGTCGCGGACATGGCGGAGGACCGCGGAAAACTGCTGGCCGACGATCTCGGGAAAAGCGCGCGGTTCGTCCGGACCGACGTGACCAGCGAGGAGTCGGTGCGGGCCGCGCTGGCCGCCGCCACCGAACTCGGCCCGCTGCGCGTCGCCGTCGTCGTGCACGGAGGCCCCGCCGCGGGGGCCAGGATCATCAACCGCCAGGGAGAGCCGTACTCCGTCGACACCTTCCGCCGGACCGTGGAGATCTTCCTGACCGGGACGTACACCGTGCTCAGCCGCGCCGCGGCGGTCATGGCGAAGAACGAACCGCTCGACTCGGACCAACGAGGTGTCGTGATCACGACCGCGAGCATCGCCGGATTCGAGGGGCAGGTCGGCCAGTCCGACTACTCCGCGGCCAAGGGCGGCGTCATCGGGCTGAACCTCACCGCCGCCCGCGACCTCGCCCCCCTGGGCATCCGCGTCATGTGCATCGCGCCGGGCACGTTCTTCACCCCGGCGTACGGCATGGCCGAGGCCGAGGCCCAGGCCAAGTGGGGCCCGACGGTGCCCAACCCCAAGCGCATGGGCCACGCGGACGAGTACGCCCGGCTCGCCCTGCACATCGCGGAGAACGACTATCTCAACGGCGAGGTCATCCGCATCGACGGCGCGCAGAGGTTCAACGTGAAGTAGGTGATACGAGACGGGGCCGATCGGTGAGGGTCCTCACCGATCGGCCCCGTCGTCAGCCGGGGAGACTCACCTGCCCTGCCAGACCGGCGCACGCTTCTCGGCGAACGCCCTCGGCCCCTCCACGGCGTCCAGCGAGCCGGTCACGGTCGCCGTCTCCTTGGCGGTCAGCTCCCACAGCGGAACGTCCGCGGGACGGCCCTCGCCCTGAAAGCCCAGGGCGATCCGCTTGGTGGCCCGGACGGACAGCGGCGCGTTCGACGCGATCCTCTCGGCCAGGGCGACAGCCTCCGCGAGGACCCGGTCCGCCTCGACCACCCGGTTGACGAGATTGAGCTCCAGGGCTCGCTCGGCGGTGATGGGGTCTCCGGTGAGCAGCATCTCCAGAGCGACGCGCATGGGCAGTTGCTGGGTCAGCCGGAAGGCGCCGCCCGCGCCGGCGACGAGCCCGCGCTGCACCTCGGGCAGCCCGAAGGTCGCGCTCCGAGCCGCGACGATGAGGTCACTGGCCAGCGCCAGTTCGGTCCCGCCGCCGATCGCGGCCCCGTTGACCGCGGCGATGGTCGGCTTGCTGATGTAGTGCCCGACGAATCCCGCGAGTCCCCAGGCCTCACGGCCCTCGGGGATGATGCGCTCGCCCCGGGTGATGGCCTTGAGATCCGCGCCGGCGCAGAAGGCCCTGTCTCCGGCACCGGTCAGCACGACGGCCCGTACGTCGTTGTCGTGTTCCGCCTCTTCGAGCGCGTCGCCGACTCCCACGCACACCGCCTGGTTCACCGCGTTACGCGCGTCCGGCCTGTTGATCGTCACGATCAGGACGTGACCCCGCCGTTCGACGAGGACGGCCTGCTCCGCCGACGACTCCTGGGTGGTACTCATGGAAACCTCCTGGGGGCGTGGAACGCGGGCCCGGCGGCCCGCAGGATTATCGTAAGTCTTACCGTAAAGATATACAGGAAGGCTCGCGCCGCGAGACGGGCGGATGGAACCGGCCAGGGGACGGCCTCAGGGGCGACCGAGGGGGCCCGCCCGCGCAGCCCGCCGGAGGCGGCGAGGGTGCCCGTCACGCCCTCGCCGCCTTACCCGGTCCGGCGAGGTCATTCCAGCTTGTCGACGAAGCCCCTCAGCTGCCTGACACTGCGGCACTCGAAGACGCCGTCGCAGTGCTGCGCGTACGCGCCCATCGTCGAGTCACCGGTGTTCCAGGCCGCGGCAGGTTCGGGATTCAACCAGTAGACGTGACCGGCGCGCCGCTGGATCGCCTGGAGCGCCTCGGCGCGCGGCGCGTGGTAGTTCGTCCGGGCATCCCCCAGCACCACCACTGTGCTGCGGCTTGTCACCTGCTGCCCCCAGCGCCTCCAGAACGTCTCGAAGACGTTGCCGTAGTCGGAACGGCCGTCGAGCCATACCCCGCTCCCCGCCGCGTTGATCCGCGCGGCGGCGTCGGCGATGTCCGCGGCCTGGGCGAACACCGCGGTGACCTCGTCGATTCCATCGACGAAGACGAAGGTGCGCACGGCGGCGAACTCCGAGCGCAGGGCGTCGACCAGTTGCAGGGTGAAGGTCGCGAAGGTCGCCACGGAACCGGAGATGTCGGCGATCAGGACCAGTTCCGGCTTGCTGGTGTGCGGCTTGCGGAAGACAGGTTCGGCGGGGACTCCGCCCGTCGACATCGACCGCCGCACCGTGCGGCGGAAGTCCAGGCCACCGCGCCGGTGGTGCTCCCGCCGCCTCGCGAGGCGGCTCGCCAGCTTGCGGGCCAGGGGCTGTACGGTCGCCCGCACCGCGCCGATCTCCCGCTGGGATGCGGTGAGGAAGTCGACGTCCTGAGGCAGCGGCGTGCGCAGCGTACGGGCCACCGCGTCGGCGCCCCGGTCCGCGACGAGCCGCTGCCGGATCTGCGCCTCCACCTCGGCCCGGAGACGACCGACGCCGGCCTCGGCCTGCTCGACCGCGAGACGGCGGCGCAGTGTCGAAGCCGGGCCTTCGTCGTGCTGCCCCTCGTCCCGCCCTTCGGTGAGCAGCCTGGTCAGCAGTGCGTCCTGATCGACCGCGCGCATCGTGCGAAACAGGTAGTACGTACCGGCGACCGGCCGTCCCGGCTCGACCCCCGCGTGCCGGTCGACCAGGATTCCGGCGAGGAACCGCAACGTTGTCATGTCGCCGGACAGCAGGCTTTCGACCAGCAGGTCCAGGATCCGCTCGTGGTCGAGGTCCGCCATCCCCATCCCCGCGTGCCCAACGCCGGCACCACCGTCGCCCCCGCCGCTCGCGTCTCCGTCCGCCGCTCCGTGCTTCTCCTGCCGCGGCGCGCTCACCGGGGCGAAGTACAGGTCGAAGACGGTGTCGAAGGCGTGCTCGTGTTCGTGGTGCTTGACCAGTGCCGCACGGAGCGCGACCTTGATCTCTCCCCGGTCCTCCAGCGAGACGTGCGGCAGTGCCTGGAAGGCGTCGATGCCCTCGCTTAGCGAGATGGGGACGCCGACCGTTCGCAGTTCCGCGATCAGACGCTCGATCGCTGCCAACACGGCGTCACCTCTCGCCTGCCGAGCGGGAATCGGGTGATGCCCGCCACCGTCACGCCAGCCTCCCGAGTTCCTTCTCGGCCAGGGCGATGTCCGACTGGTGTTTGAGCAGCACGTGGAGATGCTCGTTGACGGTCTCCGTGTCGATCACGTCGACGCCCAGCAGGAGCAGGGTGCGGGCCCAGTCCAGGGTCTCGGAGACGGACGGCTTCTTCTTCAGGTCCATGGCGCGCAGCGACCTGACCACCTGGGTGATGCCGGTCGCGAGTTTCTCGGCGATGCCCGGAACCCTGGCCAGCACGATCTCGCGCTCGCGCTCGGCGGACGGGTAGTCGATGTGCAGGTAGAGGCAACGCCGCTTGAGCGCCTCCGACAGCTCCCGGGAGTCGTTCGAGGTGAGGAAGACCTGGGGCAGCCGACGCGCCCTCATCGTGCCCAGCTCGGGAATGGAGACCTGATAGTCGGAGAGGATCTCGAGCAGCAGCGCCTCGATCTCCACGTCGAGCCGGTCCACCTCGTCGATCAGGAGGACCACGTCGTCCTCCGCGCGGATGGCCTCCAGCAGCGGCCGGGTGAGGAGGAAGTCCTCACTGAATATGTCGCTTTCGACAGCATTCCAGTCGGCGCCGCCCCCGGTTCCCGCCGCGGCCTGGATGCGGAGCAGCTGCTTGCGGTAGTCCCATTCGTACAGCGCCTTCGCCTCGTCGAGCCCCTGGTAGCACTGCAGCCGGATGAGCCGCGCGCCGGTCATCGCCGCGACGGACTTCGCGAGCTCGGTCTTGCCGGTGCCGGCCGGCCCTTCGACCAGGATCGGCTTGCCCAGTCCGGCACCGAGGAACACGGTGCCGGCGATCTTCTGGTCGGGGAGGTAGCCCACCTCCCGCAGCCGCCTGGTGACGTCCGTCATGGACGCGAAGGGTTCCATCACCTGTGTCTCTGCCACCGTCGGCCACCTTCTTACTGGATCACTTCGACCGAAGCTTAAATAGTTGAGCATCTATCAAACTATATGCGGCCAAGGTCAGGGTCAACCCGACAAACGGAACGTCCAGGCACCCCTGGGGCTTCCGAAAGAACAAAGATACTTCTAGAATCATCGAATATCGTTTCAGCGCGAGTGGGAGCACAGAGTGAGGGAACTCGTATGGATCTCGATCTGACAGCGGATCAGAAGCTCTTCAGGGCCACCAGCAGGAAGTTCCTGGACAACGAGACCCCCCTGACCAGGGTGCGAGAGTTGTCCGAGGGGACGGATGGTTTCGACCGCGCCTGGTGGGGCCGGGGAGCCGAGCTGGGATGGGCCGCCATGCTCGTCCCGGAGGAGCAGGGCGGCGGGAGCGTCTCCGGGCAGGGCCTGCTCGACCTCACCATCGTCGCCGAGGAGATGGGACGCCTGGTCGCCCCCGGCCCGTTGCTGCCGACGAACGTCGTCATCGCCGGTCTGGTCCACGCCCAGGACGGGCCGGACCATACCGAGGTGATCGAGCGCCTGGCCTCCGGTGAGGCCGTGGCGTCATGGGCCGTCTACGAGCCGGGCTCGGGATGGCAGCCGAGCCGGCCGACCGTCACCGCCCGCCCCAAGGGCGACCACTACGTTCTGGACGGGACGAAGGACCGGGTGGAGGCCGCCGGGCAGGCCGATCTGTTCCTGGTGACGGCGCAGACCGACAACGGTCCACTGCAGTTCCTCCTCGACGCCACCACGCCCGGACTCACCGTCACCTCGTCGATCAGCCTGGACCTCGTCCGCCGCTTCGGCGAGGTCCGCCTCGACGGGGTCGAGGTGTCCAAGGACGCCGTCGTCGGCACCGTCGAGGGAACGCCATTCACCATCGAGCACCAGTCGCAGATCGCGCATGTGCTGCAGTGTGCCGAGACGATCGGGGCCCTCGACCGGGTCTTCGAGTTCACGGTTCAATGGGCCTTCGACCGCTACTCCTTCGGGCGACCGCTCGCCTCGTACCAGGCGCTGAAGCACCGGTTCGCCGACATGAAGGTCTGGCTCGAAGCCTGCCATGCCACCACCGGGGCGGCGGCCCACGCCGTCCAGGAGAACGCCCCCGACGCCGACGAACTGGTCAGCGTCGCCGCGTCCTACGTCGGCGCCCGGTCCGTGGACATCGTGCAGGACTGTGTGCAGATACACGGCGGCATCGGGGTGACCTGGGAACACGATCTGCATCTGTACCTACGCCGGGTCACGGTGAACCAGGCACTGTACGGCACACCGGAAGAACACCGCCGCAGGATCGCCGACCTCCTCAAGGTCTGAAAGGGAAGCCGAAATGACCGAACAGTCGCAAGCTGTGGAAGACGCCGAGTCGTTCCGACTCCGGGCTCGCGCCTGGCTCAAGGAGAACATGCCCCCCGCGCCGGAGGCGTCGGACACCTCGGAGTGGGGTGACGACGACGCGGAGTGGCTGCGGGCCCGCGAGCTGCAGAAGATGCTGTACGCCGGAGGCTTCGCGGGGATCTGCTTCCCCAGGGAGTATGGAGGGCTGGGGCTGACCCCGGCACACCAGAAGGCGTTCAACGAGGAGTCCCGCGGCTACGAGATGCCGCTGTTGCTGAACATTCCCACCTTCTCCATCTGCGCTCCCACGATCCTCGACATGGGAAGCGAGGAGCAGAAGCGCGAACGCATCTCCGCCGCCATCCGGGGCGACGAGATCCTGGTGCAGTTCCTCAGCGAGCCCCGAGGCGGCTCCGACCTGGCGGGACTAATCACCCGGGCGACCCGCGACGGCGACGTGTGGGTGCTGAACGGGGCGAAGACCTGGAGCACGAGCGCCTACGCGGCCGACTACGCGCTCTGCCTGGCCCGGACCGACTGGGACGCGCCCAAGCACCGGGGCCTGACCATGTTCCTGATGAAGGTCGACCAGCCGGGCGTCACCCTGCGCCGGATCAAGATGGTCAACGGCTCCACGGAGTTCTGCGAGGAGTTCTTCGACAACGTCATCCTGCCGGCCGACTCGGTGGTGGGTGAGGTGAACGGGGGCTGGGCGGTCGCCTCCCAGCAGCTCTTCCACGAGCGCACGGCTGTGGGCGGAGGTTCCCCATACGTCAGCGGGGAGGGGCGCACCAGCCTGGCGGGGCCGAGCTTCGACTTCGTGGACCTGGCACGGAGGACGGGACGGACCGACGACGTCCGGGTCCGCGAGCTGATCGGCGAGGCCAGGGCCATGCAGCGGGTGCAGGATCAACTCATCGCCCGCGTCACCTCGGGCATAACCCGGGGACATCTGCCCGGTCCGGCGGCGTCGATCATCCGGCTGTTCCACGCGGAGGCCGACTGGAAGAACACCGACATCGGCCTGCAGATCTCCGGTTCCGCCGCGGTGACCGGCGCGCCGGGCGAAGCGGGACCGTTCCGTTACGGGCAGCACTTCCTGTCGCGCCAGTCGAGCAGCCTCGGTGGCGGGAGCACGGAGATGTCACGGAACATCATCAGTGAGCGCCTGCTCGACATGCCTCGCGAACACGCGGCCGACCGTGACATGCCGTTCAGCCAGGTGCCACAGGGTCGTTCCTGATCCGCCGCGTCCGCGCGTCGGGACCGGCCCCAGGTTGGGGCCGGTCCCGACCTGGGGCACCTGAGATCGGCGGGGCTAGCGGGGGATCCGCAGCGCGACGAAAGCGCCGCTCAGCGCCGCCGTTCCGGCAAGGAGGAAGACCAGCACGAACGCCTGGCCACGGGGCAGGATGTCGACGCCGACGGTCATGGTCACGCTGGACAGGACGGCTCCCACGACCGCGCTGCACAGGGACGTGCCGACCGAGCGCATCAGCGTGTTGAGGCTGTTCGCCGAGGCCGTCTCGGTCTCCGGTACGGACTGCATGATGAGGGAGGGCATGGCCGAGTAGGCCAGCGCCGTACCAGCGCCGACGAGCGTCGTGGCCACCATGATCTGCCACACCTGGTGGAAGGCCGCCGCGTAGACGCAATATCCCACCGCCATCACCGACGCGCCGGCCAGCAGCGAGAACCTGGGGCCGCGCCTGTTGGACAGGCGTGCCGAGACGGGTGAGAAGACCACCATCGCGAGGCCGCTCGGCATCATCAGCAGACCGCACATGACGAGTGACGCCCCATGGCCGTAGCCCGTCGAGAGCGGGGCCTGGAGCAACTGGCCCGTGGCCAGGAAACCCGCGTACATGGCGAAGCCGATCAGAGCCGCCGCGATGTTGGTCAGCAGGACCGGCCGCCGGACCGAGACCCGCAGGTTGACCAGCGGGTGCACGGCACGGAGCTGGTGCAGGCTCCAGAACGGCAGGAAGACGAACGCGGCCGCGAACAGTCCGAGCGTGATCGGGCTCGTCCATCCCCACGACTGGCCGCGGGAGACGGCGATCAGCAGGCACAGCAACGCGACGATCAGGCCGATCGCCCCGCCGACGTCGAACCGGCCGCCGGAGCGCAGCCCTGACCGGCTCACGAAGCGGCTGATCAGCAGCAGGTCGAGGAGCCCCAGGAGCGCCACCCCGACGAACATCGTCTGCCAGTTGGTGTACTCGATCACCAGCGCCGACATGGGCAGGCCGACCGCTCCTCCCAGGCCGAGCGTCGTGCTCATGAACCCGACGGCGGCGACGACCCGGTCGGGGGGCAGCACGTCTCGCATGATGCTGATGCCCAGCGGGATGACCGCCATGGAGGCCCCCTGGAGTATCCGGCCCACCAGGATCGCGGCGAAGGTGCCGCCGGTCACGGCCAGCAGGGATCCGGTCACCAGCAGGCACATGCTGATCATGAGCATCCGCCGCTTGCCGTACATGTCGCCGAGGCGGCCGAGCAGCGGGGTTCCCACCGCCCCGGACAGCAGGGTGGAGGTCACCAGCCAGGACGCCGCCTCCGGGGAGATGCCCAGCAGAGTGGGCAGCCAGGGAAGCACCGGCACGATGATGGTCTGTACGAGGGCGGCGGCGATGCCGCAGAAGGCCAGTACGGCCAGGATCGGCCCGGAACTCGCGGGGGGCGCGGGGGCCGCGGCCGGGGGGTGCGGGGGGTGCAATCGACCTCCGGAACGGGAAGCGGGGTGACCTGGGCTCTTCGTGCTGCTGCCGCTCCGTGAGGGTGCCTTGTCGGTCCGTTCACGAGGCCGGCGAGGCGTCACCCGGGTCCCGGGTGACGCCTCGCCGTACGGTCAGGACTCGAACGGATCGTTCTCGATGGTCTCGGTCGTGAAGAAGTACGGCGCGCCGTAGCAGTCCTCGGGGTTGGCCGCCAGCATGGTCGGCCGGATCCGGTTGGTGCGAATGCCCTTACGGTTCAGCCAGCTCTCCGCCGAGTCGAGGTCCACCACCCTGAACGTGATGCCGTAGATCATGTTGCCCCACCTGGCGACGTGCCGGCCGAGGTCGGAGTCCTGGTCCAACGGCTCGGCGAGCTGCAGGAGACAGTCGCCGAGCTGCACGATCTCGTACCGGGACTGGGTCTCGTCGTCGATCCCCTTGGCCACCGAAATCGCCTGGATCTTGTTGACGTAGGTGTCCACCGCGCTGTCGAGGTCCTTGACGCCGAGCGTGATGTGGGCGAGCCGCTTGATGGTGAGCGGGTGCCCGTACTCCCACATCTTCACCTGTGACGACCAGGTCTCCAGCTGCCGGGGATCGTTCAGCATGTCGATCCTGCAGAGCTCCACCATCAGCCCGGACATGTCCCGGGGGCTGGGGTAGAAGTAGAGCGTCTCCGGGTCCATCTCCTGGATCTTCCCGCCACCGGGGGCGCCGATGTACACGCCCTGCTCGATCATGCGGTTGCCCAGACCGACCAGGTCGTCGACCTTGTAGCCGACGGAGTGCAGGTGCTGCCCGAACTTCGAGTAGAACTTGCCGACCGGCTTGGCCGAGTCGACGGGGAAGTTCGGCGCCATCGTCTCGATGCACAGGTCACTGATCATGATCAGGCCGGCCCACCGGTCCTCGTTCTCCAGCCAGTTGGGCTCATCCACGCCCAGGTAGATCAGGCCGCCGAACACCTCCTCGTAGAACCTGTTCAGGGTCGGCACGTCATCGGTCATGTGAACCGAGTGGATCATGAGCCCGATACCGTAGTCACCGGTCTTCTTGACTGCTCTCTCCACGGGGGTCTCCTCTTGTCGTTATTGGGCGGACGTGCTGCGCCAACGGCTCACCATCGACGTCAGCCGTCGTAGGAGTAGAAGCCTCGGCCGGCCTTGCGGCCCAGCCAGCCGAGCCGGACGTACTGCTTGAGCAGCGTGGGCGGGAAGTATCTGGGGTCCTTGTACTCCTCGTACATCGAGGCCGCCATGTCGTGCACGATGTCCAGGCCGATGAGGTCACTGAGCGCGAAGGGCCCCATCGGGTGGTTGAACCCGAGTCTGATGACGGAGTCGATGGATTCCATGTCCGCCACGCCGCGCTCGAAGGCGCGAATCGCGTCCAGCAAATACGGAACGATCAGTAGGTTGCCCACGAAACCGGGTACGTCATTGACGATCACCGGTTCCTTGCCCAGCTCAACGGCGAACCGGCGAATCGTCTCCACGGTCTCGTCCAGGGTCACCGGCGTCCGAATCACCTCGACCAGTTTCATGGCCGGCACCGGATTGAAGAAATGCAGCCCGACCACCTGCTCCGGGCGGCTCGTCGCCCCAGCCAGGATCACCAGCGGGATGGTCGACGTATTGGAGGCGATCAACGTTTCCGCCGGCACCAGCCTGTCGATCTCACCGAGCAACTTCCGCTTCAACTCGACGTCCTCGAAAACCGCGTCGACCACGAGGTCGGACCGCGTGACCGAGCCCAGGTCGGCGGTGATCGTCACTCGGCCGAGCGCCTCGGCCACCTGGGCCTCGGTGATCTTGCCCCGGGCCGCCGTCCGGGCGAATCCGGCCTCCAGCCGCTGGAACGCCGCCTTCGCGTCGGCCTCGGTCTGCTCGACACCGATCACCTCCAGCCCGGTCTGGGCGGCGACCTGCATGATGCCCGCCCCCATCGTGCCGACGCCGATCACGCCGATGCTCTTGATCTGCACGCTCTGTCTCCTGTCGTGGGTGTGTCGGAACTGTTCGGCTCTGCTCCGTGCTCCGCGCCGGTCGTCAACGGTCTCCGACCTGGCAGCCGTCACGAGCGCCCGCGGTCGATCTCCTGCGACAGCTGCGGCAGTACCGCGTGCAGGTCCCCCACGACACCAAAATCGGCGAGCTCGAAGATCGGCGCGTCCGGGTCCTTGTTCACCACGACGACGGTCTTCGAGGTCTGCATGCCGGCCCGGTGCTGGATCGCCCCCGAGATTCCGGCCGCGATGTAGAGCTGGGGAGAGACCGTCTTGCCGGTCTGACCGATCTGATGGTTGTGCGAATACCACCCGGAGTCCACCGCCGCCCGGGACGCGCCGACCGCGGCACCGAGCTGGTCGGCCACCCGTTCGATGAGCTGGAACGCCTCCGCGCCACCGAGGCCGCGACCTCCGGAGACGATGATGGAGGCATCGGTCAGCTCCGGGCGGCCGGAGGCGTCCCTGGTGGTACGAGAGGTGATCCGCGCGGTCCGCGCGAGATCGGAGAACTCGACCTTCACCTCCTCCACCCGCGGGTCCACCGGCTCCTCCTCCGGGGTGACCGCGTTGGGCTTGACCGCGATCACCGGGACGCCCTCCCCCAGGTGGGACCGTACGACGTAGGAGGCCGCGAAGACCGACTGCACGGCGACCGGCCGGCCGTCGTCGCCGACCTCGACGTCGACGGCGTCGGTGACGATGCCCGAGCCGAGCCTGATGGCCAGCCGCGCCGCGATGTCCTTGCCGTCCTGGGTCGCGCCGACCAGCACGCCCCCGAGTTCGCCGGCGGACTGGAGACGCCCGGCGATCCCCGCCAGCGCCTCCAGCTCCGGCACCACCGGGTGCTCCCGCACGGCGGGGTCGTCGACGAGGTACACCGTCGCCGCGCCGAACCTGCCCAGTTGCTCGACCACCGCCGGATCAGGAGGACCGAAGAGCACCGCCGCCGGCCGGCCGAACCGACGGGCCAGGGTCAGCAACTCCAGCGTGGACTTGCGGATCCCGCCGTCGACCGCGTCAACGAGAACGAGAACGTCTGACATGTGCCCTCCTCAGATGAACTTCTGCGCGGTGAGAAAGCCGGCCAGCGCCGTTCCCCCGTCACCTTCGTCGACGACCCGCGGACCGGCCTGGCGGGGCGGACGCTTGGTGGCCGACAGGACCGCCGATCGCCCGGCTGCGAGGCCCACCCGCTCCGCCGGCACCTCCAGCTCGGCCAGTGACCAGGTCTCCACGGGCTTCTTCTTCGCGGCCATGATCCCCTTGAACGAGGGGTACCTCGCCTCTCCGCTGCGGTCGGTGACGCTCACCACCGCGGGCAGCGGAGCCACCACGTTCTCCACCGCGACGTCGGTCTCGCGTTCGATCTCCAGGTTCTCCCCCTGGAGGGTCAGCAGGCGGGCGTAGGTCAGCTGGGGGGTCCCCAACCGCTCGGCCAGCAGCGCGGGCATCACACCCATCCCGGCGTCGGTCGACGCCATCCCACAGAGCACCAGGTCGTATCCCAGCTTGCGCAGGGCCGCGGCCAGGACCAGGGAGGTGGCGACGACGTCCGAGCCGTGCAGCGCGTCGTCCATGATGTGCACGGCTCTGTTACCGCCCATCGCCAGGGCCTTGCGCAGCGCGCCGACGGCCTCGGCGGGCCCCATGGTGAGGTAGGTGACCTCCGCGTCACCTACCGACTCGGCGAGCCGCAGTGCCTGCTCGGCGGCGTATTCGTCCAACTCGGAGAGCAGGCCGTCAACAGCCGCCCGGTCCACTGTGCCGTCGTCGGCGAACCCCACGTCTCCGGTGAGATCAGGTGTGTATTTGACGAGCGTGACTATTTTCAGCACGGCGGTCTACTCCTTCGCATGACCCTGAATCCCCGATCGGGGAGCGGGCGACGTGCGGCTCCGTCGAAACCTCGTGCCGGTTCGAACGCATCCTGACGGTCGGCGACTCCAGAGCCGGGTTCAGTCAAAGGGCGGGTGACGGTCACGCCTGCGTGCGAGACGGACACGACCGCACCTGCCGGTTCGCCGGATCCCGCTCCCCCGAGCCTGCCGGGAGCGGATCCGTTGACCGGTTATGCATGTCACCCTTTTAAGCTATTAGACATTTATGAATCTATCGAACGATAATGCTAGGGTCAACCCGGAACGCCTGCCACATGCGCGCGACTCCCACGATAGTTCCAAACATGGTAAACGATCTAATATCGAGGGCTGCCTGGAGGCATCACCATGACCCTTGCTTCGAATCCCCGCCCGGAAGCCGCCTCCGAGGTCGCGTCGTTGTACATCGGGGGCGCCTGGCGGTCTTCGGCCTCCGGCCGGACGTTCGCCGTCCACGATCCAGCGACGGGCGCGTTGATCCGTGACGTCGCCGCGGGCGATGCCGAGGACGCCGCCGCCGCCGTGACCGCCGCCGCGGAGGCGTTTCCCACCTGGTCGGCCCGTACCGCCCACGAACGCTCGGCCTACCTTTACCAGGCACACCGGCTGATGCTGGAACGCTCGGAGCACCTCGCGAAGCTGATGACGGCCGAGCAGGGCAAACCACTGCGTGCCGCCCGCACGGAGGTCAAGTACGCCGCGGACTTCCTGATCTGGTTCGCCGAGGAGGCGAAGCGACTGTACGGGCAGACCATTCCGTCCGCGCGAGCCGACCAGCGCTTCCTGGTGATGCGGCAGCCGGTCGGCGTGGTCGGTGCGATCACCCCGTGGAACTATCCGATCTCCATGATCACACGCAAGGTCGCCCCGGCGCTGGCCGCCGGTTGCACGATCGTGCTGAAGCCGGCGGAGCAGACCCCGCTCTGCGCGATCGAGGTGTTCCGGATCCTCGACGAGATCGGCCTGCCCGCCGGGGTCGCCAATCTCGTCACCGCCGACGATCCCGCTCCGGTGGGCGAGGTCTTCCTGACCGACCGGAGCGTGCGGAAACTGACCTTCACCGGCTCGACGGAGGTGGGCAAGCTGCTCGCCCGCCGTGCGGCCGACCAGATGAAGAGGGTCTCGCTGGAACTCGGCGGGCACGCGCCGTTCATCGTCTTCGAGGACGCCGATCCCGCGCACGCCGCCAAGGGCGCGGCCCTCGTGAAGTTCCTCAACACCGGTCAGGCCTGCATCTGCCCCAACCGTCTGTTCGTCCACCGCTCGATGAAGGACCGGTTCGTCGAGGTGCTGCGGGACAGGGTCTCCGCGATGCGGGCGGGCTCGGGCTTCACCGAAGGGGTCGGCATCGGTCCGCTGATCGACGAGACCGCCTACAAGCGGATGGCGAGGCAGGTCACCGACGCCCTCGCCAAGGGCGCCCGCCTGGTCACGGGTGGGCAGCGACTGGAGGGGGAGACGGTCGACGGCGGCTACTTCTTCGCTCCCACCATCCTGACCGAGGTCACCCCGGAGATGGACATCTATCGGGAGGAGACCTTCGGGCCCATCGCCCCGGTCATCGTCTTCGACGACGAGCGGGAGGTGATCGCGATGGCGAACGACACCGACTACGGGCTCGCCTCCTACGTCTACACCCGGGACCTCAGCCGGGCGTTGCGGGTCTCCGAGGCACTGCGGTTCGGCATCGTCGGCATCAACGACATCAACCCGACGTCGGCCTCGGCTCCGTTCGGCGGAATGAAGGAAAGCGGTCTCGGCCGGGAGGGCGCGCAGGAGGGGATCGCCGAATACCTGGAGACCAAACTGGTGGGCATCAGCATCTGACCCCGGCCCCTACCTCGCCCCGCCCCCGGTCAGGGGACGGGGCGAGTTGCTCAACCGGCCAGGAACCTCATGGCCACCTCCATGCCTCGGGGGTCGGTCAGCGTGGAGAAGTGGTCGGCACCTGGCAGTACGCGCACCCGGGCGTGCGGGATCACGGCGCCGAGACGCTCGGGAACGCCCACCGGATCCCGGTCACCGACGAGGAACAGCACCGGGCACGCCACCGCGCGGAGCGACTCTTCGGTGAGCGGCTCGACCCGGCGCCGTAGGAACGTCGCGAGCGCCGCGGGATCGTTCCCCTCGGCCCGCGCCATCCTGTGAAAGAGCCGCGCGGTGACGTCCGCCGGGTCGGCGGTGTCCGTCTCCACCGCCTCGACCAGCGCCGACACGTCCTGCTCGCGCATCACCGAGTCACCCACGCCCATCAGGACCAGGCATCCGAACCTGATGTCCGCCCGGGCCGCGAGGTGCAGCAGCACCGCGGCCCCGGCTGAGAACCCCATGGCGTCGACGACCGGATGACCTGTGACGGCGGCACTCACCCGGTCCTCCACATCGCGGTAGTCGGCCGGATCGGTCGAACGGCCGGCGAGGCCGTGTCCGGGGAGGTCCACCCCGACGACCTCCCGTCCCTCGTCCGCCAGCACGTCCGCCCATCCGGTCCGCCGCCATCCGTGTTCGAACGACGAGGCGAATCCGTGGACCAGCAGTACGGGGGGTGGGCTCATCTCTTCCTCCACTGTGCTCCACCACCGGAGGTTTGACGTCCACTGGCGGTCACGGCTAGATTCATCAATAGATTTATGGCTATCGAACAACTTACTATCGGGTGGTGCAAGGTGGCCAGCAGGATCGACGAGAACGCCGGCGAGACCCGCGAGGAGACACTCCCGCCGTCCTCGCTGGAGGTGACCGAGTGGTGGGATACCGAGCTACGCGGAAGTGACCCGCTGTGCTTCCCCGGTTATGCCGACGCGCTGAGGAAGGCGACAGACGAATCAGTGCGTACCGGGCTGGCAAGGATCGGTGGCCTGCGGGTGGCCCTGATCGAAAGCCGGTACGAGAACTTCGGCGGCACGATGGGCGCCGCCGCGGGTGAGAAGATCGCGCGAGCCTTTCGCCGGGCCACCGAGCTTCGCCTGCCCGTGGTCGCGATGACCAGCACCGGTGGAGCGCGCCTGCAGGAAGGCATGGTCGCGCTCATCCAGATGGGCCGTACCACTTCGGCGCGCTGCGCCCACGCCGCCGCCGGCCTGCTGACCGCGGTCGTCTACCACTCCCCGACGACCGGTGGCGTCTACGCGTCCTGGGGCTCGCTTGCCGACATCCGCGCGGCGTCCGCGGGCGCCGTACTGGGTTTCGGCGGCCCCCGGGTGGTGCAGCAGGTCACCGGGCAGCTGCCGCCGGCCGTCTCGCACACCGCCGAGTCCGCCTACGCGAGCGGGCTGGTGGACGCCGTCGTCCGGCCTGAGGACGAACTCGCCTGGCTGGAGGCGGTGATGGGGGTTCGCGACCGGCCGCTCCGCCTGGAACGGGGACGTCCCACACCGGCGGCGTCCACCGGCTCGTCCACCGGCGGTGGATGGCAGACCCTTCTCACCGCCCGCCGACGCAGGCGCCCGTCAGGACTGGAGTGGGCCTCGGCGCTCTGCTCGTCCTGGGTCGACCTACACGGCGTCGACCCGGTGATCCGAGCCGGCCTGGCGACCATCGGCGGCCGGCGCGCCGTCGTCGTGGCGATGGACCGGCACGCCTGGGCGGACGGTGCGGCACGGCCGAGCCCCGATGGTTACCGGCTCGCGCAACGCGCCATCGCCCTGGCCGAGCAGCTCGGCCTTCCGCTGCTCACCCTGGTCGACACTCCCGGCGCCGAGCCTGGACCGCGCTCGGAGTCCGACGGCATCGCGGCCGAGATCGCCCGGACGCTGCGTGCCCTGTCCCAGACCCGTGGCGTGACCGTCTCGGTGTGCGTCGGCGAAGGGGGCAGCGGTGGCGCCATTGCTCTCGCCTACACCGATCGCACCTTCATCCTCGACGGCGCGGTGTTCTCGGTGATCGGGCCGGAGGCCGCCGGCGCGGTGCTGATGCGGGACGCGAACCGCGCCCCCGAGATGGCGGACGCGCTGTGGATCACCGGACCGGAACTGCGGCGTCTGGGCATCGTCGACGGCCTGCTGCCCGATGGGGCGGAGTCGGTCCACGCCGTGCGCGAGGCGGTGCTGCACGCCTTCGACTCCGCCGATCCCGGCGACCGTGACGTGCGCAGCGACCGCGCCACCCATCCCTGGCTGCGGACGGCGGGCTGACCGCCCTCCCTCGCCCCACCTGAACCGTTCGACGAATCGAAGGAGACACCCTTGACCCGCAGAGCGCTGCTCCTCGTCCACACCAACGCCGCGAGCCCCGACCAGGAGGCGGACTTCAACACCTGGTATGACCAGGTGCACGTTCCGCAACTGCTGGAGCGCGTCCCCGGGATCGTCAGGGCGACCCGGTTCGTGGCCTCTCCGGAAGGACCGCCGACCGCGGAGCACCACCTGGCGATCTACGAGATCGAGGCCGACGATCCCTCCGCCGTCCTGCGGGCCATCGACAGGGCCGCGGCCGAGGGCCGGCTCGACTTCACCCCGGCGATGGACACCACCAGGCCGCCGGTGATGGCACTGTACGAACTCGCCCCGTCTGCTGGAAGCACCGATCACGCATGTGGTCAGGCGGTCCGGCGCTAGAGTGATGCGGTCTTAGAGATCACTTGGGCGTCGGATCGTCTACCGGGGCGATACCTCGTGGCATCGGACGACACTGGATGAAGGATATTGAGATGAGCTCGGACGATCCCGTTCTTCTAGACGAGCCCGCGCCCGGCGTGCGATTGATCACCTTGAACCGGCCTCAGGTCCGCAACGCCATGACCACCGAGGTGACCGCCGCCTGGACGGAGGCCATCGCGGAGGTCGCCGAGGACGACACCGTCCGGGCACTCGTCGTCACCGGGGCCGGCAGTTCCTTCTGCTCCGGAGCCGATCTCTCCTGGCTCGACCAGGGAGCGTCCACCGACACCACGCCGACCAAGATGCGCGATCGGATGCTGCCGTTCTATCGCACCTGGCTCTCTCCCAGAGAGTTGCCCTTCCCGGTGATCGCCGCAATCAACGGGCCCGCCGTCGGCGCCGGGCTGTGTGCCGCGCTCGCCTGCGACCTGCGGTACGCGAGCACGTCAGCCCGGTTCAGCGCCCCCTTCATCTACCTCGGGACGCACGGCGGGATGGCGGCCACCTGGTTGCTCCCCGAGGCGGTCGGGGTGCCGCGCGCCCGCGAACTGCTCTACACCGGTCGTGAACTGAACGCGGAGGAGGCGCTTGAGTGGGGACTCGTCTCCGGGGTGGCGGACGACGTGCTCGATCACTCCCTCAAGATGGCTCAGCACATCGCGACGGCGGCGCCCATCGCCACCCGCCTCACGAAGGCGGGCCTGGAGCAGTCCGCCAACGGACTGGCCGCGTCGCTCCAGTGGGAGGCACTCGCCCAGCCGGTGACCCTGGCCACCTCCGACGTCCATGAGGGGATCCAGTCCAAGCGTGAACGCCGTCCCCCTGCCTTCACCGGCAACTAGCCCCTCCCCCTTCCCACCGGTGCCACGATCATGCACACGTGTGAACATGCGGTAAATTTAAAAATTTGCCGTGTCCCATCCCGGTAGGCCGGACAGAATACTGCGGTATTTTTAGAACTAGATAGCAATGGAGGCCGCCCACAGGAGAGGAAGGAACGCCGTGCTGACCCCACAGACCACAGCGCCGAGTTCTCCGACCGAGATCTTCAAAGCACTTGGAGATCCCGTTCGCTGGAAGATCATCCGTCAGATGGCGGACGTGGACGAACTGGCCTGCAGCACACTTGAGGACACACTTCCCGTGTCCAAGCCGACGATCTCGTATCACACCAAGATCCTGATCCAGGCCGGACTGGTCGATGTCCGCAAGGAAGGACGCAACTACTACTACACGCTGCGTCGGAACGTGCTGCACGACCTCATGGACGAGATGTGGAATCTCGCACCCGCGCCCCGCCCCGTGCGGGAGGGAAAGATCGACCATGAGTCGGAGATCACCAAGCGGCGGCGAGCGACCAAGCGGCAGCTCGCCTCAGAGAGAGGCGAGCCCGCGGAACGGGACTTCGTCCTGCTGACGTGGTGATCGCTCCTCGGGACCGGCCGGCTGACGGGATGTCACCGAATCCAGCCGATCGGCCCCGGTCGGCGCGCGAGCGGACCTGCCGGATCAACGGTTCGCCGCGCGCTTTTCGATCTCACAGCCAGGGCCTACCGGATCCGGCTCCCTCTGGCCGACCTCACCGTTCGCCGAGCCTCCGTCAGCTCTCCAGGGCCAACGTGGCCGTACCCGGAGTGAGCGTGTGCCCCTCCTGGTCCTGGATACGCAGGTCGAGATCCACGTAGCGCCTGCCGCCCTCCTCGCGCACGGCGGTGACGGTGCCGGACACGGTCAGCGTCATCCCCTTGGTGTTGGCACCGCGAAACTGGCACGACAGGCTGACGACGGTGGCCTCCTCCCCCATCCAGTCCCGCAGGACATTGTGCAGATACGCCCACTGGAGATTGCCCATCCCGAAGGCCGAGGGATACCCGGCCGCACGACCGGCCTCGTCGTCCATGTGGATCGGCACGAACTCATCGTTGACGGCGGCATAACGGTTCCAGACCGGGAATCCGGTCTCCCGCGAGAACGACGGGATCTCCTGACCGACCTTGACCTGCGCGACAGCTATCGGATTCGTCATTGCTCGTTGTCCTTCAGTAGCGGATGAGGGTGTTGCGGTTGCGCTTGACGAGCACTCCGTCGGCTCGGGTCCAGGTGTCCTCGGTGACGGTCATGAGCATCAGCCCCAGCCGCCCCTCTCGTTCCGAGTAGGACTCCAGCCGGTTGACACTCGTGATCACATCGCCGGGTCTGATCCGCTCGCCGTACTCGGCGGTCATCCCCCCGTTGAGCATGAACTTCAGCCCCGGCCCCTCGATGCCCAGGAGGAGTTCCGTCCGGTCGGGATCGTTGGGATCGGCGTCGGCAGTAGCTCCGGAGGCCCAGATCTCGGCGCACATCCAGGCGAAGGGATTGAAATCCTCCGGAGCGACGATGCCTCCGTGCCGCGTGCCCGCCGCGTATGCCACGTCCCAGAAGAGTCGCGGGGGCTGCTCCGGCCAGTAGACGGCCGAAGCCCAGCGCCGGATGTCGGACTCGGAGACTGCGAAGCTGACTCGGCGCCCCAGTTCGGAACCGACAGCGGCCCGCATCGGCTCCGAGATTGCGGTCCCTGGCACATGTGCCTCCATGTTGCGTTGAACTTATTTTTCGATGATTGTAGAACTACCGAACCACTTGCTCCCCGTCAAGCATCCATCCGGTGCCAGGCACCGCGCCCGCCGGACATGCGATCTCCCTCCCGGCCCCAGACGACAGAATCGTCCGAGCACGCCGATCCGTGGGAGTGACGGCAGTTCAGATCATCGCCGCCCAGAGTTTCGAGGGTGGAGTCCCCGCAGCGACCCTGCCGCCGCCGACTCGTGATCCGGCCCCATTGACCGTGGGGCCAAATTTTACTTACCCTACTTATAGATTCAATGTTAGCGAAACATGGAAGTTTTGCTGGCTCGGAGGGTGACCGTGAAAGCTCAGACCAGCACCGTGGTCGACCGTGAAGCTCTGACCCGCTTGCTGAAGCCGCAGACCATCGCCGTCGTCGGCCTCAACAACGCATCCGGCTCTCACGAACGCATCTATCCGGCCCTCGGCGGCGACACCGAGGTCTTCTTCGTCAATCCCGACCAGGACACCGTGCTCGGGTGTCACACCTACCCGAACCTATCGTCAATCGGCCGCCCGATAGATGTCGTCATGTCGATGCTCGCGACCGAGGGCACCACCGCGCTGCTGAAGGAGGCCGGCCGGCTCGACGTCGGAGGACTGGTCTCCGTCGCGGGCGGCTGTGCAGGCACAGCCGCGCGGATCCGCCTGACGGAAGCCGCCAGGAGCGGTGGCCTCCCGCTCATCGGCCCCGCGAGCCGCGGATTCGTCAATGTCCCTCAGCGAATCAGCCTCACCCTCGCCGACTCCTGCCGGCGCCGCCCGGGCGGGGTCTCGGTCGTGTCACAGAGCGGTGCGCTGCTCGGCCGGAGCTGGAGAATGGCCCTGGACCGCTCCGGATGTGGCTTCAACCTGCTGATCAGTACCGGCAAAGAGGATGTCACGGACCTCGCCGACTACCTCGGGTTCCTGGCGACCGACCCTGACACGCACGCCATCGGCCTGGTGGTTCGGAAGATCCGCAGGCCCGACGCGTTCTTCGCCGCGGCCCGCCGTGCCGCCGGCTCCGGCAAGCCGATCGTGATGCTCAAGCTCGACCGTGGTGTCAGGTCATCGCGGGCGGGATCGGATCCGGCCGAGAACGTGTGGATGTACGACATCGCGATGCGTCAAGCCGGAATCACCGTGGTGACCTCCCCCGAGGAACTCGCGGACCGCCTGGCGACCCTCGAACAGCCGGGGCACGACGGGAGCCGCGGGTCAGGCGCGGTCACCATGAACGGCGGTCTCCCCCGCCGCGTGGCCGACCACATCTGGTCGGACTCGGCGGCAGTGCTGCCGGCCGGTCTCGGCTCCCCTGCCCACGGCACCGCTCCCGGCCCGTCCGTGGTGAGTGCCTGGGACGCCGCTCGCCCGGGTGGCCTGCTGGGGGCCATACCGAGAAAGAGGAATGCGATCCGGTGTGCCCCGCACGACCTCGGGGCGTTCTCCCGTGACCGCGAGGCCTCCGGGTGGGAGATGCCTGTCACCTCGACCACCCTGCCCCGCCCGGACGTGACGACCACGTCCCTGCCCGGCGGGCAGATGCTCCCGTTCGCGTCCACCATGGAGATGCTGAGCGCGGCCGGGATCCCGGTCGCGCCCTATCACCTGGTGCGGGCTGACGAGGACCCGGTGGCCGTGCGGTTCCGCTTTCCCGGGCCGTATCTGGTGCGACTCGCCGAAACCGGGTACCGGCAGGTGCAGGACACGGTCCGCTCCGACGTTCCCTCCGCGGACCTCACCGACGCCATCGGCGATCTGCGGGCGCTGGCCGTGCGGCGCGGCATGTCGCCGCTCGTCGTGGTGCAGCCGCAACTGGAGATCCTCGGTGAGGCCTTCATCGGCATGCTGCCCGGCAGCGATCTCGGCCCACTGGTCGTCTTCGGCCCCGGCGGCATCTTCAACGAGGTTCCGCAGCAGGTCGGCGGCCGTATGGCACCGCTGAGCCCGGGGGACGCCCGATCCCTCATCGCGGAGTTCGCCGACGCCACGATGATGCACAACGCGCACGACACCTGGCGGGGACGGGAGGCTCTGGCGGGCATCCTGATGGCCGCGGGAAGACTGGCCACGGCGGCCAGGGAATGGATGCGTTCCTGCGACATCAACTCGCTGGTCTACAGCAGATCCGGCTTCATGGCCGTCGACGCGTTCTGCCTCATCAGGGACGAGACGATCCGCTCCTGAACCTGGAGGTCACGCAGGCGAGCCGGCCCCGGACAGCCGGCTCGCCCTCCTCCGTCGCCGGATTCAGGAACGGCCGGGCACACCACCGCTTGGGCGCGCAGCGCCGGTGACACGGCGCAACAACCCCTCCTGTGCCACCGAGGCGACGAGGCGGCCGGAGAGGTCGTACATCTCTCCGCGAACGAGCGCGCGCCCGCCACCCGCGGTCGGCCCCTCGTTGTCGTAGAGAAGCCACTCGTCGGCTCGGAACCGCCGGTGGAACCACATGGCGTGATCAAGGCTGGCCATCATCACCTCACCCCGCAGCGGGGAGAGCCCGGACGGGGGCAGTGCGGCCGCCAGCAGGCTGAGATCGGACATGTAGGCCAGCGCGCATGCGTGCACGAGCCGGTCGTCGGGCAGATCGCCGTCCGCCCGGAACCAGTTGCGCTGGCGGGGAGATCTGGGATCGGCGTCGAACGAGCCGGTCTCGACCCACCTCACGTCCACCGGGAAGGCGCTCATCACGCGATCGTGATCCGCCCCCTCCCCATAGGGGTCCCGCCGGGCCGCGCCCTCGGCCGGCACGCCTCCGAGATCCGTACCGGTGAGCGGTGTGATCTGGTGCTCCGGGCCGTCCTCGGGAATGTGGAACGAGGCGGACAGGCTGAAGATCACCTCACCGTCCTGAATGGCGGCGACGCGCCGGGTCGTGAACGAGCGGCCGTCGCGCGTCCGCTCCACCCGGTACACGATGGGGATCCTCGGGTCACCGGCGAGCACGAAGTACGCGTGCAGCGAGTGCACCGGGCGGTCCGGCGGAACCGTGCGCCCGGCCGCGGCCAGAGCCTGGGCGATCACCTGTCCGCCGAACACCCGGACGCTGTCCAAGTCCTTGCTCACTCCCCGGAACAGGTCACGGTCGACGCGCTCCAGATCGAGCAGTTCGACCAGCCCGCTGGCGGGCCGGAGAACCGGCTTCGAGCTCCCACCCGGCCGATCACCGGTGAGCGCCCGTGCGGGGTCGAAACCGCTGCCGGGACCATCCTCCGTACCTCGCAGCACCCTTGCGTCGGCCGTCATGACACGGACCCGAGCAGCATGTGTTTACCTGACCTTCCCGCGGAACGTGCTCCGCGCGCCACCGGCGGGCCTCGTACGCCTCGATGCCACCGCGACGTCGCCGTGACGAGACTTTCCCACCGGCCCCGAACCCTTTGTAGTCAATAATACGGTATTACTTACCGTAAAGACATCCGGCATGATGGTCAACGCCCCGCCGTTCGCGGACGCCCGACGCACGGCAGTTCCTCAGGCCATCGCCCGGACACCGGCTCCCGCGCCTGCGTACCGGCCGGTCGACACGGCGACCAGCGGGTCGCCTCAGCGGAACCGGCTCAGGCGAAAGTCGCGATCACCCACGCCGAGGCGGGCACCTAGCCGGTCCCTTGCTTTTCGCAAGGGATACGGTAACCCTTATGAGAGCGGTCGGCGCTCGACGCTGACACTTGACTCTGTGACCGAAGTGGAGGGGCAATGGCCCTGGCGATCACTGACGAGCACCGCACGCTGGCCGAGGTCGCGCGCGCGTTCCTCGCCGACCAGGACGCGCGTGCGGCGGCACGGCAACGGCTTGACGAGACCCGGGAGACACCGCCGCCGTACTGGAAGCAACTGTCGGAGCTCGGCTGGCTCGGCCTGCACATTCCCGAGGAGTACGGCGGGCAGGGCTACGGCGTGCCCGAGCTCGCCGTCATCCTTGAGGAGTTCGGACGGGTGGTGGCGCCCGGCCCCTTCCTGCCCACCGTGCTGGCGTCCGGTGTCATCGCGACCGCCGGGACCGCTGAGACGCGCCGGCGGCTGTTGCCCTCGCTGACCGACGGATCGCGGACCGCGGCACTCGGCCTGGGAGGCGCCCTGGCCCGGGACACCGGCGGCACGGTGAGCGGGGACGCAGGTCAGGTGCTGGGCGGCGGTCTCCCCGGCGCCCTGCTGGTGCTGCCCGTCGACGACGACCTGGTCATCGTCGACTCCGACGCTCCCGGCGTGCGAGTGGTGCCGCTCGACGGAGTCGACCCCACCCGCCCGACCGCCGCGGTTCACCTCGACGGCGTCGCGATGGACGACGGACGCGTTCTGCCCGGCGCGCGCGCGACGGCGCTGCGGCTGGCCCGCGCGCTGACGGCCGCGGAGGCCGCGGGCATCGCCCACGCCTGCGTCGAGATGGCGACCGAGTACGCGAAGGTACGCGTCCAGTTCGGGCGCACGATCGGCACCTTCCAGGCGGTGAAGCACCACTGCGCCAACATGCTGGTGAGCGCGGAACTGGCCACCGCCGTCGCGTGGGACGCCGCCCGCGCCTTCGGAGCCCAGGAGCAGTCGGCGCTGGCGTCCGCGGTCGCCGCGTCGACGGCCCTCGACGCGGCGGTCCGCAACGCGCAGACGAACATCCAGCTGCACGGCGGCATCGGCTTCACCTGGGAGCACGACGCCCATCTCTACCTCCGGCGTGCCGTCGCGTCGGCCGCCCTCTTCGGGCCGGTCTCCGCGGCGGAGGACGAGATCGTTCGGCTGTCCCAGGCCGGCCTGCTCCGTGACTACAGCCTCGACCTGCCTTCGGAGGCGGAGACGTACCGCGCCGACGCACGTGACTTCGCGCAGCGTTACGCGGCCCTGCCCGAGAGCGAACGGCGTACCGCGCTCGTCGACTCCGGCTATCTCGTACCGCACTGGCCGAAGCCCTGGGGCCGGGCGGCCGGCGCGGTCGAGCAGCTGGTGATCGAGGAGGAGCTCGCCGGCGTCGAGATCCCGAACCTGGGCATCGGCGGCTGGGTGACGCTCACGCTTGCCCAGCAGGGCAACCCCGAGCAGGTCGAGCGCTGGATCCGGCCGAGCCTGCTGGGTGAGCTGCAGTGGTGTCAGCTCTTCAGCGAGCCCGGTGCCGGCTCCGACGCGGCCGCGGTCCAGGCCAAGGCGACGCGGGTCGAGGGCGGCTGGCGGATCACTGGCCAGAAGGTGTGGACCAGCGGGGCGCAGAACTGCAACCGGGGTCTCGCCACCGTGCGCACCGACTCCCACGCTGCAAAACACCGTGGCATCACCACCGTGGTCATCGACATGGACGCCCCCGGCGTCGAGGTGCGACCACTACGGGAGATCACCGGCGAGGCGCTGTTCAACGAGGTGTTCTTCGACGACGTGTTCGTCCCCGACGCCGATGTGGTCGGCGAGGTCAACCAGGGCTGGACGGTGGCGCGCGCGACGCTGGGCAACGAGCGCGTGACCATCGGCGGCGGCAGCCGCGAAGGTCTCTCCGCGCACGACCTGCTGCCCCTGCTCAACCGGCACACGCCGGGTGACGTGACCAACGAGCGCGCCACCGCGCAGCTCGTCGCCGAGGAGCAGGCGATGCGGTTGCTCAACCTCCGCCAGGCGGCCCGGGCCGTCGCCGGTGGCGCCCCCGGCCCGGAGGGCAACATCACCAAGCTGCTCTCCGCCGAGCACGCCCAGCGCGTCACGGAACTCGGCCTCCGTATCGCCGGTGCCGCCGTCGTGGGCGGCGGCGAGCCCGAGGTGCTCTTCGAGTACCTCTTCGACCGGTGCCTCACCATCGCCGGCGGCACCTCGGAGATCGGGCGCAACGTCATCGCCGAGCGCCTGCTCAACCTGCCGCGCGACCCGATGCTGTCATGACCGAGGCCGGCGGGGACACGGGGGTACGGCCGGGGTGGGCGGCGAACGGCGACGTAGGGCTCCACTACATCGCGGGCGGATCGGACGACTCCGCGGGCGGAGCGGTACTGGTCATCCCGGGGTTCGGTGAGCGCGCCGAGGAGTACGCCTGGCTGCTCGACGCGCTCAGCCCGCGACGGGCCGTGGCCGTCGACCTCCGCGGGCGAGGCCGCAGCGACGCGCCCCCGACCGGATACGGCTGGGAGGAGCACCTCGCGGATCTCGAGGCGATCGTCGACGCGGCGGGGCTGGACGAATTCACGATCGTCGGGATCTCACGCGGGGCCGGCTACGGCCTCGGCTACGCGCTGCGCCATCCCGGGCGCGTCAGGGGGTTCCTGGTCGGCGACTACTGGGCCCGGCACGCGGCCCTGCCGGAAACCTGGCCCGACCAGGCACTCACCTCGTCCCTTCGGGGCACGCCCCTGGCCGAGCGGGTGCCGGCCCACGTCGTGCGCGGGCTCCAGCGTGACGCTGTCGAGATATCACTGTGGGAGCAGCTCATCGAACTGCGCGGCCCCGTCGTCGTGGTACGAGGCACCCGGCGCGGGGTGCTCGTCGACGACGCGACGGTCGAGCGCTACCGGCGGTCGCTGCCGCACGTGGAGATCCACACACTCGATGGATCGGGCCATGACCTGTGGAGCCACGATCCCGCTCCGCTGCTGCGGCTCGTGCGATCCACCCTCGATCGCTCCGATGCCCTCTAGGTCCTGTCCTGCAGATCTTGCCGTGGCGAGGATCGGTCAGGCGGCGTCTCGCAAGGCGGAGGAGGGAGCCGCAGCGTGCTGCGGTGACCGACGACAACGCGGCGAGGCGCCGCCTGACCGACCGCAGTAGGCAAAAGATC
>NZ_JBSFWD010000020.1:0-160359 GCF_053592655.1 Streptosporangium sp. NPDC002607
TCCAGCTCCGCCGCAAGGCCGGGCAGAAGAGCGAGGCTGACTCCCACGACCACCAGCTCGCACAGGCAAGCCGCCAGCAGGCACACGGAAGCACGTCCCGGAACCTTCAATCCCGCCCCCCATCGCCGCCTTCTCTTGGGACCATGGCGGAACCTGCTTGCGAGGCGCTTGTGGATCACAAGGAAATCCCGCCGGACCTTGATCGCGAACACGTCTCGAAACCAGGGCTTCGGCGTAGTGAGACCCGTTTGCTTGATCGGGGTTACCGCTCACGCTCGGAGAGTGGGTGTGAGCCGTACGAGCGCGATCTAGAGGATTACTCCTCTGTGGGAACCAGACCCCTCCGACAGGCGGCCCACTCGGACGGGTCACCCAGCTTGACACTGGTGCCTCCGATACCGCACGTCCGGGTTCTCGCAGCGGTACCGCCGGTGGTGGTCGTACGACCGGCGCAATGGTTCGGCCCCACATCCGCTGTACCGAGGCCCACCCTGCCTTCGCCCGATGCGAACAGGATGGGCATCCGTGTGTCACTTGATCCACCACCTCCGAGAACGGGCCGGGAGCCCGCCCGTCGGCACTCTCACGTCTACGTCCCGGCGAACCGAATCAAGGCCGTTTCCGGCGATGTCCTGTGATCATGTGGCGGGATCCTGATCGAGCGACGCCGAGGGTGCCGGACGGCGACCACTGGAACCTTTGATCTGTCCATGTATGCCGTCCGGCCGCTTATTGAACCACCTAGTTCAGTGACCTATAGTAAACCATATGGTTCAGCAAGAGGTCCTTGACCGTACGTTCGCGGCCCTCGCAGATGCGACGCGACGACAGATCCTCATCCGGCTCGGCCAGGGTCCCGCCTCGATCGGCGAGTTGGCCGAACCGTTCGGCATGTCGCTCACCGGCATGAAGAAGCACGTGCACGTCCTGGAGAACGCCGGGCTGGTCACCACGGAGAAGGTCGGGCGATCACGGCAGTGTCGCCTGGGCACCGAACGACTGGAGGACGCCATGTCCTGGATCAGGTTCTACCAACGGCTCTGGGAACGTCGGCTCGACGGCCTCGACGCCTACTTCACCCTCAAGAAGGAAAACGACCAATGACCCAGAACATCGAGACCACTCAGCTGCGCACGAGCCGTTTCCTGCCCGCGAGTCCGGAAGAGGTCTTCGACGCCTACACCGACGCCGAGAAGCAGAAAATCTGGTTCAACATCCTCAACGAGAAGCCCGGCATCGTGGAGATCGATGTCGACCTGCGCGTCGGAGGCAGGCAGACCGCGGTGTGGGGACCGGACTCCGACACTCTGTTCCGAGAGACACAGACCTTCTTGGTCATCGACCGTCCACATCGCCTGGTCACCGAATCCACCGGCATCAGCCCGGACGGCATGACCATGACGACCACGATCGAGATCACGTTTGAAGAGCACGACGACGGAACGCTCCTCACGGTGGTGCAGACCGGATTCCCGGCGCCTGAGATGCGTGACTTCTTCGTGCAGGAGGTCTGGGCCGGAGCGCTCGATCGGATCGAAGCGTACCTGCGCAGCGGGGAGCGGCGGCCTTGACGGAAAGCGCGGAGAGCCAGATGAACACGTCGAAGAACGCACCCGATCGGGCACCGGACGGCTCGAACGGATACGGTTACGGCAACCCCATCACCACCGTCGTCGCAACTGTGGCAGCCGCGCCGTTCCTCAATCTCGTCATCTACGGGCTTGGGCGTGCCGCCGGCGGCGACTTCCGGTTCACCGCCTCGGGTCAGCCCGCTGAGGTCGACGCGCTCACCGTCGCCGGCTTCACCGTCCTGCCGTTGCTTGTGGGGATGACCGCAGTGGCGGTACTCACCCGAATCTGGCCATGGGTGGTGCCCGCGGCGTTGGTCGTCGCCCCGGCGATCGCGCTCGGGACCATCCTTGTCATGACGATTCCCGCTGATTTCGACGACACCAGCAAGATCACGTTGGCGTTGTGCCATGTCATGCTCGTGCCCGTGACCGTCGCCGGAGTACTGAGACTGCGCAGGCAGCGCCATGGACAGGCCGCCGCGGACCCGGATATCGCCGAGACGACTCCGCCCCCGCCCGGCGGGCAACCATAGGGACGGCGACCGCGGAAAGATTCACGACGATGGACGAGTACATCGCCGCCCGGCAACGAGGCAAAGGTCAGAGATCAAGCTAGGGGCGATCGAGGTCGAAGGTCACATCGGCCGACCGCACCGTGCGGACGCGGGGTCCTCGATGATCTGCCTGAGCTTTTGACCGTGGCGAGCTGATCGACGTAGCCGTAGGCCAGGCCCTCGCTATAAACCACCTTTCCGGGCATGCGTTGTACTTCCGGTCGGACTCATGCTGAAACCTCCACCGGCCCGAAGGCGCCGCTTGTGGCCCTGCGAGCCTGGGCGCAGTGGGCGGGGTCGGCCTTGATCCGAGCGGTCGCCCGCCAGCCTGCGATGACTTCCTGTGTGGTGACATCGACATCCAGTTCCGCGGCATCAGACAGTGCCTCCACCAGTTCGTCGGAACCGGGCCCGTCTGGCAGGCGCCCCACCCCGACGGGTCACCTGGCTTGACGTTGGTGCCACTGAGGCCGCAGTAGTCGGTGGCCGCCCGCAGAGGTTCACTGTCGATTCACCGGAGAAGGAGGAGCGTGCCGGGCCCGGTGCCGCCGCACCGCGTCCCGGTTGGCACAGCGCGGCGAGCAGTAGCGTTGCCGGCCGCTCCGCGAGACGTCCGCGTAAACCAGCCCGCAGCCGTCGCGCGCGCAGCGCGCCAGCCGCGACATGCCGCGCCCCGTCAGATGCAGGGCGGTGCCCACCGCGACCAGCGCGCGCAGCACGCCGCCGAGCGACAGGCCCGCGTCGCGATAGTGCAGGTGCCAGCCGGTTCCGGCGTGGTCAGTGACGCGGGGATACGCCGCCGAGGTGGCCAGCAGGTCGTTGAGCAGCGCGACCCGTGCGCGCTCGTCGCGGATGTCGACGATCTCGCACCACTGCTCGGCCAGGTTGAGCGCGGCAGCTAGATCCGCCTCCCCCGGGGGGCGGTCGATGACGAGGCCGGCGTCCGCGCACCGTTTCACCAGGTCGTCGAGGGATGCGGGCGGGAAGTTGGTCAGGTCCGCCATCAGAAGGACCGCGTCCGCTCCGTAAGGGTTGAGATGCACAATGCCATTACAGCACGCTGGACCCATGAACGACCACGACGGACATGACTGGCACACCCGCTCCCACCACCACACCAGCGAAGGGCTGGTGCGCTACCAGACCTGCCGCTGCGGCACCTGGCGGGTGCTGTGCGGGGCCCTTAACCCGCCCGCCGCGGCGGTGGTGGCGTGGAGCGCCCGGCGGAGCGCACCGTCCGGCCAGGCGCGCCGCTGACCGGCGCATTCTTTTCAACCTGGCAGCGGACCCCCGGCAGTAGGAGCGATGCGTGGCGGGTGCGGGCCACCTCCAGCGCTGCCGGTGTGACTCCTCACAGTTGTGTCCGCGCGGCGTCTTCCTGGTGGCTTCTGTCGGCCCCACCGGGCGCGTGGGCCGTGCGTGCTCGGACCGGCCGGAGAGCCGCAGCCGGGCGCGCAGACCGATCAGCGCACCCGGCGGGCCCCGCAGCGGACCGCCTTTAACCCTGTAATGAAACTCCTCGCCGAAAACGACACCAGTCCTCTAAAACTGACGAACATCGTTGACACCTGGGTCTCCGACCACTACGGAGACCGTCTATGTCGACTTCCCCGAACCCCCCACTCGACCGTGAAGCCAAGCGGCGCCTGGCGGTCATCCGTCACGTCGAAGAGGTCTCGGGCAACGTCGCGCTGACGTGCCGCTACTACGGGATCAGCCGGCAGGCGTACTACGTCTGGTACCGCCGTTACCTGGCCGAGGGCATCGAGGGCCTGCGTACTCGCTCCAAGCGGCCCAAGACCAGCCCGAACGCCACGCACGCCGAGGTCGTACAAAAGATCATCTATCTGCGGCAGAACTACCACTTCGGCCCGGAGAAGATCTCGATGTACCTTAAGCGGTACCACGACGTCACCATCAGCCGCTCAGGCGTCTGGCGGATCCTCAAGCGCCTGGACATGGGCCGGTTGCCGGCCTCCCAGCGCTACAAACGCCACGACAAGCGGTGGAAACGCTACGAGAAGCAGCTGCCCGGCCACCGCGTCCAGATCGACGTCAAGTTCATCGAACCCATCGCCGGCGTCACCGGCCGCAAGGGCGGCCGCAACAAGTACTACCAGTTCACCGCGATCGACGACTGCACCCGCCTGCGAGTGCTGCGCATCTACCCCCAGCTCAACCAGAAGACCGCCATCCAGTTCCTCGACTACGTGCCGCAGCGCCTGCCCTTCCAGGTGCAGGTTGTCCAGACCGACAACGGAGCGGAGTTCCAATCGGCCTTCCACTGGCACGTGCTGGACAAGGGCATCAACCACGTCTACATCAAGCCCCGCACACCGCGGCTGAACGGCAAGGTCGAACGCTCACACCGCATCGACGCCGAAGAGTTCTACCGGATGCTGGACGGTGTCGTCATCGACGACGCCGAGGTCTTCAACGACAAGCTTCGCGAATGGGAGGACTACTACAACTACGATCGACCCCATGGCGGCCTCGGCGGCCAGACCCCCTACGAACGCCTTAAGCAGAAGACTCAGACCCAGGCGTAAACGATCAATGTCAGTTGCACAGCCAAAAACTTGCGAGACACGATTGACGCAGGACAGACTCTCGCAACCCCGGGAGACATCGCCGCACTATGAATTGAGCTCGTATCGAGTCATGTCCCGTGGAATGGTATACAGCAGTCGCGTACAGCAACACCGCCTTACATGATCACACCGGATCGACCTGCAACCATCGGCTGAGCAGAGCGGGCGTGCTGGCAAGGCATCTGCCCTTCCCTCGCAAGGAAGGGGTGCGAGCAACCGGCGCTCGGCAGCAAAACGGCTCACACTCACAAGGTCAGCAGGATCCGAAAATCTACTCCTCGGTCGGGACCAGGCCTGTTTGGCAGGCACCCCACCCGGATGGGTCACCTGGCTTGACGTTGGTGCCGCCGATAGCGCAGCGGCACCTTCGGCGCCTCGCTCAGAGCCGCCCAGGCAAAAGGGCGTACAAGTTCACGGGCGCCGGTCACCGGTTACGCAGGTACCGCCAGCCCAGTACCCCGTACCAGATCATGATCGGCAGGTGGAGGACGTACCCGAGCTGTTCCAGCGCCACCGTCGGCCCATCGGTCCCGGTCGTCCACGGAAGCGCGACCGCGGCCAAACCTGAGATCGCGGCGACCGCACCGGCGATGCGGAGCCCGGTGGACATCGGGACGCCGACCGCTGCCGCGGCGGTGGCGGCGACCCACAGCAGCCCGGCCAGGTTGACCGCCCACTTGGCGGTGAGCAGCACCGCCCAGGCCACGGTGGCGGCCGCCGGGGCGGCGGGGTCAGCGGCCAGCTGAGTCAGTGCCAGGTTCCCGGCGTCATGAAGCAGGCCCGCAAGCCCGGCGGCAGCCAGCAGCCCGCCGGCCGGCGTCTCCAGGTGCGGTCCGGGTGCCTGGGCAGAGCAAGCGGACATCACGAGCCCGGCCGCGGTCAGTGCCAGCCAGCCCAGCACGTCAAATGCCAGCTCAGTCAGATGCAGTCCGAACCGCTCAGCCACCGCGGCCAGCGCGGCGGCAGGGTCGGCCGAATTCAGGGTCAACCCCGATGGCACCACGATGGCCGCACCGGCAATCATGGCCACCAACGAGGTCAACAGCAGGACACCGGTAAGCCGGGTCCGAGGGTTCGAATCGGTCATGGACGGTGACGGTAGGACCTTGCCGCAGGGACAGAGTCAACATGCCGGGGAGAGGAGCCAGGGTGTGGCGGATCGGCCAACTGGCGCACATGGTCGGCGTGTCCGAACGGACCCTGCGCCATTACGACAAGATCGGGCTACTGGCTCCCGCCGCGGTGGACCGATCCACCGGCTATCGCTGGTACGGCGTGGCCGAGCTGTCACGGCTGGAACGCATCCGCGGCTTACAGCGCCTGGGCCTGCCGTTACGCCGGATCGCCGATCTGCTGGACGCTCCCGAGGCGCAGCTGCGACAAGCCCTGGCCGAGATCGTGACGGGCATCAAGCGTGACATCGCCGCTTTGGCCGCCACTGCGGCTCATGCCGAGGACCACCTCGCCACGCCGATGTCGATCCTGCCCCAGCAGACCGCGATGAGATCACGCCGCCTACGCGTACGCCGACTGCACCTCGATCATCCATCCGAGCTCGCCGCCCTATGCCCGGCACCGCCGGCGACCCTGCTGACCTGGCTGCGCGGGCAGCCGACCGGCGGGTTCACGGCGGCGGTGACCACCGATCGCGACAGCGAGCAGCTCACCCTGCCCGCTCGATCCGTCGTGCGAGCCGTCGTTCCGCCCTCCGCAGACGTGGTCCGCGCCGGGCAGGACCTGTTCGGCTGGTTGCACCGCCACCACCTGGCCATCACCGGCCCCACCGTGGAAGAACACCTCGTCGACGCCGACGGAGCCCACGCCGTCGTCCTTGAAGTATCCGTACACCCCCAACGACACACCCCCTCGGCCTGACCGCTCCTCACACGTCTCCCACCCACCGAACCGGGGCCGGACAGCAGGACGGCTCACGCCCAGAAGTTGAGCGTGAGCCGTACAGCGGAGCGCTGTGGAGCTACTCCTCGGTCGGGACCAGACCGGTCTGGCAGGCGCCCCACTGAGACGGGTCACCTAGCTTGACGTTGGTGCCGCCGATGCCGCAGTAGCCGCCGGGGTTCTTGTAGAGGTACTGCTGGTGATATTGCTCGGCGAAGTGGTAGTCGCCGGCGGGGGCGATCTCGGTGGTGATGGCGCCGTAGCCGGAGTCGGTGAGGACCTTCTGGTAGGCGTCACGCGAGGTCAGGGCGGCCTTCTCCTGCTCGGGTGAGTGGAAGTAGATCGCCGAGCGGTACTGCGTGCCGACGTCGTTGCCCTGGCGCATGCCCTGGGTGGGGTTGTGCGACTCCCAGAAGACGCGCAGCAGTTCCTCGTAGGACACCCGGGCCGGGTCGAAGACGACGCGGACGAGTTCGGTGTGACCGGTCTGGCCGGTGCAGACCTCCTCGTAGGTCGGGTTCGGGGTGTAGCCGCCCCCGTAGCCGACGGAGGTGGAGACCACACCCGGGGTCTGCCAGAAAATGCGCTCGGCGCCCCAGAAACAGCCGAGGCCGAAGTCCGCGATCTCACTCCCCTCGGGGTACGGCGGAGCCAGCGGGGCGTCGAGAACCTCATGACGCCCGGGCACCGCCATCCTGGTGGCACGGCCCGGCAGCGCGTTCTCCGGGGACACCATGGAAGTCTTGTCCTTGCCGAACAGCCAGCCCATTGCGAACCTCCTCCTGACACGTTCTCACCAGGAAGCAACCGAGGGCGGCTCCCCCGTGTTCCCACAAGTGTTTCTTAACTGATCGAAAAGCACAGCTAAATTGTGTTAAATCGAGTAAGGAGTAAAGATAGGGGTCATGCCTGAAACACGCCGTGGAGTTCTCTATGGGATCGCCGCCTACGCAATGTGGGGCCTGTTCCCGCTCTACTGGCCGCTCTTGAAGCCCTCCGGCGCCCTGGAGATCCTGGCCCACCGCATCGCCTGGTCCCTGGTCGCCGTCGTCGCCATCCTGGCGGTGCGACGCCACTGGTCCTGGTTCCGCGAGCTGCTGCGCACCCCGAGAAAGATCGGCCTTCTCGTCCTGGCCGCGGTGCTCGTCACGATCAACTGGGGCGTCTACATCTACGCCGTCAACACCGGGCACGTGGTCGAGAGCGCGCTCGGCTACTTCATCAACCCCCTGGTCAGCGTGCTCTTCGGCGTCCTGATACTGAAGGAGCGGCTGCGGCCGTGGCAGTGGGCCGCAGTGGGGCTGGGCACGGTGGCGGTGGTCGTGCTGACCGTGGACTACGGGCGGCCGCCGTGGATCGCACTGGCGCTGGCCGCCAGTTTCGGCACCTACGGCCTGGTCAAGAAGATCGCCGGGGTGGGTGCGGCGGAGAGCATGACGATCGAGACGCTGGTGCTGCTGCTGCCCGCGCTGGGCTACCTGGCCTACCTGGGACAGCAGGGGACGAGCACGTTCGGCAACTGGGGGGCGGGCCACGCGCTCCTGCTGGCCGGAGCGGGTGTGGTCACCGCCGTTCCGATGCTCTGCTTCACCGCCGCCACGCTTCGGGTACCTCTCACCACGATCGGCCTGCTGCAGTACATCGCCCCGATCCTGCAGTTCCTGTGCGGGGTGGTCGTCATGCGCGAGGTCATGCCGCCCAGCCGCTGGGTGGGGTTCGCCATCATCTGGCTGGCGCTGTCGGTCTTCACCTGGGACAGCCTCAGGACGGCCGCTCAGGCCCGCCGCGCGATGCCCAAGCAGGTAGCCGTACAGAACGCCTCATAAGCCTCAGGAGCCGCGTACGGCGAGGACCAGGGGGGTGAAGACCGGGTCGACGCCCGCCTGCTCCAGCGCGGCGCTCAGGGAGCGCTCGTAGGTGGGCGTGGCACCGGCCAGGCGGATGCGCCCCTCGTCGGTGATCACCGAGTAGACGCCGCGCCGGTCGTCCGAGCAGAGGTTGCGCCGGGTCATCCCGGCCCCTTCGAGACGGGCGACAAGGCGGGTCACCGAGCTCTGGTTGAGCCCCACCGCCTCGGCGAGTTCCTGCATGCGCATGGAGCCGTCGGGGACGGCGGCGAGCTGGATCAGTGCGCGGTACTCCGACAACCCCAGGCCGTGACCGCGCTGGAGTGCCTTGGCCAACTCCGCCTCCACGCGTGCGTGCAAGAGGGCGAAACGGTCCCACGACATGGTGATTCCTCCTGGAGTGTGCTATCCGGCAGGAGTCTACATGCACATACATTATTTGCTTTGCCCTGCAAATAATATCGTGGAAGAAACACGAAAAACCCGGCTCGGCGCTGTCGCCGGGCCGGGCTGGGTCCTGTCCTGGACCGGCGCTCAGCCGGAGCGCTCGACGACGTAGTCGCAGAGGGCCAGGTAGGCGGCGCGGGCCGGGATGTCGGGAAGGCCCGCGAGGTCCTCGCGGGCACGGTCGACCCAGTCGAGCAGCTCGGCGCGGGCATGTCCCATGGCGGGGTCGGCGCGGAGCAGACGCAGGGCCTCCTCGATGTCCTCCTCGGCCACCGGACCGGCCAGCAACTCGCGCAGCCGGACGCTCTCGGGGTTGTCCGACGCCAGGACGTAGAGCACGGGCAGGGTCCGGATGCCCTCGCGCAGGTCGGTGCCCGGCGTCTTGCCCGACTCGGCCGTCTCCGAGGCGACGTCCAGCAGGTCGTCGCCGAGCTGCCAGGCGACCCCGATGGCCTCGCAGGCCCGGGTCAGTCGCTCGACCACCTCGGGCGTGGCACCGCTGAGCATGGCGCCGAACCGGCCGGAGGTGGCGATCAGCGAGCCGGTCTTGTCGGCCAGCACCCCGATGTAGTGGGCCACCGGGTCCTCGCCGGAACGGGGGCCGATGGTCTCGCGGATCTGGCCGCGGACCAGCCGGGAGAACGTCTGCGCCTGGATCCTGATGACGTCGGAGCCAAGATCGGCGAGGATCTCCGAGGCCTGGGCGAACAGGTAGTCGCCGGTCAGGATGGCCACGGTGTTGTCCCAGCGGGCGTTGGCCGACGGAGAGCCCCGGCGGACCGGGGCCTCGTCCATCACGTCGTCGTGGTAGAGCGTCGCCAGGTGGGTCAGCTCGATCACCACGGCCCCGGGCACCACTCCCGCCGCCGCGGGTGAGCCGAACTGGGCGGCGAGCAGGACCAGCATGGCCCGGAACCTCTTGCCGCCCGCCTCGATGAGGTGCTTGGACGCCTCCGTGACGAAGGCGTCCTCGCTCTCCACCGAGGATCGCAGCAGTTTCTCGACCTCGGCCAGTCCGGTAGCGAGGTCCTGCGCCAACCGTTCGTCGACGAACGGAAGATCAACAACCGGTGGCGCAGCCATGAACCGTTACTCCTCTAGCGAATGAACAGCGCGGACGCAGCCTGATCCGCGAGATCGAGCACCGGCTGCGGGAAAACCCCTAGCACTACCGTAGCCGCTGCCGCGAGGGCGACCACAGCCGAGGTGCCCACCGTGGGCGTCGCGATGGACGGTCCGTCGACGGCGGGCTCGTTGAAGAACATCAGCACGATCACCCGGACGTAGAAGAACGCGGCGATCGCCGAGCTGACCACACCCACGATGACCAGCGGCAGCGCGTCTCCGGCGACCGCCGCCGAGAAAACGGCGTACTTGCCGAAGAAGCCGCTCGTGAGCGGAATGCCGGCGAAGGCCAGCAGGAAGAAGGCGAAAATACCCGCGAGAACGGGGGAACGCTTGCCCAGACCGGCCCAGCGGGACAGATGCCCGGCCTCGCCTCCCGCGTCACGGACCATGGTGACGACCGCGAAGGCGCCGACCGTGGTGAAGCCGTACGCGGCCAGGTAGAACAGAATGGCCGACAGGGCGTGCTTGTTCTGCTCGGCGGCGCCGATCGCGACGACGCCGGTGAGCAGGAAGCCCGCGTGCGCGATCGAGGAGTAGGCGAGCATCCGCTTGATCTCGGTCTGGGTGATGGCCAGGATCGCACCGACGATCATCGTCAGGATCGCGATGCCCCACATGACCGGCTTCCAGTCCCACTCAAGGCCGCCCAGGGCGACCCAGAAGACCCTCAGCACCGCGCCGAAGGCCGCCACGAGCACCGTGGAGGCCATCAGAGCGGTGACCGCGGTGGGCGCGCCCTGGTAGACGTCGGGCTTCCACGCCTGGAACGGCGCGGCTCCGACCTTGAAGAGCAGGCCGACACCGAGCAGCGCGAGGCCGAGCAGCAGCAGCGTCTCCTGACCGCTGACCTTGGTGAGCGCGGCGCTGATGACCTTCAGGTCCACCGACCCGGCGTAGCCGTAGACCAGGGCCATGCCGTACAGGAAGAAGGCCGAGGAGAACGCGCCGAGCAGGAAGTACTTGACCGAGGCCTCCTGCGAGAGCAGGCGGCGGTGGCGGGCCAGACCGCAGAGCAGATACAGCGGCAGGGACATGACCTCAAGGCCGACGAACATGGCCAGCAGGTCGTTGGCGGAGGCGAAGAGCAGCATGCCGCCGACCGAGAACAGCAGCAGCGGGTAGACCTCGGTCTGGGCGTGTCCGCTGAGGATCGCCTCCTCCTCGTCCGGGCTTCCCGGTACCGCCGCCGCCTGCGCGACGAACTGGTCCTCGTCGTTGATCAGGAGCGTGCTGACCAGCGCCAGGATGAGGATGATGCCCCAGATGAACAGGGAGGGGCCGTCCACCGCGATCGAACCCATGGCCGTCGGCGCGTCCGGCAGGCCGTTGAGGGCGGACAGGACGGTCATGACGAACCCGCCGAGCAGGGCGAGCAGCGTGAGCGGCATCTGGATCGACTTGCGCAGGTAGCGGGGCGCGAACGCCTCGACCAGCACCCCGATGATCGCCGCACCGAACACCAGCAGCATCGGCGAGAGCAGCGCGTACTCGATTGTCGGGGCTTGGATGGTGCCGTTCACTGGCCGGCCCCCTTCTTCTCTGCCACGGCGGGCGTGAACGGTTCGATGTGGACGCTGGAGATCGTCTTGTCGACCGCGGGATTGATCACGTCAAGCACCGGCTTGGGGAAGAAGCCCATGGCGATGATCACCGCGATCAGCGGGCCCATCACCCAGATCTCGCGCCAGTTGAGGTCGGGCATGACGTGGGCCGACTCCTTCGAGGGGCCGGTCATCGTGCGCTGGTACATCCACAGGATGTAGACGGCCGCCAGGACGACGCCGCTCGTCGCGATGATCGCCGCGACCGGGTAGCGCTCGAAGGTGCCGATCAGGACCATGAACTCGCTGACGAACGTGGACAGTCCCGGCAGGGAGAGCCCGGACAGGCCGGCGATCAGGAAGGTGCCGGCCAGCAGCGGGGCGACCTTCTGCACGCCTCCGTAGTCGGCGATCTGGCTGGAACCCCGGCGGTAGATCAGGAAACCGGCGACCAGGAAGAGCGCGCCGGTCGAGAAGCCGTGGTTGACCATGTAGAGGGTGGCGCCCGCGCCCGCGTCCCTGGTCATCGCGAAGACGCCCAGCGCGATGAAGCCGAAGTGCGAGATCGAGGTGTAGGCGATCAGGCGCTTCATGTCGGTCTGGCCGATGGCCACGATCGCGCCGTAGACGATGCCCACCACCGCCAGCACGATCACCAGCGGGGTGAAGAACTTCGACGCGTCCGGGAAGAGCTCCAGGCAGAAGCGGAGCATGCCGTACGTGCCGACCTTGTCCAGCACGCCCACCAGCAGCACCGCGGCGCCGGCCGGAGCCTGCGCGGCGGCGTCGGGCAGCCAGGTGTGGAACGGCCAGAGCGGCGCCTTGACCGCGAACGCGATGAAGAAGCCCGCGAAGAGCCACTTCTGCGTGGTCGGGTCCTGGATGACGCCGATCAGCTGGGGGAACATGAAGGTGCCCTTGCCGGCGATCACGTAGAGCGCGATCACCGCGACCAGCATGAGCAGGCCGCCGAAGAGCGAGTACAGCAGGAACTTCACGGCCGCGTAGGACCGCTGGGCTCCGCCGTACGACCCGATCATGAAGTACATCGGGATGAGCATGGCTTCGAAGAAGACGTAGAAGAGGAAGACGTCGGTCGCCGCGAAGACGCCGATCATCATCGCTTCCAGCACCAGCAGCAGCGCGAAGTAGGTCTTCACCGAGCGCTTGGGCGGAGCCGCGGCCCCGGTTCCGTCGGCGTCGTGCCAGGAGGCGAGGATCACGATCGGCACGAGCACCGCCGACAGCGCGATCAGCACCAGGGCGATGCCGTCCACGCCGACGCCGTAGTGGACGCCGAACCGCGGGATCCAGTCGTAGACCTCGGCGAACTGGAAGCGCGTCTCGGAGGCCGGTTCGAACAGGTACGCGAGGGCGCCGGTGAGCGCCAGCACGACCAGTGAGACCGCCAGCGCCAGCTGCTTCGCGAGCTTGTCACTCTTGACAAGGGAGACACCCACCGCGCCCAGAACGGGCACGGCAATCAGGGTCGAGAGCCAGGGCATCACATGTTCCCTACGTAGAGCAGCGCGCCAACGACCACGGCGGCACCGAAGAGGATGGACAACGCGTAGGACCGTACGTAGCCGGTCTGGATGCGGCGCAGCCGCCCGGAGGTCCCGCCGATCCCCGCCGCCAGGCCGTTGACCAGGCCGTCGATGCCGCGGTTGTCGAAGAACACCGCGAACCGGGCCAGCCACTGGCCGGGGCGCATGAACAGCGCCTCGTTCAGGGCGTCGCCGTACAGGTCACGGCGGGCGAAGGTGGTGAGGAACGAGCCGCGCGGGGCGAGCCGGGGCACCTCGGCGGCACCGTAGCGGAACCAGGCGTAGACGACGCCGACGGCGACCAGCGCGAGCGTGGTCAGACCGGGGACGCTGAAGGGGTGGAATCCGGGCAGGTGCTCGGGCAGGCCGACCGCCGGGGCGAGGAATCTCATGAGCCGGTTGTCCAGGATCAGGAGGGCGCCCAGGAAGACCGAACCGATCGACAGCAGGATCAGCGGCACGGTCATCACGGAGGGCGACTCGTGCGGGTGCGCGTCGTCGGCCCAGCGCCGCTTGCCGAAGAAGGTCATGAAGACCATCCGCGACATGTAGAAGCCGGTGATGCCGGCACCGACGACCGCGAGCCAGCCGAGGATCTGGTTGTGCTCCATGGCCGTCTCGATGATGCCGTCCTTGGTGAAGTAACCGGACAGCAGCGGGAACCCGATGATCGCGAGATAGCCGATCATGAAGGTGGCCGCGGTGACCTTCATCACCGAGAACAGGCCACCGTACTTGCGCATGTCGACCTCGTCGTTCATGGCGTGCATGACCGAGCCCGCCCCGAGGAACATGTTGGCCTTGAAGAAGCCGTGCGCGATCAGGTGCGCGATGGCGAAGGCGTAGCCCACCGGGCCGAGGCCCGCGCCGAGCATCATGTAGCCGATCTGCGACATCGTCGAACCGGCGAGGCCCTTCTTGATGTCGTCCTTGGCGCAACCGATGATCGCACCGGCGAGCAGGGTGGCCACACCGACGATCGTCACGACGAGCTGCGCGGTCGGGGCGGCCTCGAAGAACGCGCCGGAGCGGACGACCAGGTAGACGCCCGCGGTGACCATGGTCGCGGCGTGGATGAGTGCCGAGACCGGGGTCGGGCCCTCCATCGCGTCCAGCAGCCACGACTGCAGCGGCAGCTGGGCCGACTTGCCGCAGGCACCGAGGAGCAGCAGCAGGCCGACCGCGGTGATCGTGCCCTGGGAGGCCGCGCCGGAGGAGATCGCTCCGCCGACCGCCCCTCCGGTGAGCTCGTTGAAGGCGACCGAGCCGAACGTCGTCCAGATCGTGAAGATCGCGATCAGCAGGCCGAAGTCGCCGACGCGGTTGACGATGAACGCCTTCTTGGCCGCGGCCGCCGCCGTGGGCTTGAACTGCCAGAAACCGATCAGCAGGTACGAGGCGAGGCCCACACCCTCCCAGCCGACGAACAGGACGACGTAGTTGTCGGCCAGCACCAGCAGGAGCATCGCGGCGACGAACAGGTTCAGGTACGCGAAGAACCGGCGCCGGCCCGGGTCGTGCGACATGTAGCCGATCGAGTAGATGTGGATCAGCGATCCCACACCGGTGATCAGCAGGGCGAAGCTGATCGACAGCGGGTCGATCAGCAGCCCCATGTCGGCGAGGCCGGGGATGAACTCGTAGAGCCTGACCCCCTGGCGACGCTGGGCATCGGGCAGCCCGAGCAGCTGGACGAAGGCGGCGACCGCCACCGCGAACGCGCCCAGGGACATCGCGACACCGAGGAGGTGACCCCAGCGGTCGGTGCGGCGCCCGAACAGCAGCAGGATCGCGGCACCGAGCAGCGGGAGCGCGACCATGAGCCAGGAGACTCCGATCACACCCCCGGAATGCTGGATGATCTCAGCGGGTTCCACGGCCACCTCTTAGTACTTCAGCAGGTTCGCGTCGTCCACCGACGCGGACCTGCGGGTTCGGAAGATCATCACGATGATGGCGAGGCCGACGACGACCTCGGCCGCGGCCACCACCATCACGAAGAACGCGATGATCTGGCCGTCCAGGTTGCCCTGCTGCCTGGCGAAGGCGACGAACGCGAGGTTGCAGGCGTTGAGCATGAGCTCCACGCACATGAACACCACGATCGCGTTGCGCCGTACCAGCACGCCGATGGCGCCGATCGCGAACAGCAGCGCGGAGAGCACCAGGTAGTGAGTGGTCACTTGCCGTCCTCCTGCTGGGGCGCCGCGTCCTCCGCCTGGACGGGCTTGTCGCCTGAGTCGGAATCGCGATCCTGCGCCGCGTCCCTCTCCAGGACCTGCTTGATGAGCGCCGCCTTCACCGGGTCGGTCGGCGCGAAGCCGCCCTCCATCTCGTGCCTGGCGAGCACCCGGTTGATGGACTTGTCGGCGACCGTGCCGTCGGGCAGCAGGGCCGGCATGTCGATCGCGTTGTGCAGCGCGTAGGTGCCGGGTCCCGGCAGCGGCGAAGGCTGCGGGCCGTTGAACCGGGCGCGGGCCAGGTCACGCTGGGTGGCCTTGGGCCGGATGCGCTCGCGGTGCGCCAGCACCATCGCGCCGAGCGCGGCGGTGATCAGCAGCGCCGAGGTGACCTCGAAGGCGAAGACGTACCGCGTGAAGATCAGCTGTGCCAGGGAGGGCACGTTGCCGCCCGCGACCTTCGTGGCCTCGGCCAGGCCGGTGGGCGCGGCGAAGGTGGCGTTGCCGACCCCCAGGGCGAGCAGGAAGGCGAAGCCCAGGCCCGCGATCGCCGCCCAGACGCGCTGCCCCTTGATCGTCTCGACCAGCGAGTCGGCGGAGTCGACGCCGACGAGCATCAGGACGAACAGGAAGAGCATCATGACCGCGCCGGTGTAGACGATGATCTGCACCGCGGCGAGGAAGGGGGCGTCCTGTACCGCGTAGAGCACGGCCAGGGAGAGCATGACGACGCCCAGCATCAGGGCCGAGTAGACGGCCTTGCGGCTGAAGACGAGCCCGAGGGCGGCCGACACCGAGACGACCGCCAGGATCCAGAACGTGATGGTCTCACCCATTGTTGCGTCCCAGCCGGTAGTAGTCCTCTTCGGTCTCGCCGAGACGCATGGGGTGCGGCGGGACCTCCATGCCGGGACCGAGCGGTGCGAGCAGCATTTCCTTGGTGTAGATCAGGCTCTCACGGCTGGTGTCGGCGAGCTCGTACTCGTTGGTCATCGTCAGCGCCCGTGTCGGGCAGGCTTCGATGCACAGGCCGCACAGGATGCACCGCAGATAGTTGATCTGGTAGGTGCGCCCGTAGCGCTCACCGGGTGAGAACCGTGCCTCATCGGTGTTGTCGGCCCCCTCGACGAAGATCGCGTCGGCCGGGCAGGCCCAGGCGCACAGCTCGCAGCCGACGCACTTCTCCAGGCCGTCGGGCCAGCGGTTGAGCTGGTGCCGGCCGTGGAAGCGCGGCGCCGTGGGCCGCTTCTCCTCGGGGTAGTTGACCGTCTCGACCTTCTTGAACATCGTGTGGAAGGTCACGCCGAATCCCTTGATGGGATTCAGCCAATCAGTTGCTCCCACTGGGAACCTCCTTGCGCTCTACCCCGTGGTAGTGCGGCAGGTCGAGCGGCGGCACAGGGAAGCCACCCGCGGTCGGCTCGGCTTGGAGTTGCTCGAACTCGGCTTCGACCAGTGCGGCCTTGGCCTCCTTGCGCTTCTGCAGCACGCTGTCGAAGCGCCACCAGATCCCGAGGCAGCCGATCATCACGATCGCGGCCAGGATGAGCACGAGCGACCGGTTGACGTTTTCGAGCTGCAGGGCCCTGACCGTGGCCACGAGCAGGATCCAGGCCAGGTTGATCGGGATGAGGACCTTCCAGCCGAGGGCCATGAGCTGGTCGTACCTGACGCGCGGCAGCGAGGCGCGGCACCAGACGAAGAAGCCGAAGACCAGCACCATCTTGGCGAAGAACCAGAGCAGCGGCCACCAGCCGGTGTTCGCGCCGTCCCACATGGAGATCGGCCACGGGGCACGCCAGCCGCCCATGAACAGGGTGATGGACACCGCGGAGACCACGAAGACGTTGACGTACTCTGCGAGCATGATGATCGCGAACTTCAGCGAGTTGGAGTACTCGGTCTGGAAGCCGCCGACCAGCTCGCCCTCACCCTCGGGCAGGTCGAAGGGGACCCGGTTGGTCTCGCCCAGCATCGTGACGATGTAGATCAGGAAGGACGGGATCAGCAGGATCATGTACCAGGAGGGCATCGGGATCTCCAGGCCGCCCAGCGTGAACACCCCGCCCTTGGCCTGTGCCGCGACGATCTCCGAGGTGGAGAGCGTCCCGGCGAACAGGAACACGCCCACGAACGACAGGCCCATCGCGATCTCGTACGAGACCACCTGGGCGCTGGCCCGCAGGCCGCCGAGGATCGAGTACGGGGAGCGTGAGCCCCAGCCCGCCAGCACGATGCCGTACACGCCGATCGAGGCCATCGCCAGCACCAGCAGCACCGCGACCGGGAGGTCGGTGAGCTGCAGCGGCGTCTGGACACCGAACATCGACACCATCGGGCCCATCGGGATGACGGAGAAGGCCAGGAAGGCCGGTACCGCCAGGACGACCGGGGCGATGAAGTAGATCGCCTTGTCGACGGTCCGGGGCATCAGGTCTTCCTTGAGCCCCATCTTCAGGCCGTCGGCCACCGACTGGAGCAGCCCGAACTTGCCCGCCCGGTTGGGACCGTACCGGTTCTGCATGCGGGCGATGAGCTTGCGCTCGAACCACACGCCGTACAGCACGCCCAGCATCAGGACTATGAAGATGACGACGGCCTTGATGATGCTGATCCAGAGCGGGTCCTTGCCGAAGTCGGCAAGGGTCGGATCGGCCGCTAGAAGAGTCCGGGCATTCATTACCGCTCCTCGTTAGCTTCGCCGGCGGCGCTTACCTCGCCGGCCGTGGTGCTCTCGGCGGTGTTCACCGCGCCGACCCTGACCACATCACCGGCGACGGCGTGCAGGTCACGGGTGACCGAGCGACCTTCGGAGTTGGCCGGCAGCCACACCACCCGGTCGGGCAGGTCCGCGATCCGCACGGGCAGGCTCAATGAGCCGTGCTCGGTGCCGACGACCACCTCTCCACCCTCTACCAGGCCGCACTCGGCGGCGGTGGCCTCGGACACCAGCGCCACGCCGGGGCGGGCGGTGCCCGCCAGGTACGGCTCGCCCGCCTGCAGGCGGCCGTCGTCGAGCAGCAGGTGCCAGCTGGCCAGGACGGCCTCCCCCGCCCGCGGCCCGGCGGCGAGAGAGCCGCTCGCCTGGGGGGCCGCGGCCCTGGGGCCACGCCACGCGCCGATCGAGCCGATCTCGCGGCGGGCGGCGGCGGGGTCGGGCAGGCCGAGGTGCACGTCCATGGCGTCGGCGATCGCGGAGACGACCCGCAGGTCGCTCATGATCCCCGGAACCCCGAGCGCCTCCTCGAAGGAGCGCCCGCGCCCCTCCCAGTCGACGAAGGTGCCCGACTTCTCGGCCACCACGGCGACGGGGAACACCACGTCGGCGCGGTCGGTGACCGCGCTGGCGCGCTGCTCCAGGCTCACGATGAACGGGGTGTTCTCCAGGGCCAGCAGGGCCGCCTGCGGCGCGGCCAGGTCGTAGGGGTCGACACCCGCGACGACCAGGGCGTCGAGTTCTCCGTCGAGCGCCGCCGCCAGCATGGCGGTGGTGTCGCGGCCCTCGCCCTCGGGCAGCGAGGTGACGTCCCAGGCCCTGGCCACCTCGGCGCGGGCGGTCTCGTCCGCGACCGGGCGGCCGATGGGCAGCAGGTTCGGCAGCGCCCCGGCCTCGACGGCCCCGCGCTCACCGGCGCGGCGCGGGATCCAGGCCAGGCGGGCACCGCTGGAGTCGGCGAGCCGCAGCAGCGCCGACAGCGCGCCCGGCACGGTGGCGAGTCGCTCACCGGCCAGGATGATCGCTCCCGGCTGCCTGATCGCCTCGGCGGCCGTCACGTCGACGGCGGCCAGGTCGTCCAGGACGGCGGTCTCGGTGCCCGGCACCGCCGGGATCAGCGTGCCGCCCATCTTGGCCAGTCCGGGGCCGGCGAACGGCGCGACGGAGAAGACCTTCAGGCCCTTCTTGCGCCATGCCTTGCGCAGGCGCAGGAAGACGATCGGCGACTCCTCGTCGGGCTCGAAGCCCGCCAGGAGCACCGCCGGCGCCTTCTCCAGGTCGGCGTAGCGGACCTCGATGCCCTTGCCGGCGACGGCGTGCGCCAGGAAGCGCGCCTCCTCCTCGGAGTGCGGCCTGGCGCGGAAGTCGATGTCGTTCGTCCCGAGCGCGATCCGGGCGAACTTCGAGTACGCGTACGCCTCCTCGACGGTGACGCGACCGCCGACGAGCACGCCCGCGCGCCCGCGCGCCGCGGACAGGCCCTTGGCGGCGGCGGCGAACGCCTCCGGCCAGGAGGCCGGCACCAGGCGACCCTCCTCGTCACGGACGAGGGGGGTCTTCAGCCGGTCGGGCTGGGTCGCGTAGGTGAAGGCCCAGCGCCCCTTGTCGCAGTTCCACTCCTCGTTGACCTCGGGGTCGTCCCCGGCCAGGCGGCGGGTGATCTTGCCGCGCCGGTGGTCGGCGCGCAGGGAGCAGCCGCTGGCGCAGTGCTCACAGGCGCTGGGCGTGGAGACCAGGTCGAACGGGCGGGCCTGGAAGCGGTAGGCGGCACCGGTCAGCGCGCCCACCGGGCAGATCTGCACCGTGTTGCCGGAGAAGTAGGACTCGAACGGGCGGCCGTCCGCGGCTCCGACCTGCTCCTTGGCCCCGCGCTCGAAGAAGTCGATGAGCGGGTCGCCGGCGATCTCGTCGGAGAAGCGGATGCAGCGCGCGCACTGGACGCAGCGCTCGCGGTCGAGCAGCACCTCCGAGGAGAGCGCGACCGGCTTTTCGAAGGTCCGCTTCTTCTCCACGAAGCGGCTCTCACCCTGGCCGTTGGACATGGCCTGGTTCTGCAGCGGGCACTCGCCGCCCTTGTCACAGACCGGGCAGTCCAGCGGGTGGTTCAGGAGCAGCAGCTCCATGACGCCGCGCTGCGCCTTCTCCGCGACCGGCGAGGTGAGCTGGGTCTGGACGACCATGCCCTCGGCGACCTCGATCGCGCAGGAGGGCTGCGGCTTGGGGAACCCCCGGCCGTTGCCCGCGTCGGGGATGTCCACCAGGCACTGGCGGCAGTTGGCGGCCGGGTCCAGCAGCGGGTGGTCGCAGAACCGGGGGATCTGGATGCCGAGCAGCTCGGCCGCCCGGATGATCAGCGTGCCCTTCGGGACGCTCACCTGGAAGCCGTCGATGGTGACGGTGACCAGGTTCACCGGCGCCTGCGCCGGGGTGGTGGCTTCGACGGTCATGGCGTCTCCTCCGTCGGCCTGGCGACCGAGACGGTGCTGTGCTTGCCGGTGGCCTTCCTGCGCGCGCTCACTTCGCCCCCCACACCGTGGACGGGGCGTGATCGAACGGGCAGCCGCCGATCTCGAAGTGCTTGAGGTATTCGTCGCGGAAGTACTTCACCGACGAGTGGATGGGGCTGGTGGCACCGTCACCCAGGGCGCAGAAGGAGCGGCCCAGGATGTTGTCGGCGATATCGGTGATCGTGGTCAGGTCCTCTTCGGTGCCCTGCCCCTTCTCCAGCCGCTTGAGCACCTGCTTGAGCCAGTAGGTGCCCTCCCGGCAGGGGGTGCACTTGCCGCAGGACTCGTGCGCGTAGAACTCGGTCCAGCGGAGCACGGCGCGCACCACGCAGGTGGTCTCGTCGAAGATCTGCAGGGCCCGGGTGCCGAGCATCGAGCCCTTGGCGCCCACGGACTCGAAGTCCAGCGGGACGTCCAGGTGCTCGTCCGTGAAGATCGGGGTGCTCGACCCGCCCGGGGTCCAGAACTTGAGCCGGTGGCCCTCCCTGATGCCGCCGGACATCTCCAGCAGCTCGCGCAGCGTGATGCCGAGCGGAGCCTCGTACTGGCCGGGCCGGGTCACGTGGCCGCTCAGCGAGAAGATGCCGAAGCCCTTGGACTTCTCGGTGCCCATCCCGGCGAACCACTCGGCGCCGTTGGCGATGATCGAGGGAACACTCGCGACCGACTCGACGTTGTTGACCACGGTGGGCGAGGCGTAGAGACCCGCCACGGCGGGGAAGGGGGGCTTGAGCCGAGGTTGGCCGCGATGACCCTCCAGCGAGTCGAGCAGCGCCGTCTCCTCGCCACAGATGTAGGCGCCCGCCCCGCTGTGCACGACGAGCTCCAGGTTGAAGCCGGTGCCGAAGAGGTCGGTGCCGAGGTAGCCCTTGGCGTACGCCTCGGCCACCGCCGCCTGCAGGCGGCGGATGACGTGCAGCACCTCGCCGCGCACATAGATGAAGGCGTGGTTGGCCCGGATCGCGTACGCGGTGATGATGATGCCCTCGACCAGCGCGTGCGGGTTGGCCATCATCGTCGGGATGTCCTTGCACGTGCCGGGCTCGGACTCGTCGGCGTTGACCACCAGGTAGTGCGGCTTGCCGTCCCCCTGGGGGATGAAGCCCCACTTCATGCCGGTGGGGAAGCCCGCGCCGCCTCGGCCGCGCAGCCCGGAGTCCTTGACGACCTGGATGACCGCGTCGGGGTCCATGCCCAGCGCCTTCTTGGCCGCCGAGTAGTCGCCGTAGCCCTCCAGCGTGAAGGAGTTCGGCTGGTCCCAGTTCGCGGTGAGAACCGGGGTGAGAGTGGTCACTTCGTCTCCTCGCCTGGCAGCCCGTCGCTCCGTGACGAGACCGCGCCGTGCCTGCCTGCTCGCCCGCCGCGCCCGCACGCGCCGGCTCGCCCGATCATGTTGACCTCGCGCCCGTTCACGCCTCGGGAGCCTTCCATCCGTTGGCCTTAGCGATCTTCAGGCCCTCCAGGGAGGGACCCACCGCCGAGGGGCCGTCACCGGCCAGGCCGTCGGGCAGGCCGGAGAGCACCCGCGAGGCCTCCTTGAACGTGCAGAGCTTCTTCGGGCCGCGGGTCGGCGAGGGCTCCTTGCCGTCCCTGAGGTCGTCGACGAGCTGCTTGGCCGAGTCCGGGGTCTGGTTGTCGAAGAACTCCCAGTTGACCATCATCACCGGGGCGAAGTCGCAGGCGGCGTTGCACTCCAGCCGCTCCAGCGAGATCTTCCCGTCCGGGGTCGCCTCGTCGTGACCGACACCGACGTACTCGGAGAGTTCGTCCCAGATCTGGTCGCCGCCCATGACCGCGCAGAGCGTGTTGATGCACACGCCCACGTGGTACTGGCCCATCGGCCTGCGCTTGTACATCGTGTAGAAGGTGGAGACGCCCACGACCTCGGCCTTGCTCAGCCCGAGCATCTCGGCGCAGAACTCGTGGCCGTCGTCGGAGACGTAGCCGTCCTCGGACTGCACCAGGTGCAGCAGGGGAAGCAGCGCCGACCGCGGCCTGGGGTAGCGGCCGATGATCTCCTTGGCGTCGCGCTCCAGGCGCTCGCGCACTTCCGGCGCGTACCCCTTGGTCATGGTCGCGCTCACCTCCTCGTTGCTCGACGGGGTGCTCTGCCCACCCACCGGCTCACCGCCGGCAACCGCTCTCTCGTCGGGCGCGCTCATCGGTCGACACCCCCCATCACCGGGTCGATCGAGGCCACCGCCGAGATGACGTCGGCGACCATGCCGCCCTCGCACGTCGCGGGCATGGCCTGCAGGTTCGTGAAGGACGGATCGCGGAAGTGTACGCGGTAGGGGCGGGTGCCACCGTCGCTGACCACGTGGGCGCCGAGCTCTCCGCGGGGCGACTCGACCGAGGCGTACGCCTGCCCCGCCGGGACCCTGAAGCCCTCGGTCACCAGCTTGAAGTGGTGGATCAGCGCCTCCATGGAGCCGCTCATGATGTGCGCGATGTGGTCGGGCGAGTTGCCCAGGCCGTCGGGGCCGAGCGCGAGCTGCGCGGGCCAGCCGATCTTCTTGTCGTCGACCATCACCCGGCCGCCCTTGAGCGGCCCCGAGAGGCGGTCCAGAGCCTGCTCAATGATCTTGAGCGACTCCTCCATCTCGGCCATCCGTACCAGGTAGCGGCCGTAGACGTCGGCGCTCTTCTCCGTCGGGACGTCGAACTCGTAGGTCTCGTAGCCGCAGTAGGGCTGTGACTTGCGCAGGTCCCACGGCAGGCCCGCGGCCCGCAGCATCGGACCGGTGACGCCCAGCGCCATGCAGCCGGTGAGGTCGAGGTAGGCGACGTCCTTGGTGCGGGCCAGGTAGACCGGGTTCGCGTCGAGCATCTTGCGCATGTCCTTGATGCGCCCCGGCATGACCTTGAGCAGCTCGCCGACCTTGTCGACGGCGCCGGCCGGCAGGTCGACGGAGACACCGCCGGGCCGGACGTAGGCCATGTTCATCCGCAGGCCGGTGATGTACTCCATCACGTCGAGCACCATCTCGCGCTCGCGGGACCCGAAGAGGAACGGCGTGGTCGCGCCCAGCTCCATGCCGAAGGTGCCGATGGCCACCATGTGCGAGGAGATCCGGGTGAGCTCCATCATCATCACGCGGATGGCCTGGGCCCGCTCGGGGACCCGGTCGGTGATGCCGAGCAGCTTCTCGACGCCCATGCAGTAGGCGGTCTCGTTGAAGATCGGCGCCAGGTAGTCCATCCGGGTGACGAACGTCGTCCCCTGGGTCCACGTCCGGAACTCGAGGTTCTTCTCGATGCCGGTGTGCAGGTAGCCGATGACCGTGCGGGCCTCGGTGACCGTCTCGCCGTCCAGGTTCAGGATCAGGCGGAGCACGCCGTGCGTGGACGGGTGCTGGGGACCCATGTTGATGACGAGCTGCTCGTCCTGCTGGCCGGTGAGGGTCTCGAGCAGTTCCGACCAGTCGTTGCCGGAGACGGTGTAGACCGTGCCCTCGGTGGCCTCGTCGTCAAAGGTGCTCACGTGTAAGACCTCCTCTGGTCCGGCGCGGGAATCTCGGCGCCGCGGTACTCGACCGGGATGCCGCCGAGCGGGTAGTCCTTGCGCTGGGGGTGGCCGTCCCAGTCGTCGGGCATCATGATGCGGGTCAGCGCCGGGTGTCCGTCGAAGACGATGCCGAAGAAGTCCCAGGTCTCGCGCTCGTGCCAGTCGTGCGTCGGGTAGACAGAGACCGTGGAGGGAATGTGCCGGTCGTCGTCGGGGCAGGAGACCTCGACGCGCAGGCGGCGGTTGTGCGTGATCGAGCACAGGTGGATCACCGCGTGCAGTTCCTGACCCGTCAGATGGGGGTAGTGCACGCCGGAGACGCCGAGCGAGAGCTCGAAGCGCAGGGCGGCGTCGTCGCGCAGTGCCCTGACCACGTCGAGCAGGCGCTCGCGCCTGACGTGGAAGGTCAGCTCACCGCGGTCGACGACCACGCGCTCGACGGCGTCGGCGAAGTCGCCACCGAGGGCGCGCTCCAGCTCGTCGGCGACGGTGTCGAAGTACCCGCCGTACGGGCGGGGGGTGGAGAGCTCGGGCTTGCGCCGCACGACGAGGCGGCCGTAGCCCGAGGTGTCTCCGGTACCCGAGGTGCCGAACATGCCCAGGCGGGCGATGGGCTCCTCCGGGACCTCCGGGAGGTTTTCAGTGCTCATGTCGGTCGCCTACCGCTCCTCGTTCGCCGCGCGGGCCGCGGTGAATCCGCTTCGCGCCATCGGTCGCTCACCGCTTCTCATTTGGCGGTTCCCTGGTCGATCAGCGGCAACGTCCGCAGTGCCTGCAGTTCGAGCTCGTCGATCTGCTTGGCGCGATGCGCGCCGAACTTCGTGTTCTGGATCTTGTCGTGTAGCTTGACGATCGCGTCGACGAGCATCTCGGGCCTCGGCGGGCAACCGGGCAGGTAGATGTCGACGGGGACGACGTGGTCGACGCCCTGCACGATCGCGTAGTTGTTGAACATGCCGCCGCTGGAGGCGCAGACGCCCATGGCGATGACCCACTTGGGCTCGGCCATCTGGTCGTAGATCTGGCGCAGCACCGGGGCCATCTTCTGCGACAGCCGGCCCGCCACGATCATCAGGTCGGCCTGGCGCGGAGACGCCGAAGCGCGCTCCATGCCGAAGCGCGCCAGGTCGTGCTTGGGACCACCGGTGGACATCAGCTCGATGGCGCAGCAGGCAAGACCGAAGGTGGCCGGCCAGACGGAGTTCTTGCGTGCCCAGCCGGCGACCTGCTCGACCGTGCTGAGCATGAACCCGCTCGGAAGTTTCTCTTCAAGTCCCATATCTAGTCCCAGTCCAGACCCTTGCGGCGCCACACGTACGCGTAGGCCACGAGCACGGTGACGATGAACAGCACCATCTCGACCAGCCCGAACATCCCGAGCTGGTCGAACGCGACAGCCCACGGATAGAGGAAGATGATCTCGATGTCGAACACGATGAACAGCATCGCGGTGACCATGTACTTCAGCGGAAAGCGACCTCCGCCCACGGGCTGGGGCGTCGGCTCGATACCGCATTCGTAGGCGTCGAGTTTCGCGCGGTTCCAGCGCTTGGGACCGGTGAAGGGGGCGATCGTCACTGAGAAGACCGCAAATCCCGCCGCGAGAACGGCGAGCACCAGGATGGGTGCGTACAGCTCCATCGCTACGCCTCCTCTCCCATCTCCACGCGCGCCCGCGCGTAGCTCTGCATGTTGGTGTATTTCGAAAGTCTAGGCAGGACGATCATCGCCCCGGGTCCCAGGTGTTCGGCGTTCGTTGAGCTCATGCCGGTGGCGCCACCTTCGACAGGGCGTTGATGATGCGATCCGACGCATCACCCCGCCGGTCGGTGAGATTAGCAAGGAGTTTGAGAGCGAACCTCATCAGGCGGGGGTGCGGCAGCGCGTGACGCGTGGCGAAGTTCATCACACCACGGTGCCCGATGAGCTCGACGAAGCCCCGGCCGAGCGTGAAGTAGCCGCCGTAGGCGTCCTTCAGCGTCTGCGGGTAGGCTCGCAGCACACGTTCCCGCTGGGCGGGGGTGACCCTGCCCAGTGCCTGGACGATCATCTCGGCCGCGACGTGGCCGCTCTCCATCGCGTACGCGATGCCCTCGCCGTTGAACGGGTTGATCATCCCGCCGGCGTCGCCCACCAGCACCAGACCCCGGGTGTAGTGCGGCTGGCGGTTGAAGGCCATCGGCAGCGCGGCGCCCCTGATCGGGGCCGTCATGTTCTCCTCGACGTAGCCCCACTCGGCGGGCATGCCCTTCACCCAGCGCTTGAGCAGGTCGCGGTAGTCCATGCCCTTGAAGGACTCGCTGGTGTTCAGCAGCCCGAGGCCCACGTTGGACGTGCCGTCGCCGACACCGAAGATCCAGCCGTAGCCGGGCAGCAGGGTGTCACCGTCCCACAGCTCCAGCCAGGTCTCCAGGTAGTCGTCGTCATGGCGAGGGCTCTCGAAGTACGTCCGCACCGCGACGCCCATCGGGCGGTCCTCGCGCTTGTGCAGCCCCATGGCCAGGGAGATCCGGGTGGAGTTCCCGTCGGCGGCGACCACCAGCCGGGAACGGTAGGTGACCTCCTCGCCGTTCTGCCTGGCGAGGACGCCGACGATGTGCCCGCTGCGGTCGTCCAGGACCGGGGCCGTGACGTTGACCCCCTGCAGCAGGCGGACGCCCGCCCTGACCGCGTTGCCGGCCAGGATCTCGTCGAAGTCCTGGCGGGTGCGGACCAGGCCGAAGTCGGGGTAGCTCGCCAGCTCAGGCCAGTCGAGCTCGAAGCGCATCCCGCCGCCGACCACGCGCAGGCCCTTGTTGCGGACCCAGCCGGGGGCGTCGATGTCGATCCCCATGGCGATGAGCTGCTTGACCGCTCGGGGCGTCAGCCCGTCGCCGCAGACTTTCTCGCGGGGGAAGGTGGTCTTCTCGAGCAGCAGGACGTCAAGTCCGGCCTGCGCGAGATGAAAAGCGGTTGTCGAACCGGCGGGCCCGGCGCCGACGACGATGACGTCGGCGTCAGCCTCAGCGACATTCCGCTGTCTGGCGGCTGGCACGGTCACGGGACCTGTCCTGTCCTACAAAATCTTTGGGGGCCTCGGGGTAAGGGGCCTTTCGATCCTTTGTGAAGGTCTTCACAAACTTGTCGGCCCGAAGTCTAACGCCTTTGCGGGGCAAAGTGTCAGGTGGGTACTGCTATCGCCTGCCAATCTTCTATGCGGGCTTATATCCGCGGTGGAGGGCCACGATGCCCAGCGTGAGATTGCGCCAGGCGACCCGTTCCCAGCCCGCTTCCTGGATGATCCTCGCCAGCCCCGCCTGGTCCGGCCAGGCCCTGATCGACTCCGCCAGATACTCGTAGGAGTCGTCGTTGGAACCGAAGAGCTTGGCTGCCTGCGGCATCAGCTTCATCAGGTACTGCGAGTATACGAGGTCGAAGGACCTCGGCGTCGGGTGTGAGAACTCCAGGATCACCAGGCGCGCCCCCGGCTTGGCCACCCGATACATCTCGCGCAGCGCCTGGCCGGTGTCCTGCACGTTGCGCAGCGCCGTGGAGATCGTCACCGCGTCGAACACGTCGTCGGCGAAGGGCAGCCGCAGCGCGTCGCCCGCGATGAAGCTGACACCCCGCACTCCCCCGCCGGAAACGCCCGAGCCGCCCCTGCGCCTGACCCCGGTGCTCAGCATGCCGAGTGAGAAGTCCGAGGCGATCGCGCGGGCACCCAGCGAGGTGAACGAGTCGGTGGACGTGCCGGTGCCCGCACCGAGGTCGAGGACCAGCTCACCGGGGCCCGCGTCGACGGCCGCGGCGGTCGCCTTACGCCACAGCCGGACCTGGCCCAGGGAGATAACGTCGTTGACAAGGTCGTACCGCCGGGCCGTGCGATCGAACATCGCGGCGACCTCATGCGGCTGCTTGTCCAGAGAAGCGCGCGTCATGACACCAAGCCTAGGCCCGCCCCGACAATCCACGGAAAGTAGTCATTCGATTACCCGGAGCATGCTAAAAATTGTCAAATGTTTGCCAGAACCGCTTACCTGCCGACCGCGGCCCTGATCCTGATGCTCCCCGGGACCGCCGCCGCCGGCACCACGGAGCACAGCAGGGTCGTCCTGACCGATCCGGTGAACAGCACTCCCCACGTGCTCGACGGGATCGTCAACGCCATCGCGCTGGTGGGCGGCACGGTGGTGGTCGGAGGCTCGTTCAGCGAGGTACGCGAGGCCCGGAGCACGAGGGTGCTGTCGCGCGACAACCTCTTCGCCTACGACCTGGCCACGGGGCGGGTGCTGCCCGGTTTCGCACCACGCCTCGACCGCCCGGTCCAGGCCCTGGCGGCGGGGGTGCACGACACCGTCTACGCGGGCGGCCGGTTCACGACGACCGACGAGACGCAGACGCGGGGTCTGGCCCTGCTCCGGCTGTCCGACGGATCCCCGGTGGCCCGCTTCGACGCCCAGGTCCGCGGCGGAACGGTCACCAGCCTGGCCAGGCTGGGCCGCCACCTCTACGTCGGCGGCGACTTCACCCGTGTCGGCCCCGTCGCCCTTACCGCACTGGCCAGGCTGGACGCCGTCACCGGCTCGGTCGACCCGACCTTCGCGATCAGGCCGGACGAGCCCAGGGGTGGCAGGACCAGGGTCCACGCGCTCTCCCTGAGCCACGGCAGGCTGGCGGTCGGCGGTGACTTCGCCACCCTCGACGGCCTGTCGCGCCCGCAGCTCGGCCTGATCGACGTCGCCGCGTCACCGGCCAAGGTCGCGCCCTGGCGGACCGGCGCCTACCGGGGCAGGTGCATGGCCGACTTTCCCAGCTACGTGCGGGGCCTGGACTTCGCCCCCGACGGGAGCTATCTCGCCGTCGTCACGACCGGCGGCCCCGGGGGGCGGGACAGGATGTGCGACACGGCCGCGCGCTTCGAGACCCGCGCCCGCGGCGAGGTACGACCCACCTGGGTGAACCACACCGGGGGCGACTCGTTGTACGCGGTGGCGGCGACGGGGGCGGCGGTCTACGTCGGCGGGCACCAGCGCTGGCTGGACAACCCGCTCGGCCACGACTCGGCGGGACCCGGAGCGGTGGCGCGCCCGGGAATCGGAGCGATCCACCCCCGCACCGGCAAGGCCCTGACATGGAACCCCACCCGGGAACGCGGAATCGGAGTCAAGGCATTCCTGGCACATCCTGGCGGATTACTCGTTGGTAGTGACACAACCCGGCTCGGTCACGAGTACCATGCCCGAGTCGGCATGTTCCCGTCGCCGCTCACTCCCGATTCTTAGTGATTCGCTCGCTTACCGCGTCCCGCTGCTTTGAGAGCAGGACGTAGCTGGCCACGCCGCTGACCAGGAATGCGGCGACAAGCAGGACCAGGGGCTGGCGCAGGCCGAGGATATAGAGCACTCCCAGGCTCACGGCGAGTAGACCGACCCGGGACGCGGTGTAAACGATGACGGGATGCACAACGTCGAGGCTACGTCACTCCGCTCATCGCCCAGGCATGACCCCGTGCTGACTGCGGGAGCGCCCTTCGCATTGACTGCGAGCGCTGCTAGTGTTCACAACAGACCAGTTTCGTAAAGAAACACCCACGAGAGTCCCAAAGAGGCTCTATCATATAACAATCGGGCAGGCAGTAGATAACAACCCGTGATCTTTGTTGAAAACCACGGATAAATCAGGCTTCGCTCGGCACACTGGTTACCTGTCCGCCCGCTGGCAGGAAGCGGGATGCGAGGGGGAGAGATTGTGGAGAGTAGCAGCGAGCGTCTGCTGACGCCCGGAGAGGTTGCCGCCCTCTTCCGGGTCGACCCAAAGACGGTTACACGCTGGGCCGCGGCAGGCCGCATCAGCAGCATCCGTACCCCCGGAGGGCACCGGCGTTTCCGCGAGTCGGAAGTGCACGCCCTTCTGCGTGGAGAGGACGTCTTGACGGCCGAACGGCCTGCAGGCGAGTCCCCGCGCGTCTGACGACTTAGGACGTCACACCATCGGTGATCCTGCGCGCCTTACCCGGAAGCCGCAGGGTCACCGTGGAGTCGTGTGAAATGCCACACGACACGGACGGTGACCACACCCGTACCTGAACCGGCCTAGGTCTCCTGCTCGGCCTTGAAAGCCAGGAACTCCCGCTCCAGGTCGTCGTTCTCCGCCAACCAGCGCCGCCGCCGCTCTGCCCACTCCTCCTCGGTGAGCGACTCGGCCAGCCAGCGGTCATAGTCGGGATCCCCCGGAGACACCTCGACATAGGCGTTGCCGATCAGACGCCCGTCATCGCCGGCCAGGGTCTGCGGAACGCGCAGAGTACCGTCAGCGAGCCTGACGACGTACATCCCAGATCACCTAGATTCCGTAGCGCCGGTTGAAGAACAACATGACGTTGAGCGCCATTCGCGTGTCGCCGCCCAGCATGTCGACCAGCGCGGGGCGCTGCCGGGAGACGATCGCGGCGAAGGCATCGGCGAAGAACTCCTTGCGGCCCAGGTCGCCCGGCTGGAGATGAAACCCCGAGGCCAGCACGGGAACGCACTGGGCGTAGAGGGCGGCGAACTCCGGGCAGTCGGAGACCCAGTCGCCGTGGGGGGCGTCCACATCGTCCAGGGCATGTCCGACCTCGTGCATCATCACGTCGGGGGTGGGCGAGGGCCGATCTCCCACCACGATCTTGCGGTCGCCGTACGCTCCCGCGCAGACGTCCCAGGTCGCCCGGCCCGAGGGCAGCGGCGCACCGCGCAGGTATCCCATGTCGTCCAGGTCGGGCACCCCGCCCGCGCCGACGTAGATGCCGTCGAGACCGTCGGCCAGCTTGTCCTTCAGCAGGTCGGGCAACCTGGCCAGGCTCTCCACCGCCCGCACGACCTCCGGAGGCGGGATCTCCCACCGCGAGTCCCACTGACGGTGCAGAATGCGCTCCAGGCGCCCGCAGTGGCGCAGGCCGTCACCCAGATCCGGGGTGTCCGGAGAGTTGGGCTGTGCCCGGGGACGCTCGTCGTCGAGCTCGAAGTCCTTCCAGGTGTACTGCGGGCGGTCGACCACCGGGGCCGTGACCGCCCCGACCCGGCGCTCCGCTTCGCGGGGAACCTCACGGGGAACCTCGCGGGAAACCTCACGCGGAGCTTCCCGCACAGCACTCTCCGCACGCGCGGCCGGACCTCGCTGCCACCACCGCCGTCGATGGCGGCCCTTGTCGCCCGATTGTGCCATCACACCCCCTGGGGAAGTGTCAACGGGTTCTACGTTAACCGGGTGAGCCCTCGCCAGTCATCCGTAACGGAGGGCTGACCGCAACTGGGCTCACAATGGCTTACAGTTCGGGCATGCCCCTGCTTGTCGGTCTGGCGATATTCGCCTTCTGGCTCTACTGCCTGTTCGACGTCATCACCACGCCGGACGAGGAGTCCAGAAACCTGCCCAAGCTCCTCTGGGTGCTCATCGTGGTGCTGCTGCTGGCCGTCGGAGGGCTCTTCTGGCTGCTGCTCGGCCGACCGTACGGCCCCAGGGCGCCCCGCTCGCTCCTGGCGGAGGACATGCCACAGCGCCCCGAGGCCCCGAAGGGCCCCGACGACGACCCCGACTTCCTCAAGGACCTCGACCGCCGCCTGCGCGACGAGGACTGACGACGACTGACCGGCCGATGTGGCCGGTCAGCCGGGGCTCGGCGCCGGACTCAGGGAACCTCGGCGTAGGAGTGCAGGCCCCCGAAGAAGATGTTCACCCCGACCAGGTTGAACAGCAGGCAGGCGCAGGCGACGAGCTGCACGATCGTGGCGGCCTTGCCCTTCCAGCCCGCGGTGGCCCTGGCGTGCAGGTAGGCGGCGTAGACGACCCAGGTGATGAACGCCCAGACCTCCTTGGGGTCCCAGCCCCAGTAGCGGCCCCAGGCCTTGTCCGCCCAGAGCGCCCCGGCGATGACGGCGAAGGTCCAGATCGGGAAGCCGATCACGATGGCCCGGTGCGCGACCCGCTCCAACTGCGGCCGGGACGGCAGCAGGACCGCGGTGTCCTTCCTGACCAGATAGAGGATGCCGGCGATCCCGGCCATCAGGAACAGGCCGCTGGCGACGATCGCCGCCGACACGTGGATCAGGACCCAGTAGCTGTTGAGCGCGGGCACCACCGGACCGGCCTGCACCTCCAGGTACCGGACCGCGAAGCCGAGCCCGAGAGCAGCCGTGACCATGACGAACGCGCCGAGGAAGCGGACCCGGTAGCGGAGGTTCGTGAACAGGAACGCGCTCACCGCCGCGAAGCACATCGCGACCACGAACTCGTACATGTTGCCCCACGGCCACCGGTCCACGGCCAGGCCCCGGGTGAGGAGGGACCCGAGGTTCGCGGCCCAGCCGAGCCAACTCAGCCCGACGGCCACCGGCCCAACCCGTGTCGCCCAGGCACCGGGCGCCTTGTCAGTGGGACCTTCGCCCTCCACCGGGGCGGACTCCGGGGCGGCCGGGGCCGCACCACCACCGACGGTGGCGAGCGCGGGCTGTGCCACCGCGCGGGCCGACACCCCCGCGGACCGGCTGAAGGCCAGGTCGAGGGCGTAGGCGATCATTGCGAAGACGTAGAGCAGCACCGTCGCCAAGATGAGCTGATCGCTCAGGGTGGCGAGGCCGGCATCGACCTCAACGGGCATCCTTAACTCCTGGGTTGGGAATTCCTGGGTTCAAAGCGGAGACGATCTCGCTGAACTCCTCGTCGAAATCGCCCCCCTCGGTACGCGTGAGGCCGCCCACCTCGACCTGCCGGCTCTCGCCCTCGGGCCGACCCGCCTCGTCGCGGACCCGTACCCACACCCTGCGGCGGCGGACGGTCAGGGCCAGCACGAGGCCGGCCACGGCGAGGACCGAGGCGACGAACGCCGGTATCCGACCGGGATCGTAGGTGATCTGCAGAGCGATCCACTCCCTGACGCCGGTGAACTCGATGGAGCCCATACCGTCCGGGAGCGTGAGCTTCTCGTTGACCGCCAGCGGGTCCGCCTTCATGACCAGCGGCTTCATCTTCTTCAGGCTCTCCGGGTCGAGCTCGTAGACCGACTGCGGCCGGCCGTCCTTCAGGCCCAGATCACCGGCGAAGGCACCGTAGACCTGGGCCGTGGGGTTGGCGGCGCCGGGGAAGACCGACACCCACTCCGAGCCCACCGGGACCGTCGTCGGCAGGAAGCCGATCAGGAGACCGAGCTGCTCCGGCTGCGCGTCCGGGACCTTGATCACGCACTCGGAGGTGAAGTTGGCGGGCTGGACGACCAGGCAGGGCACCGGCCCGTCGAAGGCGACCTGGCCCTTGCCGTCGGTGATCCTGAAGGTCGGCGCGTACCCGTGGTCGATCAGGTAGCTCTGCGTGCCGTTGACGTTCAGCGGCTCGTTGACCTTGAGGACGTAGTCGCGCACGGGGGCGCCGGGGGCGTCCTCGACCTTGAGCCTGGCCTCGAAGTCGAGGGGCTGCCCGGTCTTCTCACCCTTCGCGATGTAGCTCGCCTGGAAGTCCTCGACCGTGAAGGAGAACGGCTCCAGCGACTCGGCGTTCACCTGCTGCCCCGGCATGTAGCGGTCGTAGGCCGCGACCGTGTTGGCGAACCCCTCGCCCTCCACGACCAGCACGTTGCCCCGGTAGCCGTAGAGCGTGCCGATCCCGACCGCGAGCAGCAGGCCGAGCAGGGACACGTGGAACAGCAGGTTGCCGGTCTCGCGCAGGTAGCCCTTCTCCCCGGCGACCCAGCCGGGCCCCGTGATCACCCGGAACCGCTTGGCGCGCAGCGTGGCGGCGGCCTCCTCGACGGTCAGCGGGGCCTCGAAGGAGGCGTGCTGCGGCAGCCTGCCCAGGTTGCGCGGCGCCGCGGGCGGCTTCCTGCGCAGCTCCCGCAGGTGGGTCATGGTACGGGGGAGCACGCAGCCGATCAGGGACAGGAAGAGCAGAAGGTAGATCGCGGCGAACCAGGGCGCCCTGAACACGTCGAACAGCCAGAACCTGTCCAGCCACTCGGCGAGCCGGGGGCTGTCCTCGAAGTACTGGAAGACCTTGGCGTCGGAGACACCGCGCTGCGGCCAGATCGAGCCGGGAATGGACGCCAGGGCGAACAGGAACAGCAGGATCAGCGCGATCCGCATCGAGGTGAGCGTCCGCCAGAACCAGCGCGCCCAGCCCACGACCCCGATTCCCCCGGGCCGCCGTTCCTCGTTCTTCCCGTTCTTCCCGTTCTTCCCGTTGGCCTCGGGACTGCTCGCGGCCACCGTCTCCGTCTGCGGCTCGGCCACCGCTCGCTCTCCCGTCCCAGGGTCGATGTGCCCCATCAGATCACCGGCTCGAATCCGCCGACCCAGCCCTGGATCATCGCGACGAGCTGCTCCCAGAGCCCGGTGACGAGCAGGACGCCGACGACGACCAGCATGACGCCGCCCACCCGCGTGATCAGCTGTGAGTGCCGGCGTACCGCCTTGAAGGTCCTCAGAGCCCTGCTGTACGCCAGCCCGGCCGCCACGAACGGCAGGCCGAGGCCGAGCGCGTACGCGAAGGCGAGTATCGCGCCGCGGCCGGCGCTGCCCTCGTTCAGGCCGAGGGTGAGCACGACCCCGAGGGTGGGTCCGATGCAGGGGGTCCAGCCCAGGCCGAACACCAGGCCGAGCAGGGGCGCCCCCGCCAGGCCCGCGGCCGGGAGCCGATGAATGCGGAAGTCGCGCTGCAGGCCGGGGATGACTCCCATGAAGGCCAGGCCGAGCACGATCGTGAGGGCGCCCAGCACCCGCGTGATGATCCCGGCGTTGCCGAACAGCATCGCGCCGAGCCCGCCGAAGAGCGCCCCTCCGGCCACGAACACGGCGGCGAACCCGAGGACGAACAGCACGATGCCCGCGACCATGCGCCCCCGCCTGGGGTCGGCGCTCATGCCGGTCACGTACGACAGGTAGCCGGGCACGAGCGGCAGCACGCACGGCGACAGGAACGACACCAGCCCGGCCGCGACCGCTATCGGCAGCGCCAGCGCCAGCGAACCGCTCGCGACGGTGCTCACGAGGTCAGCGCTCATCGCGGGCCCAGCCATCGCCCGGGGCCGTTATCTCTCATTACCGACCTTGGTCACGGCGTCGAGGAGGTCGTTGTACTTGACCGCGCCGAGTGCCCTGGCGGCGATCCTGCCCTGGCGGTCGATGATCAGCGTGGAGGGGATGGCCGCGGGCGGGACCGTGCCCTGGAAGGAGAGCGCGACCTTGCCCGGCTGGTCGAAGATGCTCGGGTAGCCGGACTTGTGGCTCCGTTCGAAGGCGAGCGCGTCGGCCTTGCGGTCCTTGAAGTCGATGCCGAGGAACTCCACACCGTCCGCCTTCGTCTTGGCGGAGATGTCCTTGAGCACCGGCGCCTCAGCCCGGCAGGGCGCGCACCAGGAGGCCCAGAAGTTGAGCACCACGACCTTGCCCTTGTGTGCGGCGAGCGTCGCGGTGCCCCCGTCGAGGGTCTCCCCCTCAACAGGCGGCGCGACCTTGCGGTCGGCGGCCTGGAAAAGGGTGATCTTGCCGTCGCCCGCGATGAACCGGGTGTCGCCGGTCTGCGGCTGCGCCCCCTGGTTTCCGGCGCATCCGGCCACGGCGATGAGCAGCGCGACGGCGGCAAAGGATTGTGCGCGCATGGATGACGGAGGCTCCCTGTACTACAACCGGTAGAGCAATCACTGTACCGGCGGGGTCAGGCGCCCGGCACAGTGGGGCGTTTGACGAGTGCCGCCGCGGGCTCGCTGTACCCCACGCTGATCAGACGGTCCCCCTCGAAGGCGAAGCTGGTGAGGCTGGCCAGAGCGCACTGCCTGCGGCGCGGGTCGTGCGGCAGGCGCCTGCCCTCGGCGGCGAGCCGGATGATCCAGATCGGGAGCTGGTGGCTCACCATGATCGCCTCATGGCCGCGCGCCGCCCTGCGCGCGGCGTTGATCGCGCCGCTCATCCGGTTGACCAGGTGGCTGTAGCGCTCTCCCCAGGAGGGGCGGAGCGGGTTCCACAGGTAGCGGTAGAAGCGCGGGTTACGGAAGACACCGTCTCCTCCGCCGACGGAGAGACCCTCGAAGATGTTCTCGGCCTCGATCAGCCGCTCGTCGAGCGTGACGTCCAGGTGGAAGGTCGCGGCGAGCGGGGCGGCGGTCTCCTGGGCACGCTCCAGCGGGGAGGAGAACAGCGCGACGACGTCGCGGCCGGCGACCGCCTTGGCCACCGTCTCGGCCATCTGCACGCCGTTGTCGGAGAGGTGGTAGTCGGGAAGCCTGCCGTACAGGACGTTAGCGGGATTGTGCACCTCACCGTGGCGCAGGAGGTGAACGACGGTGGTCTCAGCCATGGTTCCGCCAGCCTACCCACAGCTACCGGCCCACAGCCGGTCAGGTGGACCACTGGGAGCGCGTGGCGAAGGCGAGTAGGGTCTGGGGCGTTTGTGGCTAAGGTTCCGCGGTCCGGCGGTCCGGAAAGGTCCCCCGTGAGCCTGTTCGCCCTCGCCCTCATCCTCACCTCGGCCGTCGCCCACGCCTGCTGGAACCTGCTGAGCAAGCAGGCGGCCGACGCCGACGGCGTCGTCTTCGTCTGGATGGTGGCCGCCGCGTCCACGGTGGTCTGGACCCCGGTCGCGCTCGGCTATCTCCTCCTCGGCGGCACCGGTCTCTCGTGGGCCGACCTCGGGGTGATCGCCGCGAGCACCACGCTGCACCTGGGCTACTTCATGTTCCTCCAGCGTGGCTACCGGCACGGTGACCTGTCGATGGTCTACCCGATCGCCCGAGGCACCGGACCGCTGCTGGCCAGCCTGGTCGCCGTCCTGTTCCTGGGTGAGCGACCCGGCCTGGCGGGCATCGCGGGGATCGGTCTGATCGGGGTGGGTGTCTTCCTGCTCAGCATGGCGCGCAGGCCCAGCCGCCGGGATCTGAGCGGCATCGGGTTCGGGCTGGCCACCGGAGTGTTCATCGCGGCGTACACCGTCTGGGACAAGCAGGTGGTGAGCGCCTTCGCGGTCGCGCCGATCCTGCTCAACTACTTCGGCGACTTCGGCCGCACCCTCGTGCTGACCGCACCGGTGCTCGGCGGCCACCGCCGGGCTCTGGTCCTGCCCGTCTGGCGCGAGCACTGGACGCGGGTGCTGGGTGCGGCGGTACTGATGCCGCTCTCCTACCTGCTGGCGCTGACCGCGTTCACCTTCTCGCCGATCAGCGCGGTGGCCCCGGTACGGGAGGTCAGCGTGCTCGTCGCGGTGCTGCTCGGCGGCAGGCTGCTGGCCGAGGGCGACCTGACCAGGCGGCTGCTGGCCGCCTGCGTCATCGTCGGCGGCGTGGTGACGATCGCCATCAGCTAGGCCTTGTCCCTTGGACGCCCTTTGCAGGTCCTTGGATCCGCTGCCTGCCACGGTCCCCGGGCACGTCTTCGGCCTCACGGGACGGCGCACCTGGCGCGGTGACCGCGAATCCTCACTCGACCGGGTGAACGTTCCCGGCCAGGACGGTGGACGGCGCCCCGACGGACTCGGAGATGGGGATGTGGAAATCGGCGGAGACGGCCTTCAGCGCCTCGACCGCGGCGCGGATCGCCGGGCGGCGGGCCGCGTCACTGCGCCAGAGCGCATAAAGCCTGCGGGTCGGGCGCGACCTGATCGGGACGACCCGCACCCCGGAGGGGACGAAGTCACGACCCAGCCGGGGAATGATCGCGCACCCCTGCCCGGCCGAGACGAGGGCCATCTGGGTGGGGTACTCATCCGCCATGCAGGCGATGTCCGGCTCCACCTCGGCCGAGCGCAGCGTGTAGACCAGCCAGTCGTGGCAGACCGTGCCCGGTGAGGAGCTGATCCACTGCTCCCCGGACAGCTCGGCCAGCTCGATCTCGGAGCGGTCCGCCAGCGGGTGGGTCGCGGGCAGGATCGCGTCGGCGATGTCGTCGAAGAGCGTCGCCCGGGACAGCCCCTCGGAGATCGCCAGTGGGCGGTTCATCCAGTCCTGGATCACCGCGAGGTCGAGCTCTCCCCTGGCCACCTCGCGGATCTGCCGCGAGGGCTCGCGTTCCATGAGCTGGAGCCTCAGGTCGGGGTGGCGGGTGCGCAGCAGGGCCAGCGCGGCGGGCATCAGCCCCCTGGCCGCCGTGGGGAAGGCGCCGATGCAGAGCCGCCCCACGACCTGCCCGCGCAGTGCCTCGAAGTCGGCCTCCGCCGTCTCGACCAGCGCGAGGATGCGCCCGGCGTGGTCGGCGAGCAGCCCCGCCGCGTCGGTCAGCCGTACCCCGCGCCCGTTGCGCTCCAGCAGGGTCGCGCCGGTCTCCCGTTCCAGCTTGGCGAGCTGCTGGGAGACCGCGGAGGGGGTGACCATGAGCGCCTCGGCCGCCGCGCCCACCGATCCGTAGACGGAGACCGCGTGCAGCGCCTTGAGCCGATTGAGATCCAACACATAAGCAACTCTAAACGACATAAGCCAGAAATTCTCACTTGTGCTGAAATATCGCTGAAAACGACGATGGATGTATGCGTACCCGGCACCTCCTCCTCGCCATCGGCCTCACCGCCCTCTGGGGCTTCAACTTCGTCGTCATGGAGGTCGGGCTCCGGCACTTTCCACCGCTGTTCTACGTGGCGCTGCGCTTCGCCCTGGCCGCCTTCCCCGCGCTGCTGTTCGTCGGCGGCCCCGGGGTGCCCTGGCGGAAGGTGCTCGTCGCCGGGGCCACACTCGGCATCGGCCAGTACACCCTGCTGCTGATGGGCATGCGGGCGGGCATGCCCGCCGGGCTGACCTCGCTCGTCGTCCAGGTTCAGGCGGTCTTCACCGCCGTCCTGGCCGTCGTCCTGCTGGGGGAGCGGCTCACCGCGCGGCGGATCACCGGCATGGCCGTCGCGCTCGCCGGACTGGTGCTGATCGCCGCCGACCTTGGCGCCGGCGGCCCCGTCGGCGCGTTCCTGCTGGTCGTCGGCTCAGCGTTCTTCTGGAGCGCGGGCAACATCGCGGTCAGGAGCGCCGCCCCGCCCAACTCGTTCCGCTTCATGGTCTGGATCAGCGCGGTCGCGGCCCTGCCCATGCTGGCCCTGTCCCTGCTGGTGGAGGGTGTTCCCCGGCTGGAGTTCTCGGTGGAGGGGAGCCTGTCCGTGCTCTACGTGGCGCTGATCTCCACCCTCGGCGGTTTCGGCATCTGGGGCTTCCTGCTCCAGCGCTACGACGCCTCGGTGGTCGCGCCCTCCGCCCTGCTCGTCCCGGTCTTCGGCATGTCCTCCGCGGCCCTGTTCACCGGCGAGCCCGTCTCCCCGCTCAAACTCACCGCCGCCACCCTGATCATCTCCGGCGTCCTCTACGCGAGCACCCGAGCCCGTACGACCGCCGCGCGAGTCCGCCCCCCCGCCCTCACAACCAGAAGCTGACCGCGACGACCAGGGGGACCACCAGGATGATCGCCCCGACGGTCAGGAACAGCACGCCGAGGAGCACGCCTCTGCCGCCCACCCCGTCCAGGCGGGCGCGCTGGGGGCGCTCGGGATCGTAGACCACCATGACCTGCTGGCCCGGACGGACCTGCGGCGGGTTGGAGCCCAGATCCGACGCGGCCTCCACCACGGAGCCCTGCACCGTCTGGAACTGCAGCGTGGGATAGTACAGGCGGTTGCCGCCGCTGGACCTGCGCAGTCCCACGACGACGCCCGGCACCCGCACCCCGTGCCGCCGCAGCCGCTGCCCGACAGTCATCACCCGGATGCCGGCCCCGACGAACACCGCTCCGACCACGATTCCAAACAATGGCACGATGCTCATGTCCACCACTGCCTCCTTCTCATCTCCTTCAAGGGCCGCTGTCGCAGTCCCGTTCGAGGGCCTGCACCGCGCCGAGCCGCTCCGGCTCAGGAGGACCGCGGATGAGGCTAGAGGCCGACCGTGGAGAACGACTTGTAGATCATTGGGGCGCCGCGCCTGGACGAGGAGATGGGCAGGTCCTTAAGAACGGTGGTTCTCGGGTTCGCCACGTGGGGAACTTCCGCGATCTTCGTGATCTCCGGATTCAGGGGGCCGATTGCCCGCCAACAGGAGCCGTCCGGTGTTGCCGTACCGGCGGCGCGTCGGTCGCGGGAACGGGGAACATCACCTCCACCGTGGTGCCCTCCCCAGGCTCGCCGTTGATGAGGCAGAGTCCGCCCAGCTCTGCGGTGCGCTCGCGCATGGAGGCCAGGCCGACGCCCGAGCGGCGCTCCGGCGACAGGCCCACGCCGTCGTCGGCGATCAGCAGGCGCAGCGCCTCGGGCTCACGACACAGCTCGACACGGACGCGAGTGGCACGCGCGTGCCGCCGGACGTTGGTCAGCGCCTCCTGCGCGATCCGGTAGACGGCCACCTCGACGGCGGCGGGCAGGTCGGCCAGGTCGCCCTCGGCGCTCACCTCCGTGGCGGGGCCTTCGGAGTCGGCCGGCCCGGCCAGCGCCTGTACGGCGGCGGCCAGGCCCAGATCGTCCAAGGCGGGCGGGCGCAGGCCGTAGACGAGCTGCCGGATGTCGCCCGTGACCGCGTCCATGCCGGAACGCAACTCGCGCAGCAGCCCGTCTGCCGCCTCCGGGGAGGTCTTCAGGCTGAGGCGGGCCATGTTGATGGTCATGGCCATCCTGCTGAGCGTCTGGCCCAGGCCGTCGTGCAGGTCGCGGCGCAGCCGCCGACGCTCCTCCTCCCGGGCGGTCAGGATGCGCTCCCGGGAGCCCTGCAGGTCGGCCGCCATCCGCAGCGCGTGCGCCACGTCGGCCGCGTACGGGACCAACGTTTCCAACACCCGCTCGTCGTGCGCGGCGGGGAAGCGGCGCGGGGCAGGCGGGCCGACCAGCAGCCGCCCCACCTGCTCGCCGTGCCAGACCAGCGGTACCTCGCGCGGGGAGTCGCCGACCTGCCCGCTGACCATGCTTGCCACGCTGACCTGGTCCCCCGGCTCGCCGCCGGCCACCTCCACCATGACCCCCTGTACCGCCAGGCCCTCGCGCAGCACGCCGATCACCGACGCCAGCGCTTGCGCCGGATCTCCCCGGCGCATCTCCTGGACCAGCCGCTCGGCGAGCACGCGTGGGTCGCCGACCGGACCGTAGAGCAGGCGGTCGACGGCACGTTGCAGCATCCGGCGCAACGGCTGGAAGAACGCGCCCGTGAACAGGGCGGCGGCGAGCCCGGCAATCTGGTCGTACCCGGACACCATCAGGCTCGACAGCGCGGCCACACCGAAGTAGACCCCGCCGACCACGGCCAGCAGCCCCGCGGCGACGAAGGTCCGGCTGATGATGGTGTCGATGCCGTACAGCCGGTAGCGCATCACCGAGAACACCATCGCGACGGGGACGAGCATCGCCCACAGGGTCGACAGCCAGTACAACTCCGGCACGACGATGCCCACGAGCATGAACACGATGTACCCGGCGAACGCCAACAGCGGCCAGCCGATCTGCCGCCTGCCCGCCGGGTCTGCCCGGCGAAAACGCAGCAGCAGGGACAGCGCCGCCAGCGGCAGCGTCACCACGATCCCCGTCCAGGTCAGCACCCCTATCGCCGAGTGGTACGGCGCCAGAGCGGGGATCTGCAGTGGGTTGTGGATGACGATGGGAAACAGGTAGCCCTCAAGCGGCGGATCCGGCCGCACGAACTGGCGCGCGGTCTCGGCACCGATGGACACCACACCCAGCAGCACCACCGCTCGCCAGCGCGGCGAGGGCAACCTGCCGTCCGGGGAGTACAGCGGCAGCAGCATCTCCAGCACGAGCCCGCACACTGCCCAGCCCACCTGCGCCGGGAACCTCAGGAGCCCCGCCAGCGCGAGATCCCCGCGTGCCGCGGACGCCAGCATCATCGCCTGGCAGAAGTCGTAGACGGCACCGCCGAGCCCGCCCGCACACATCAGCCATGCCAGCTTGAGCCGAGGCCGATGCGCGATGAGGAACGCGCTGACCGCGGGAAAGGTCACCCCCGCCACCGTCAGCGGCGTGACCGTCACCGGCGGCAGCCACTCCTCCGGAAGTCCCGCGAAGATCAGCATGGCCGCGACCACGAGCACCGGAGACACCACGGCCAGAACGACGGCGACCCCTCGGGCTGCCCACGCCATCCCGCCCCTGCTTTCCGACTCCCGTTCCTGCTTGACCTTAGCGTGCCTGCGGAACGGCGCAAAGGCTGCAATTTACCGCCATCATGGCGAATGGGTTACCAACTGGGAAATCGGCTGCGGGACGTCCGGGTAATGGCCATGAATCCAACGATGTTGCTGCCGACCTGCGAAGATTCCTTGGGAAACACGATCACGAAATGGCGGACCAAGCTCTATCCATGCAGGTCAGACCTGTATCCGCGGGATTTTCCGCGATTGCTACCGGAACCCCCTCCAGGCAGCCTTCTCCGCCCCATACGTGATCAGGGACGCGCATCGAAGTCCCCAGCCTTAACACGGCCCAGGAAGGCCGTCCAGTCCCCCGCCGAGAAGACAAGCGCGGCGCCGCGAGGATCCTTGGAGTCGCAGACAAGGTACTGGTTGTCTACGTGGGCCACCTCGACGCAGTTGTCGCCGCTGCCGCTCAGGCTGCTCTTGTGCCAGACGGCGCTCGCCAGATCAGTCATGGGGAACCTGCACCCCTCACCTCCAGGGAACCTTCTCCGACCCATCACATGATCAGGGACGCGTGTCGAACTCTCCAGCCTTGATACGACCGAGGAAGGCAGTCCAGCCACCTGACGAGAAGACAAGTGTGGCGCCATCAGGGTTTTTGGAGTCGCGAACGAGGTAGCGATCGTCCGTTGGGTGCTCCGGGCGGCTTATAAGAATCCGCGACCACCGCGCCCGCCAGGCCGAAGGCCTGAATCCCCAAACCCGCCACCAACAACGGCCGCCCGGAGCACCCGCCCACCGGAGCGCGAACACACACCCACGAAAGCACCCACCAAAGCGCTAACACACCCGGCAGGAAGAACCCGAACAGACCGCCCGCTAAGCGGAAACGGAAGCGGCGGCCTTGGCAGCGGCGGGAAGGGCGTCGGCGATGCGGGAGAGCGCCTCGTCGTCGTGGGCGGCGGACAGGAACCAGGCCTCGTACGCCGACGGCGGCAGGTAGACGCCCTGGTCGAGCATCGAGTGGAAGAACGCCCGATAGGCGGCGGTGTTCTGCTTCTGGGCGGCGTCGAAGTCGACCACCCGCTCGTCGGTGAAGAAGATGGAGAACAGGCTCCCGGCACGCTGCAGGCGGTGCGGCACCCCGGCGGCGGCCAGCGCGTCGGCGGCGGCGCGGCCGATGACCAGGGCCGCGGCGTCCACCCGGTCGTAGACGCCCTCGTCGCAGGCGCGCAGGGTGGCCAGGCCGGCGGCACAGGCCAGCGGGTTTCCGGACAGGGTGCCCGCCTGGTAGACCGGCCCCTCGGGAGCGAGGTGGGCCATCACGTCGGCGCGACCGCCGAACGCGGCGGCGGGCAGGCCACCGCCCATGACCTTGCCGAAGGTCATCAGGTCGGCGTCGACCGGATCGAGCCCGTACCAACCCGCCTCCGAGACCCGGAAGCCGGTGAGCACCTCGTCGATGATCAGCAGGGCGCCGTGCGCGGTGCACAGCTCCCGCAGCCTGGCGTTGAACCCGTCCAGCGGCGGGACGACGCCCATGTTGGCCGGGCACGCCTCGGTGATCACGCACGCGATCTCGGCGCCGAACGCCTGGAACGCCTCGGTGACCGCCTCGATCGAGTTGTACGGCAGCACCACGGTGTCGGCGGCCGAGGCGCCGGTCACGCCGGGGGTGTCGGGCAGGCCGAAGGTCACCAGGCCGGAACCGGCCGAGGCGAGCAGGGCGTCGACATGGCCGTGGTAGCAGCCGGCGAACTTAATGATCTTGGATCGGCCGGTGAAGCCACGCGCCAGCCGCACCGCGGACATGGTGGCCTCGGTGCCGGAGCTGACCAGGCGGATCTTCTCCACCGGGTCGACCCGGGCGACGATCTCCTCGGCGAGCTCGACCTCGCCGGCCGTCGCCGTACCGAACGAGGTGCCGTCGCGCAGCGCCTCCTGAAGGGCCTCGATCACGGCGGGATGCCGGTGGCCGAGGATCATCGGCCCCCACGAGCAGACCAGGTCGACGTAACGGTTGCCGTCCACGTCGGTGATGTAGGGCCCCTGCCCCGAAGCCATGAAGCGCGGCGTGCCGCCGACGGCTCCGAAGGCGCGGACCGGGGAGTTGACACCTCCCGGGACGATCTCACGTGCGCGGGCGAACAGGTCCTCGGAGTTCTCAGTACGGCTCACGCCCACCAGGGTAGTCACCGCGGGACGAGCCTCCGCCTGCGGCGTTCCCCCCAGGGAAGGCCGCCCCGGGTTCCGTACCGCGTGTTCGCCCCCACTGAGAGACGGGCTGCCCGAGCAGCCACGCCCCCGAATCACTGCGACCCAGAAAATTCATTCCAAAACGGGACATCTGCCCCGAGACAGCGGGACATCACCTGAGAGATCCTGCCCTCATGGCAGTCACGACGCCCCCCGCACAGCCCCCCGCTGCCCGGCCATCCGGCGTCCACGCCGTGCTCAACGGCGTCCTGGTCTACGGCACGCTGGCGCTGATCGCCGGGGGGATCTACTCCGGCCTGACCTGGCTGACCGGCACGCTGTCCGGCGGCGAGGATCCGGTGGCCGGGCTCGTCGCGGCGCTGACCGTGGGCGCGGTCTTCCGCCCGGTACGGCTGCGCCTGCAGCGTGCCGTGAACCGGCTGCTCCACGTCGAGCACGACCCCTACCGGGTGGCCGACCGGCTGAGCCGCACCCTGCAGGAGGCCGTCGACCCCGCCGAGGGGCTGGCCACCGCCGTGGTACTGGTCCGCCAGGCGCTGCGCGCCGACGGCGTGGCCGTCGAGGTCCACGGTGGAACCGTCGCCGACGGCGAGTTGGGGGAACGGTCGGTCGAGACTCCGCTGGTCTGGCACGGGGAGCCGGTCGGACGGCTGCTCAGCAGCGGTCCCGCCCCCTCACCGGACCTGCTGAACCTGCTGGCCCGGCACCTGGCCGAGCTGGCGCACGCCGTACGGCTCACCGCGGACCTCCGGCGGTCCAGGGAGCGCATCCTCACCACCCGGGAGGAGGAACGGCGCAGACTCCGCCGCGACCTGCACGACGGGCTGGGGCCGACGCTGGCCAGCCTGGCGATGACCGTGGACGAGGCCAGGCTCCGGCTGGAGCGGGATCCCGAGGCCGTGGAGGGACTGCTGATCCGCGTGCGCGACCAGATGAGCGCCGCGATCGTCGACGTCAGGGACCTGGTGTACGGTCTGCGCCCGCCCACTCTGAAGGACCTCGGCCTGGCCGGCTCGCTGAGCTCGCTGGCCGACGCGCCGGGGCCGCGGGTGGACGTCGCGCTGGCCGGTCGGATGGAGGACGTACCCCCGGCGGTGGAGGTGGCGGCCTACCGGATCGCCCAGGAGGCGCTCACCAACGTCCGCCGGCATGCCCAGGCCACCACCGCCCTGGTACGGGCCGAGGTGGTACGGGCCAAGGTCGAGGGTGTCGGGCCCATGGTCACCGGAGGCGGATCCGGCGGCATGGCGGACGCTGCGACGGCGGGTGGCGAGTTACGGCTCTCGATCGCCGACGACGGGATCGGTCTGCCGGAAAAGGTCCGCGGTGGCGTGGGCCTGCTCTCCATGCGCGAGCGGGCGGCGGAGACGGGCGGCTCGTGCACGATCGGGCCGCGTCCGGGTGGCGGCACCGAGGTCGTCGCCCGGCTACCCCTCGAAACGGAAGCACCGTGATCTCCTTCACCGGCGAAGACCTCACGACCTCATTCACGGACAACGGAGTCGGCATGACCTCCCCCACGCCCGCAGACCCCGTGACCGTCCCCAGGAACGAAGACAGAACGCCCTCTCCCGCGACCACCGCCACCGCGACCGTCCCCAGGGACGAGAACCCCATGACCTCACCGGCAGACGGAGGCGCCACGGGGAACCGGCGGCGGACGGCGTTGGCCGTTCTCGTCTGGACCGGCGCGGTGCTGGCGCCGGTCTGCAACCTCCTGGCGATCTGGCTGGTCGAGCTGAGCGCCTCGACCTGGCGCGAGGACTTCATCACCCTGGATCCGACGGTCTTCCTGTTCCCGGTCGCCGGCGCGTTCCTCATCACCCGCCGGCCCCGGCTGCTCGTCCCCTGGCTGCTCTGGGCCAGCGGGGTGGTCGGCGCCCTCTACTACCTGATCTACAGCGCCGCCCACTGGCTCTACCTCACCGACCCCGGAGGAATCACCCCCTACCTCGGGTGGCTGGCAATGTGGCTGTGGCTGTGGCACGTTCCGGTGTTCATCTCGCTGCTGCCGCTGCTCTTCCCCGACGGCCGGCTGCCCTCCCGGCGCTGGCGGCCGGTCCTGTACGCCAACCTGCTCCTCATGGCCGGGCACTCGCTGTTCCTGGGACTGGCTCCGGATCCCGAGTTCGAGCTCCAGCTCCCGATCGCGAACCCCTTCGGCGTCGAGGCGCTGCGTGAGATCTCCCCGATCGTGGAGTCGTACATCGGCGCCCCGATGATGGCGCTCACCGCGCTCGGCGTGCTCTCGCTGGTCTTCCGCTACCGGGCGGGCGACACCGAGCTCCGGCGCCAGATCGCCTGGTACGTCGGCGCGCTGGTGGTGCTCCTGGTCTCCTGGATCCTCCGGGTGGCGACCGGCTCCTGGTTGCTGAGGGCCACGGAGACCCTCTTCATGGCCGGAGTGCCCCTGTCGATCATCGCGTCGGTGCTGCGCTACCGCCTCTACGGCATCGACGTCGTGCTCAACCGGGCGCTGGTCTACGGCTCCCTCGTCGCGGTCACCGGAGGCGTCTACTTCGGGCTGATCTGGCTGGCCGGTGCCCTGGCCAGCGACCTGGGCCAAGGCGCCGGGCTGATCTCCGCACTGGCCGTGGGCGGTCTCTTCCACCCGGCACGGCTACGCCTGCAGCGGTTGGTGGACCGGGCCTTCGCCGTCGAGCGCGACCCCTACCGGGTCGTCGGCCTGCTCGGCCGTACCGGGCAGGGGGCGCAGGACCCGGCGGCGGCCCTCGGCGAGGCCGTGGCCCTGGTCCGCGGGGCGCTGGGAGCCACCGGGGTCGGCGTCAAGGTCCGCACCGGGCGGGGCGCGACGCGCGTGTTCACCGAAGGGGAGCTTCGACCGGGGGCAGTGGAGACGCCGCTGTTCTGGCACGCGGACTGGGTCGGAACCCTGATGGTGGCGGGGGTCCGACCGGGCCGCGAGCCGATGGAGGTGCTCGCCAGGCACCTCGCCGAGCTGGCGCACGCCGTACGGCTCACCGCCGACCTGCACCGCTCCCGGGAACGCATCCGGTCCACCCGCGACGAGGAGCGCCGCAGGCTGGGCAGGGAACTGCACGACGGGCTCGGCCCGGCGCTGACCAGCGTCACGTTCGCCCTCGACGAGGCGCGCAGAAGGCTCGACACCGACCCTCGGGCCGTCGAGAAGCTGCTGGTCCGGGTCCGCGAGGAGATGATCGCGACGATCACGTCGGTCCGCGAGCTGGTGTACGGCCTGCGCCCGCCCGCGCTGGACGACCTGGGTCTGGAGGGCGCGCTGCGGGCAGCGGCCGGAGAGACCGCGGTGACCGTGGCCGGCCCGCTGGACGACCTGCCCGCGGCCGTCGAGGTCGCCGCCTACCGCATCGCTCAGGAGGCGCTCACCAACGCCCGCCGCCATGCCGGCGCGACCACCGTCCTCATCCGGCTGCGCCGCCTGCCGGGTGAGCTGCGCGTGGAGGTCGCCGACGACGGGATCGGCCTGCCCGAGAACCCGGTCGCGGGCGTGGGGCTGACCTCGATGCGCGAGCGGGCGGCAGAGGTGGGAGGCTCATGTGTGATCGGCCGCGGGCCGGGCGGCGGCACGGAGGTGATCGCCAGGTTGCCGGTGGAGGAGGCCGAGTGATCACGGTACTGATCGTGGACGACCACCCGATCTTCCGGCAGGGTCTCCGCGGCCTGCTCGGAGCCATGGACATCGAGGTCGTCGGGGAGGCCTCCGGCGGCCAGGAGGCCGTGGCACTGGCCGCCGAGCTCCAGCCCGACGTGGTCGTGATGGACCTGCAGATGCCCGGCGGCAACGGCATCGAGGCGACCAGGACGATCACCAGGACCAGCCCGCGGATCGGGGTGCTGGTGCTGACCATGTTCCACGACGACGACTCGGTGTTCGCCGCGATGCGCGCCGGGGCGCGCGGTTACCTGCTCAAGGAGGCCGGCGCCGAGGAGATCGCCCGCGCTGTACACGCCGTCGCCGCCGGCGAGGCCATCTACGGGCCCGAGATCGCCCGCCGCGTCCTGACCTACTTCACCGGCATGCCCGATCCGTCACGTACCGCCTTCCCCGAGCTCACCGAGCGGGAGCGGGAGGTGCTCGGGCTGGTCGCCCAGGGCAAGGGCAACAGCGAGATCGCCGGGCTCCTCTTCCTGTCCGGCAAGACCGTGCGCAACCACGTCTCCAACATCTTCATGAAGCTCCAGGTGGCCGACCGCGCCCAGGCGATCGTCCGCGCCCGCGAGGCTGGCCTGGGTGGCTCTCCCTGACCGGGCGGCTGCTCCGTACCAGAGTCACTCACAGACGTCGGCGAGAAACTCCAGGACGCGGAGCGGATCGGGCAGCGGGCGGCCGTCCGGCGGGCGCAGCCACGAGCAGTGCTGGCCAGCGGGCAGGAGCGAGGGCGGGGCGAGGACGTAGCTGTCACGGCAGTGCCAGCGCAGGCCGGGCATCTCGTCGATGGTGGACGGGCCGAAGTCGAGGGCGCAGGACCACCACTCGTCCTCGTCGTCGGAGACGTTACGGGTGGCCACATAGAACAGGGCCCGGTCGCCGTTGACGGCGACCGGGCCCTGGGCTGCTCCGGCGGAGTCCATGTTCGCGAGGGCGGTGCGCCCCGCGGCGAGCGGTACGTCGAACACGTCGAACACCCGCCCCGTGGGGAGAATCACATTCGCCTCGGGTTCGTACCGCCACCAGTTGGTCAGCAGGGTGGGGTCGGTGGTGGCCTGCATCTGCCAGGCCACCGAGAGAGGGTGGCATCCCGGGTCGGGACAGCCGACGCGGTCGCAGGAGCAGGAGCGCGAACCGCCTCTCAGCGGCCGCGCGCCCAGACAGCTCGCCCAGCCCAGCGCGGCGTACTCCAGCACAGAACTGATCATCTGCTTCGGATGGCCATGTCGTCTGTTTCGACGAACCATCGGTACCCCGACCATTGTGTCCTCCGTCGTCCGCGCATCCCGCGTGCCACCCGGATGCGACGACCTGTCCACACTCTGGTCAGTGGGAACGTCAAACCCCCCAGGGTCTACGCCACCTGGGACACATCCGCACCGGTTATCGCACTCTAACGCACACGTATCTCCAGCAAGCGACGAACCTCCAGTTCTCGGTACGTGCCGCCGATCTCATCTCAGCTTCGCGGCGACCTCGGTCGCCCAGTAGGTGAGGATCATGTCGGCCCCCGCCCTGCGGATCGCGACCAGCGACTCCATGATCACCCGATCCCGGTCGATCCAGCCGTTCGCGGCGGCGGCCTCGACCATGGCGTACTCGCCGCTGACCTGGTACGCCGCCACCGGCACGTGCACGGCGTCGCGCACCTGGCGCAGGATGTCGAGGTAGGCCAGGGCCGGCTTGACCATGACGGCGTCGGCGCCCTCGTCGAGGTCCAGCCGCACCTCGCGCAGCGCCTCCCCGACCGGTCCCGCCGCGTCCTGCTGGTAGGCGTTGCGGTCGCCGAACTGCGGAGCGCACTCGGCCGCCTCGCGGAACGGGCCGTAGAACGCCGAGGCGTACTTGGCCGAGTACGCGAGGATCGGGACCTGCTCGAAGCCGTCACCGTCCAGGGCCGCCCTGATCGCCGCCACCTGGCCGTCCATCATGCCGCTCGGTGCGATCACCTGCGATCCGGCCCGTGCCTGGGCCACCGCCGCGGCCGCGTAGCGCTCCAGGGTGGCGTCGTTGTCGACCTCCCCCTCAGCGGTCAGGATGCCGCAGTGCCCGTGGTCGGTGAACTCGTCCAGGCAGGTGTCGGTCATCACGACCATCGTGTCACCCACGTCGGAGACCAGATCGGCGACGGCTCGCTGGACGATCCCCTCCGGGTCGTCGGCCGCCGACCCCCTGCCGTCCTTCACCGCGGGGATGCCGAACAGGATCAGCCCGCCCACCCCTGCCTCGGCCGCCTCGTGGGCGGCCTTGCGCAGCGAGTCGCGGGTGTGCTGGAACACCCCGGGCATCGAGCCGATCGGGTTCGGCTGGTCGATGTCCTCCTTCACGAACATCGGCAGCACCAGTTCCGCCGGGTGCAGCCGGGTGCCGGCCACCATCCGGCGCATCGGTGCCGTGCGGCGGAGCCTTCGCGGGCGTGCGACAGGGAACTGGGCCGTCATGGTGTCTCCCCCTTCCCCCGGCCGGTAGGGGACTGCGGGCCGGAGAAGCTCGATGTGTGTGCCGGCTCACCGCTCGCCGCGACGCGCCGCTGTCTCATGGCGCGCCGCCCGGCACCGCACATCACGCACCGCGTTCCGCGGCACTCCGGTCGCCACGCCCCACCACCTGTGGCGACGCACCGCCTGCCGGGGCGCCGCCGGTCACGGCCCGGCGCGCTCGCGCGGGACCGTCGAGCACGGCCTGCCCGCCCTTTTCGCGCGGGCAGCCGCCTTGTTCAAGGTTACTTGGCGCGGCGCCGGGCCCCTCTTCGGGTCTGTGAGGGCCTGCGGGGAACGTCCCCTGCCATGACCGCGGCCTGCCGCTGCTTGGCACCGTACTCCGCCAGCGCCGCCGCGAGGGCGGAAGTCGAAGGTTTGTCGGCCATGACGTCGACCCTGAGCCCGAATTCCTCCGCGGTCTTGGCGGTCTGCGGGCCGATCACGGCGATGACCGTGACGTTGTGCGGCTTGCCCGCGATGCCGACCAGGTTGCGGACGGTGCTCGACGAGGTGAACAGCACCGCGTCGAACCCACCGCCCTTGATCGCCTCGCGGGTGGGGGCGGGCGGCGGCGCGGCGCGGACGGTCCGGTAGGCCGTCACGTCGTCGCATTCCCAGCCGAGCTCGATCAGCCCGGCCACCAGCGTCTCGGTCGCGATGTCGGCACGCGGCAGCAGCACCCGGTTGATCGGGTCGAGCATCGAGTCGTACGGAGGCCACTCGACCAGCAGGCCCTCCGACGACTGCTCGCCGGACGGCATCAGATCGGGCCTGACGCCGAACTCCACCAGGGCCCGCGCGGTGCTCTCGCCCACGGCCGCGACCTTGAGCCCGGCGAACGCGCGGGCGTCCAGGCCGTACTCCTCGAACTTCTCGCGCACCGCCTTGACCGCGTTCGCGCTGGTGAAGGCCACCCACTCGTAGCGTCCGGTGACCAGGCCCTTGATCGCCCGATCCATCTGCTGCGGGGTGCGCGGCGGCTCGACGGAGATCGTGGGGACCTCCTCGGGCACCGCGCCGTACGAACGCAGCTGGTCGACCAGGCCGGCCGACTGCTCCTTGGTCCTGGGCACCAGCACCCGCCAGCCGAACAGCGGTTTGGTCTCGAACCAGGACAGCCGGTCGCGCATGCCGACGGCCTCCCCGACCACGATCAGCGCGGGCTCGACCATCCCGGCGTGCTTGAGATCGGGCCCGATCCGGCCCAGCGTGGTCACCACGGTGTGCTGCTCGGTCGTGGTACCCGCGCTGCTGATCGCCACCGGCGTCGAGTCGGGACGGCCCGCCGCGATCAGCGCCTTGCCGATCGGAACGGCCTCGGCGACGCCGTTGTAGATCACCAGAGTGCCCGCTCCCGCGGCGTAGGCGGACCAGTCTTTGATCTGGGTCGCGTCCACCACCCGGAACTCGGGCACCGACACCGCGGCCGGGATCCCGGCATAGGTGAGCACCGCCGTGGCCGGGGGCACACCGGGCACGATCTCGAAGTCCACCTCCGCCTTGGCGCAGGCCGCGACCTCCTCGGTGATCGAGGAGAAGAACATCGGGTCGCCCGCGCACAGCCGCACGACGCAGCTGCCGCCCTTGGCTGCCTTGACGGCCTTCAGCGAGACGGCGCCCTCCTCTGCCGTGCCGACGATCTCGACGCCCTCGCGGCAGTGACGTAGCAACGAGCCGTACGCCTCCTGGTCGAGGATGACGATGTCCGCTCTGGAGAGCAGATCGGCACCGCGTAGCGTGAGCAACCCCTCATCGCCGGGCCCCGCGCCGACAAAGGCGACGAACCCGGACGGATGCTCGAAGGTGGTACTTCCGGAGCTCAATGTGCTTGCTCCCCTATCAACGTGCCGGCCCCTTCGGCGATCATCTCGGCCGCGAGGTCGCGACCGAGATCCATGGGCGCAGAAGAGCTCCCGGCGGCGGACTTGCGCACCGCCCGCCTGCCGTCGACGGCGACGGCAGCGGCGGTCAAAAACAGATCGTGCCCGTGCTCGGCCGCGTACGTGCCCAGCGGGGCGGCGCACCCCGCCTCCAGGGCATTGAGCACCGCGCGCTCGGCGGTGACCTCGGCGCGGGTACGCGCGTCGTCGAGCACGCTCAGCAGCTCGATCAGGTCGGCTCTGTCGGAGCGGCACTCCACGGCCAGCGCTCCCTGACCGGGGGCGGGGAGTATCTCCTCGACCTCGAAGATCTGGGAGATCTCGGCCTCGCGGCCCAGCCTGCCGAGCCCGGCGGCGGCGAGCACGACCCCCTGCAGCTCACCCGAGGTCACCTTACCGATCCGGGTGTCGGCGTTGCCCCGGATGGGCACATAGTCGAGATCAGGACGGATCATTCGAAGCTGGGCGATCCTGCGCGGGGAGCCCGTGCCGATCTTCGCTCCGGACGGCAGGTCGGCCAGCTTGGCGGCGCTCACCAGGGCGTCCCTGGGGTCGTCGCGCGGCGGGATCGCCGCGATGACCACGCGCGGGTCGGGCGTGGTGGGCAGGTCCTTCAGCGAGTGCACCGCGAAGTCGATCGAGCCCTCGATCAGCTCGTCACGGAGCGCGCTGACGAAGACGCCCGTACCGCCGAGCTGCGTGAGGTCGCCCTTGGTCACGTCGCCGAAGGTGACGACGCCGACGAGCTCGACGGCCCTTCCGGTCAGCTCGGTGAGGCGGTCGGCGACCAGGCCCGACTGCGTGGTCGCCATGACGCTCCGCCTCGTTCCCAGCCGGAGCGGAGGAGAAATGCTGCTCACAAGCCTGCCTCCTTCTTGCTCGGCTCGGTGTTCCTACCCTGCTCGACGTCGATCGTCTCGATACGCCGCACCGCTTCGGGCACCTTCGGGTCAAGATTGAACAGTTCGCGGAGTGCTTCCGCATAATGATCGCCCGCCGGAGACTCCGCCAGCTGCTTGACACGCACTGTGGGCTCGTGGAGTAGCTTGTCGACCACCCGCCTGACGGTCTGGGTGACCTCGGCCCTGACTCGTCCGTCGAGTTCGGGAAGCCGTGCGGCGAACCGTTCGAGCTCCGTCTCGACCACCTGCGCCGCCTTGCTCCGCAGCGCCACCACGGTCGGCGTGACGCGCGCGGCGCGCTCGGCCGACAGGTAGGCGGCGACCTCCTCGGCGACGATGCCGCGCACGGAGGCCACGGCCTCGGCCCGGCCACCGTCGTCGGTGCCGGCGTCGGCCCCGCTCTCCTGCATGGACTCCAGGTCGACCAGCGTCACGCCGGGCAACCGCCGTACGGCGAGGTCGACGTCGTGCGGCAGGGCCAGGTCCAGTATGAACATCCGGTGCGGAGTCACCATGTCGGCGGTGACGACCACGTCGGTGGCGCCGGTGCAGGAGATGACCAGGTCGGCCCTGGCCAGCTCCCTCTCCAGGTCGCCGAACTCGGCGGCCCGGCCGCCGACCGTCTGCGCCAGCCGCACCGCGCGCTCGTGGGTCCGGTTGACCACCACGATGTCGGTGAGGCCCGCCCGCTGCAGGGTCGCGGCCGACAGGGCGCTCATCGAGCCCGCGCCGACCACCAGGGCCCGCATCCCCTCAAGGGGACCGAGGGCCCGCTCGGCGAGCGTGAGCCCGACCCCGACGAGGGAGGCGCCGGCCCGGTCGATGCCGGTCTCGGTGTGCGAGCGCTTGCCCACCCGCAGTGCCTGCTGGACGAGCTCGTTGAGCGTCGGGCCGAGCGTGCCCTCCTCCTGGGCCAGCCTGAGCGCCGAACGCACCTGGCCGAGGATCTGCCCCTCGCCCAGGACCATCGAGTCGAGGCCCGAACCGACCGAGAACAGGTGCTCGATCGCGCGATCCTCGTAGTGCACGTAGAGGTGGGCGGCCAGCTCGTCCATGGGGACGCCGGAATGGGTGCTGAGCAGCCAGGAGATCGACGTCACCGCGGCGTGGAACCGGTCGACCTCGACGTAGACCTCGACCCGGTTGCAGGTCGAGACGACCATGGCCTCGACGACGTGGACATCCCGGTGGACGTCCTGGAGCAGCTTCACCAGCGAGTCACCGGAGACGGAGACCCGTTCCAGCAGGGCCACCGGGGCCGTGCGGTGGCTCAGGCCGACGACGAGAACGCTCACCGACCCTCCACCGCCTTCCCCGAGAGGGCGCGGTCCGCCCCCGTCGTCTCCATGTTCGTGGTACGCGTCGTAGTGATCATGCTCATCGTGGTCGCCCGGGAAGGCCTGAAGAGTGTGTGCCCGTCAGTTCGTGTGCGGTGCTTCCTCACAAGTCCACCGCCTCGGGCCACTCCTCGGCCATCGCGGGCCCCCCACTCGTCCGATCCGTCTTACGTTGCTCGTGGAACGCAAGGATCTGTAGTTCAATCGATAGGTCGACTTTACGGATATCGACACCTTCTGGAACAGAAAGTACAACGGGGGCAAAGTTCAGGATGCTGGTGACCCCCGCGGCAACGACCCGGTCGGCCACCTGCTGGGCCGCCACGGCCGGTGTCGCAAGCACCACGATCGACACTCCCCGCCGTCGTATCACGGCTTCCAGCTCGTCGATGTGCTCCACATTCAATCCAGCGATGTGGTCGCCCACCACTTCGGGGTCCGCGTCGAGCAGCGCCGCGACCCTGAATCCTCGGGAGACGAACCCGCCGTAATTGGCGAGCGCACGACCGAGGTTACCCACTCCGACGATGGCAACGGCCCAGTCCTGGGTGAGGCCCAGCTCACGGGAGATCTGGTAGATCAGATATTCGACGTCGTAGCCGACCCCTCGGGTGCCGTACGACCCGAGGTGGGAGAGGTCCTTGCGAAGCTTGGCGGAGTTGACGCCGGCCGCGACGGCCAGGTCCTCCGAGCTCACGGTCGCCAGGCCACGCTCGGCCATGCCGTTCAGCGCTCGCAGATAGAGCGGCAGCCGGGCGACGGTCGCCTCGGGTATGCCGCGTTCGCGGGCTTGGGACAGACGGCGGATCACGTGCCGGAGCTCCAGGGGGACAGGCGACCGGCGCGGCCCGGACGCGACGGATGACGAGGTGAGGCCACTGTCATTCAGGTTAGTCCTTTTGTGAACCGGTGCACAAAGTGAGTGTTCACAATCTTGGCCACCCCCTCCGCCGGTTCGTGGTCCGACCCCCTCATCTGGGCCCTGGCCTGCGCCTCCGGCAGGTCCCCCGAGGGCCGTCACCGGACCGCCCACCGCCCACCAGGCAGGCCGGCGGGCAGTCCGGCGTGGCGCCCTGACTCGGCTACCGTGGCGGTCATGTCACCCCGAGACCACCGCATCACCCTGCTCGGCAAGCCCGGTTGCCACCTGTGCGACGACGCGCGGGCGGTGATCGAACGGGTCGCCGCCGAACTCGGCGTCCCGTGGGAGGAACGCGACATCACGGCCTCAGCGGAGGATCAGGCACGGTACTGGGAGATGATCCCGGTCACCTTCGTCGACGGCGTGCAGCACGACTTCTGGCGCGTCGACGAGAACCGCCTCCGCGCCGCCCTCGGCGCCTGAGACGTCTCGCCTGATCCGGCGCGCGGACGACCACCGCCCGCGCGCCGTGGTCACGGCCTGAAGGCCGTCGGGAGCGGCATCACCTTCGCGGCGTTCATGGTGAGCTCGATGACGTTGGTGGCGAGCACCATCGGCTGGCGCTCGGTGACGAAGCGCTCCGTGTGCGGCTGGCGTTGATGGTCGCTGTAGGCGACCTCGTCACGGTAGATCTCGTAGACGATGCGCTGGAGCGGCGCCGACTTCACCGAGTGGCAGGCGTAGATGAGCGTGTCCGGCTCGGATCGGCGTACCGCCTCGACGGTCTCCTCGGCGAGCCGGTCGAACCTCTCGCCGGTGCCGTCGAGGAGGGTGAAGACGGTCAGCATGCCGAAGATGCTCGGTGAGGGACGGCCCGAGCCGCCCGGCAGGTCACCCGCCCCGCCCGGTCCACCCGGTCCACCCGGTCCACCCGGGTACATGGCGCCGCTTGCGGGGGCGGCGCCGAATGCCTGGTCATAGCCGGGAAAACCGCCTCGCCCCTGGTCCATGCCCAGGGAGGGCGCGCCGCCGAACGCCTGGTCGGCGGGCATCGGCTGGAGACTGCCCGGCCTGCCGAACTCACCGGTGGCGGGCCCCCCGCCCCCTCCTGGCCCCCCGGGCCGGCCGAACTCACCGGTGCCCGGGCCGGACTGCCTGCCGGGACCGGGAGCCCCGTGCCTGCCGAACTCGTGGGCCGGAATGTCGTACTCGCCGGTCGCCGGACCCCCGGACGGCATGCCGAACTGACCGGTGACCGGCGGCTGTCCCCCGGGGGCGCCGCCCCGTCTGCCGAGGTCGCCGCCGAACGGCTGGTCGGGGGAGGGCATGCCGTACTCACCCGCCATGAACATCCCGGTGGCGGGTCCGCCGAACCTGTCGTCGCCCAGCGGAGGCTGCTGCCCCATGCGCGCCGCGTAGTCGACCTCCTGGTCGCCCGCGCGGTACTCGGCGACGAGGTCGCCGAGCCCGGAGCGGCGGGGAGGCTCCTCGGCCAGGGTCCGGCCGCCAGGGGCCTCCTGGGACATCCTGCGTCCGGCGACCTGCACGTCGCGGGGTTGGTACTCGGGGGGCCGGAGTGTCGGGAGGCGCTTCTCCCAGTCGTCGTCCTCGGCCTCCTCGTCGTCGTCCTCGTAGGGCGCGAGCGGACGGAGCAAGGCGTACCAGACGGCGGCGGCGGTGACGAGGAGCAGCAGCGCGGTGAACATTCCGGGCACCGCGAAGCTGACGGCTCCCACCAGCGCGAGACCGGTGGGGCCGAGCACCAGGAGCGCGTGCATGTTGTCGGCGTCGTAGTCGTCGCCGCCGCGCCAGCGCACGACTGCGAGCAGCAGTCCGGCCAGCAGCACGATCGCGACGATCACGTGGACGACAAGCAGCAGGTATTTCGACGGCAGGTCCCAGTGGTGGCTACCCAGCGGGAGGACCTTGGCGAAGTCCTTGTCCTGCAGGACCGGGTCGACCGCCAGGATCACCGTCGCGATGACGGTGAGTGCGATCCCCAGGAGCCATGAGGCGAACCTGGCCGTGCCCTTACGGGCCAGCAGTTGGATGGCTCCAACAGCCAGCCACAGGGGCGCCAACATGGATCCGGTCAGTTGATAAACACGAAATGTTCCTGCCCCGAACCCGGTTATGTAGCCGATGGCGATTACTCCGAGTGAGACGGAGAGAGACGCCGTCGTGATGCTCCAGGCGATCAGCCAGCCCTTGGGCTCACTGCGAAGACGGCTGATGAGAGCACCGGTGGCGATGACGGCGAGCAATGCACCGGCGAAGGCGATGACAGCGACGAGGACTTCCATGGTGTCTCCAATGCTGCCGGACATTACCCCCTAACCGGTAGCCGAACCCTCGGTCGGCTCCCGGAGTCGGCATGAAACAACCGACCCAACACCGTATCTGGTGATTACCCCCAGTCACGGCGCTTCGAAGTGGATTGTGGAATTACCGCTTGGTTTCCTAGAGTGATCAGGCACGCCGTACCCCCTTCCCCTCAGGGATACCGGATGCCTGAAACGTGGCCGCTCGCCGGGCACCTCCCCACGACCGTCGGGATGGCCCAGCCCGTCCGCAGTAACGACCTCACTCTGCGTGAGGACGCCTCCGAAGAACTCCGGAGGCTCGTTTTGCGTGCCAAAACCGGAGACACGGATGCTTTTGGCACGCTCTATGATCGCTACCTCACCCTGGTCTACCGCTATGTCTATTTCCGGGTCGGCTCACACCCGCTGGCCGAGGATCTCACGAGCGAGACCTTTCTCCGCGCGCTCCGCCGGATCACTGACTTCACGTGGCAAGGGCGTGATTTCGGGGCCTGGCTCGTGACCATCGCGAGGAACCTGATCACCGATCACTTCAAGTCCGGCAGGTACCGTCTTGAGGTCACAACGGCCGAGGTGATCGACACCCCGCTCGACGGCCCGCACATCCCGGAGAACGCCGTCGTCATCTCGATGATCAGCGACCGGGTGCTCAGCGCCGTCCGCGACCTGGGCCCCGAGCAGCAGGAGTGCGTGGTGCTGCGCTTCCTGCACGGCATGTCGCTGGCGGAGACCGCGCTCATCATGGGCAAGAAGAGCGGCGCGATCAAGGCGCTGCAGTTCCGCGCGATCCGCTCCCTGGCCCGTGCGCTCCCCTCGGATCTGGGCTGACGCCGCGTCCGCGCCCCTTACCCCGCCCCAAAGGACCCCACCCGGGGGAGCCTGCGGGAAGAATCCCGCGTCCGGCCGGGCGCAAGAGGATTGTTCACCATGCCGATGCCGGTGCGGCGCGTAACCTGACGTGCGGAGTCGTCGTTAGGCAAGTGACACCGATGGATCATGAGCTGGGGGCGGCAGGGAGCGTTCATGGGGAAGTGGCTGCCCGGAATCTCACGGAGATCGCAGGCTCACATCCAAAACCGCGTGTCGCGCCTCGGTAACCGCATGGCGGCCACCCCCCGTCCCGAGTTCCACGCCAGGCTCCGCGAGCAGCTCACCCAGACCCCTCCCGGAGAGGACCTCGCGGAGCGGCCGCAGACCGGCCCGCGCCACTCCCGGCGCAGACCTCGTACGGGGCTGTTCACGCAGCTGCTGAGCGTCGTCCTGGTGGCCGCGATGGTCACCTCCGGTATATGGACCTCCCGGTCGATGCCCGGTGACACCTTCTACCCGCTCAAGCGCGCCGCCGAGAGGACGCTGTTCCACCTGAGCACCGACGAGGCCGAGCGGGCCGACCGCTCCTTCGGCTACGCGGAGACCCGCGCCCGCGAGGTCGAGGAACTCCTGGGCTCCGGCGAGCGCGAGGACATGATCGGGGAGACCCTCCAGGCGATGGAGGACACCACTCGCTCCGCGGTGACCTCCCTCAGGCAGGTCCGGCGCCGTGACGCCGCGAACGCCAGGGAGCTCAAGCTCTTCGTCCAGAAACAGCGCACCCAGATCAGTGGGATGATCCCCAAGATGGATGCCGAGGATCAGCTCAAGGCCCACGTCTACCTCAACTACATCGACGGCCTGGCCCCACCCGATTAGCCTGTTCCGTCCAGGTCGTGCCATGCCGTATGACAGCAAGACGTCACATTTGGCTAACACGGCGGCTACCGATCTACCCCCCGTGTCCCGGTTAAGCTGAGGTGCTATGAGGCGGCTACTACGACGACGGGGCGAAACGGCGACGGTCGGGGAGCAGGCGGCCGGGGAGGTCGCGGCCGCGGCCGCCGTGGCGATGCCGATGGCCGAACCCGACCCGGTGGCCGCCGCCTTCTTCGACGTCGACAACACCATGATGCGCGGCGCGTCCATCTACCACTTCGCCCGGGGCCTCGCCTCCCGGGGCCTGTTCACCAGCAAGGACCTGTTCAGGTTCGCGCTCGGCCAGGCGGTCTTCCGGGTACGCGGCGACGAGAACCCGGCCCACATCGCAGAGGCCAGGGAGACCGCGCTGGCGTTCGTGGCGGGCAGCAAGGTCGAGGAGATCATCCGGCTCGGTGAGGAGATCTACGACGAGGTGATGGCCGACCGCATCTGGGCGGGCACCCGCGCCATCGCGCAGGCACACCTCGACGCCGGCCAGCGAGTCTGGCTGGTCACCGCGACCCCGGTGGAGCTGGCCCGCGTGATCGCCCAGCGCCTCGGCCTGACCGGTGCTCTCGGCACCGTCGCTGAGACCGAGAACGGCGTCTACACCGGCCGCCTGGTCGGCGACCTGCTCCACGGCCCGGCCAAGGCGGAGGCCGTCAGGGCTCTGGCCCGCAGGGAGGGTCTCGATCTGACCCGCTGCTCCGCCTACAGCGACTCGGCGAACGACCTGCCGCTGCTCTCCCTGGTCGGCCACGCCACCGCGATCAACCCCGACGCCGAGTTGCGCGACTTCGCCAGGGAGAACGGCTGGGAGATAAAGGACTTCCGCACGGGCCGCAAGGCGACCTTGATCGGCCTGCCCATCGCGGCGGGCGCCGGGGCCCTCGCGGGGAGCATCGCCGCCGCCATCGCCCTGCGCCGGCACTACCGTTCCGGCGGCTGACCCACCCGCCGCTCCGGCGCCCGCAGGACGGCCTGGCGCGGCTCCGGTCAGCCTGCCGTACCGGCGGCCGTGATCCGGTCCAGCAACGCGGACAGTTCCCGGTTGACGGCCTCCGGGCGTTCCAGGCCGATCATGTGGCCGGCCTCGGGGAACACGACCAGCCTGGCGCCCGGCAGGGCCTCGGCGATGCGCCTGCTGTGCACCGGTGGAGTGAGACGGTCGCGGTCCCCGACCATGACAAGCGTCTCGACCCCGCCGAACGCGGCCAGCGCGGCCAGCTTGTCGTGGATGAGGAAGTCACGAAAGAAGCCGACCATGACCTCCGTCGGGGTGGCCGCGGCCATGTCGTTGACGAAGCGCACGTGCTCGCGCGGGGCGCGGGGCCCGAAGGCGACGTACCGGGTCATCGGCAGGTTGGTGCGAGATTTGAGGGCCACGCCGCGGTCGATGAGCGTGCCCCTGGCCAGCATGCGTTCGAACATGAGGGGCGTGACGCGCGGGGCGAGCCGTCCGATCGGCCCGGGGAGCCCGAACGTGCTGCCGTTCAGCTGCCCGGACGACGTGCTCAGCAGGGCCACTCCCGCCACCCTGGCGGCGAACGTCTCCGGATGCCGCCCGGCGAACGCCATGACCGTCATACCGCCCATGGAGTGGCCGACGAGGACCACCGGCAACCCCTCGGGCACGGTGGCCTCGATCACCGCGGCGAGGTCGTCACCAAGCTGGTCGACGGTGCAGGCGTCGAGGGCACCCGCCGAGGAGGCGCCGTGCCCGCGCTGGTCGTAGAAGATCAGGGTGGCCCGGCCGGCGAGCGCCTCGCGCTGGAAGTGCCAGCAGTGCCTGTTCATCACCCAGCCGTGCGTGAAGATCACAGCCAGCTCGGGCGCCCCGGCCTCCTCGATGTCGACCGCGAGCCGCACGCCGTCACCGGTGGTGACGGTGGCCGACCGGCCGCGGTGCCCGCCGAGCACCGTGCCCGCGTACGCCCTGCGCCGCCGTACGGCGACTCCCAGTACCGCCCCCACGGCCAGCCCGGCGATGGCGGCCCCTGTCGCGGTACGGCCTGCGCCCATGACCACTCCCTTGATCCGGAAGATCGATGTTGAGCACACCATACCGACAGAAAGCACTCGTTGTTAGACGATGCGACTAATAAAAACCGCCCCCGCTTGTCCGCCGGGCGCGCGCTGGCGCGACAGGTCTCCATCCGGATCGGCGGGAGGCCGGAGAACCTCAGAAGAGGGGCGGGAACGCGTGGCCGCGCTGGAGCCGGAGCTCGTCCAGCTGCTGCTGGATGGTCTCCCGGACCTGGTCCGTGAGGTTGAGGACCAGCATCGGGTCGTCGGCGTCGGCCGGGTCGAACTCGTCGGTACGGATCGGCTCACCGAAGCTGATCATCCACTTGGACGGGAGCGGGACCAGCCCGAGAAGCCCGAACCAGGGGAACAGCGGCGTGACCGGCAGGTAGGGAAGGCCGAACACCCTGGCCAGGAGACGCAGGTCACCGATCTTGGGGTAGATCTCCTCGGCGCCCACGATGGCGCAGGGAACGATCGGCACGCCCGCGCGGATGGCGGAGGCGACGAAGCCGCCCCGCCCGAAGCGCTGCAACCGGTAGCGATCGGAGAACGGCTTGCCGACCCCCTTGAACCCCTCGGGAAAGACGCCGACGAGTTCGCCCTTGCGGAGCAGCCGGTCGGCGTCCTCGCGGCAGGCGAGGGTGTGGCCGGTCTTACGGGACAGATGCCCGAGCACCGGGAGCCGGTAGACCAGGTCGGCCCCCAGCAGACGGAGCGCGCGGCGCGCGGGATGTTCGTCGTGCAGGGCCACCTGCAGCATGAGCCCGTCAAGCGGAATGGTGCCCGAGTGGTTGGCCACGACCAGGGCGCCGGAGTCGCCGGGCACGTTGTGCAGGCCGACGGTCTCGGTGCGAAACCAGTGGCGGTACAGCGGGCGGATCAGCTCCAGCAGCACCCGGTCGGTGAGCTCGGGATCGAACCCGAACTCGTCGACCTCGTACTCTCCGGTCACCCGGCGCCGCAGGAAGGCGAGCAGTTCGGCCAGCCTCTGATCGTCGCCTCCGCCGGCCGGCGGCCCGGGGAAAGGCTCGTCCGGCGTCTCCTCGGCGGCAGGCTCGCCAAAGGTGCGGGCGCGGGTGATGGGAATCACCTCGGCCTCCCGGCTCTCCCCTGCCGTCTCGGTCATTCCATCACCGCCCGGGACAACATGTCCATCATGGCGGCGGGAAGGCCACCGGCCAGATCCCGCGCGCGGACGAAATCCTCGAAGGCGGTGGCGGTGGAGAACTTCGGCTTCCAGCCGAGAGCCGCGGACAGCAGGGTGGTGTCGACCACCCGGCCGTGACACATCAGGCGGAGTTGCTCGGGGGAGAAGTCGACCAGCCCCGCACCGCGGGCGAGGTCGCCCATGAGACCGAAGACGGGAGAGGGCATCGGAAGCGAAAGCAGGCCCACCCTGCGCGCGCACTGCGACAGGAGCAGCACGCCGTCCCCGGCCACGTTGAACGTGCCGGGGTGGTCCTCCATCGCCATCCGCCGCAGCACCTCGACCGCGTCGTCCTCGTGAACGAACTGCAGCCGCGGGTCGAACCCGAACACGGTCGGCAGGACGGGCTGGGCGAAGTAACGCGTCAGTGGGGAGTCGACGCCGGGACCCATGAAGTTGGCGAACCTGAGCGTCGACACGACCATGTCGCGGCGCCGCCTGGCAAAGCCCCGGACATAGCCCTCCACCTCGGAGGCGTCCTTGGCATAGCCGTGGCTCGGCGGCTCGGCCGGCTCGGCGTTCTCGGTGAAGACCGCGGGATCGTGCGGGGAGGAACCATAGACGGCGGTGGTGGAGCGCACGACGACACGGCGGACCGTCGCGGACCGCTGACAGGCACCGAGCAACTGCATGGCGCCGATGACGTTGTGCTCCTTCATGAGTGCCCGGCCACCGCTCCGGGGAGGAGCGCTCACCAGGCTCATGTGAACGACGGTGTCGATGTCGGCGGCCGCGATCACCTGCGCGATGTCGGGGCTGCGCAGATCGACGCGGACGAACTCCGTCCGGCCGAGAGGTACGCCGCCATCACCTGACAGCGAGGGCGGCGGCACCGTATCCACTCCGATGACCCGGTCGATATCCGGGTCATCCGCGAGAACGCTCGCCACTCGGGCGCCGATGTGGCGCGAGACCCCGGTGACAAGCACGGTGTGGGTCATCGGCGCCTCGCAGATCCGCGCTGTTACTTCTTGTTACGCCGCTGGATGCGGGTCTTCTTCAGAAGCTTGCGGTGCTTCTTCTTCGCCATGCGCTTACGGCGCTTCTTGATCACAGAGCCCACGGGACCCCCAGGTAGCTGGTAGCCGAGAATGTCAAACCGGCATGCGATAGCACACCGGCACAACAGACTACCGGCGATCCACGGTAGATCGCCCCTGGGGGGACCCCGGGCACATCAACTCACGACGTGGCGTACACGTCGCTACCTCGACGAGACAGAGACCTGTCACACACCGGTCGCACCGGAAATCATGCTCCGGCACGACCGGAAGGGACAGACTCACGAGCCGTCAGCGCGCCTCGCCCACCTCACGGCCGGATCTTCCCTCCACCGGCCGCTCGGCTCGGCGCGCCGAGCCCCCTGTCTCAACCTGCCTCGATGTAGGCATCCCTGAGATAATCGTGCACCGCCTGCTCAGGCACCCGGAAGGATCGACCGACCCGGATGGCCGGCAGCTCGCCCGAATGCACGAGTCGGTACACAGTCATCTTGGACACCCTCATGACAGTGGCCACTTCTGCCACCGTCAGGAACTTCACCTCGCTGAGAGGTCTTTCGCCTGCACCCATCGGACGCCTCTTCCGCACGTGTATCCGGGTTATCCCCACTGGTGCCATTGCTCACGCACGTGTACTGCCGTCAGCGTAAGTCGGGAGGCCGGGCACGCAAACCCCCTATTTTCTCAGCCCTCTGAGCCTCACGTCAGTGAAACCGACAAAATCGCTGGCCAGCAGCCGGACCGTGCCCCTGTTTTCGATCTTGGAACGGACCAACTGTCTCCTATTAGAGTCGCCCACAATCACCAAAAAGTTGGCAAACGGTCGGCGAGCTCCGTGGAATGCAGGCGCGAAATACCTGTATAGGGATGACCCAATTTGCGCATCCCCCGTCTCAGAGGGCTCGCGCGACCCTCTCGACCAGGTGGTGTGTCAGCGGTTCGTAATACCTCGGTAGCACGTTGTCATCGAGCGGGACGGTCACCGCGATCTTGCCCTCGGCCTCCCCGACGAAGAGCGCGGGGTCGTTGCTGTCGGCGAATCCGACGGTGAGGATGCCCGCCTCGCCCGCCGCTCCGGCCCAGCCGTGGTCGGCGATCACCAGATCGGGACGGTCCGCGTCGAGCTCGGCGATCATGGCCCGCATCGGGGCGGGGTCGTGGGTGTGCACGAAGGCGCCCTTGTCGTCGAGCATCGCGACGTCGTCCAGATAACGGATCTTGCGCCTGCGGCCGAACCCGCTGCCCCAGTACGACCACCCCTCGGCCGGGCTCATCAGGACCGCCCCGCGCGCCCTGAGCATCCGGGCCAGGGCCAGGTGAATGGTGAGCAGGCCGGTGGGGTGCCCGGTGGCGATCAGGATCTGCGGATTCTCCCTGCCGAGCACTCCCGCGATCGTGTCGCCCATCTTCTCGACCGCCTCGATCGTACGGTCGGGGTCGATGGTGTCCTGACCCTCCCGGTGCAGCGGATCGGCCACCACCCCGGCGGACTTGGCCATCAACTCCAGCACGTCCCGATAGGACCAGGCTCCGTCCACGGTCAGCCCGAACATGTAGTGCGGATCACGGTTGGCCAGCGACCGGTAGTGGTCCAGGTTGTTCTCCCGGCTGGTCGCCACATCACCGGCGATCCGAGTCCGGACCAGGTGCTCACGAAGCTCAGCACGGGTCATCGGTATACCAGTCCAATTCACCCACGGACACTCGTGTCACGGGAGGGGGTCGAGGCCGTGGAAGGGGAAGATGGCTTTTCTTGTCGCCATGATGGCTCGGTCGATCGGGTCTGCTGGGTCATAACCGGCGGAGAAATCGCTGAATTCCGGATTCCGGCCATCGGTCAGCGTCAGGGGTGCCGACTGGTTGGTCCGTTCCTTGACGAACGTGCGCCACGCCTCGGGAGTGGCGGTCCTCGGGTCGAGCGGGTGGCCCGCCACCTCCGCGATCAGGTGGGTCCACGCCCGGGGCACGACCTGCACCAGCTCGTACCCTCCGCCACCGGTCACGACCCATCGCCCGCCCGCGGTCTCGTGGGCCAGCTCGTGCAGCGCCGCGTACGCCACGCGCTGGCCGTCCAGGCTGAGCATCAGGTTGGCCAGCGGGTCGAGGGCGTGACTGTCGCAGCCGTGCTGGGTGACCAGGACCTCGGGGGCGAACTCCCGCAGCAGCGGCGGGACCACCGCGTGGAAGGCCCGCAGCCAGTCGCTGTCGCCGCATCCGGCGGGTAGGGCCACGTTGACCGCGGTGCCCTCCGCGCCGCTCTCATTGGGGAAGCCCGTACCGGGGAAGAGCGTGCGGGGGCTCTCGTGCAGGCTGATGGTGAGAACCCTGGGATCGTCGTAGAACATCGCCTGCACGCCGTCGCCGTGGTGCACGTCCACGTCCACGTAGGCGACCCTGGACGCGCCCTGGGCCAGCAGCCACGCGATCGCCACACCCGGGTCGTTGTAGACGCAGAACCCGCTCGCCAGGGCGGGCATCGCGTGGTGCAGGCCGCCCGCGACGTTGACCGCGTGCTCGACCTCGCCGGTCCACACCGCGCGGGCCGCGGCCAGGCTGGCCCCGGTGATCAGCGCGGACGCCTCGTGGACCCCGACGAAGGCGGGATTGTCCTCGGTGCCGAGCCCGCAGGCCAGGTCGCGTCGCCCGGTGGCGGAGACCCGTTTGACCGCCTCGATGTAGTCACGCTTGTGAACGAGCGCCAGCTCGTCGTCGGTGGCGGGCGCGCATCCGCTCATCTCCACCAGGTCCAGCACGCCCAGTTCCCTGGCCAGCGCCATGGTCAGCTCGACCCGCACGGGCGCGAGCGGGTGCCCCGGACCGAAATCGTAGGAGATGAGCGCATCGTCCCAGACAACCCGCACGGATCGGCTCATGCGCACTCCCTGTCTGGTCGCGACGCCGCGCGCCACGGCCCGATCTTCCTACTCCCGGCTCGACGTTACCGCACGTGTACGGAATGCGGTTTACGCACGCGTCTCGGAGGACAGAGCGGTTTTCATCTGAGCGAAATATCCTAATTTATTGCTATTAACAGTTCCGGGTGCCGGGACACGAGACCGCTGCCCGGAACACCGTCCGGAGCACCCTCCGGACGGTGTGGTCAGGTGAGGTGCACCCGGCGCAGTCCCCGGACAGCGGGGATCAGGAGAAGTGAGGCGCATCCGGCGACCGCCACGATCGAGGACATGGTCAGCAACTGCGGCGCACCCATCACCCCTGCCACCGGGCCGGCGAGCACCTGGCCGATCGGGACGAACAGGGTCGAGCCGGCGACCTCGTAGGCGGTGACCCGGTTGAGCGCCTCCGCGGGCACCTGGGTCTGGATGCTCGTGGCCCACATGACCGACCAGAACGCCCATCCCGCGCCGCCGATCACATGCGCGACCATGAGGACCCCCTGCGGCGATGCCAGGGCGATGGAGAGCGGCTCCAGGGCGAAGCCGAACAGGCCGATCGCGCCGGCCATCAGCGGCCGTCCCGGGCGGACCCGCATGGCGATCAGACCGCCGACGACAGTGCCCGCGCCCGAGGCGGACATGACCAGGCCGTAGGCGGTCTCGCTGAGCCGCTCGGTGATCAGCACCGAGCCCAGCGGAATCATCGGGCCGAACAGGGTGACGCCGAAGACCGTCCAGACCAGGATCACCGACCACATCCAGGTCCTGGACCGGAACTCCTGCCAGCCACCGCGCAGGTCACGCCAGACCGACCGCGCCACGGCCTGGAAGGCGACCGCGGGCAGGCGCAGGAGGAGCAGGCAGACCGCGCTGACGGCGAACCCGGCGGCCTCGATCGCGAAGACGACGCCGACCCCCCAGAAGCCGACGATGGCACCGGCGACCCCCGGCCCGGCCAGCATCATGATCGACTCGGAGACGCGCAGGGTGGCGTTGGCCCTCTGCACGTCCCGCGCCACCCGCGGGACCGTGCTGGAGACCCCCGGCTGGTACATCGCGGCGGCGACACCGTTGACCGCGGAGATGACGAGGATCTGCCAGAGGTCCGGCCTGCCGGAGATGAACAGCGCCGCACTGATCCCCTGGGTCACCATCCGGACCGTGTCGGCGCCGATCATCATGCGGCGCGGCGTGAACCTGTCGGCGAACACCCCGCCGAACAGGATCAGCACCGCGAAGGGCGCCATCCAGGCGGCCAGTGCCAGCCCCACCCCGGTGGGACCGTAACCGAGCCCGCCCACCCCCACCGCCGTCGCGAACGGCACCATCGACGCGCCGAGCATGGAGATCGATCTGGCGGTGAAGAAGAGCAGGAAGCTCCGCGTCCAGACGGAGGGGCCGCCGAGTTCCCGCTGATCATCATCCAGTACGGCCTGCCCCACGATGGCCCCATTTCCCCCGAAGTTCCGCGGAAAATGATGCCGTTATATAGGAAAATTTCCTAATAGATTTCCTGGCGGGGGCGAGCTCAGCCCTCGGCGAGTTGGCGTCCCCTGTCCCTGGCGGCCTCGATGGCGGCCAGGAAGGCGGCTCGGACGCTGTGCCGCTCCAGTTCGGCGATGGCGGCGATGGTGGTGCCCCCCGGCGAGGTGACCGCCTCGCGCAGTATCACCGGGTGCTCGCCCGAGTCGCGGAGCATGATCGCCGCGCCGACGATCGACTGGGTGACCATGTCGAGGGCGGCGGCACGGGGCATGCCGAGCAGGATTCCGGCGTCGACCATGGCCTCGACGAGATAGAAGAAGTAGGCGGGACCGCTGCCCGACAGGGCCGTGGCCGCGTCCTGCTGCGCCTCGGGGATGCGCAGCACCTTACCGACCGGGCTGAACAGGTTCTCGGCGCGCTTGAGGTGCTCCTCGGAGGCGTGCGCTCCCGCCGAGATCACGCTCATCGCCTCGTCGACCAGCACCGGCGTGTTGGACATGACCCGGACCACCGGGATCTCGGCACCGAGCCGCGACTCGACGAACGAGGTCGTGATCCCCGCCGCCGCCGAGATGACCAGCCGGTCGGCCGGCAGGTGCGCCGCGATCTCGGCGAGCAGGAACCCCATGTCCTGCGGCTTGACCGCGAGGATGATCGTGTCGGCGCTCTTGGCTGCCTCGGCGTTGGAGACCACCCGGATGCCGTACTGCTTCGCGAGGGCCTCGCCCCGCTCGGCACGTCGTGCCGTCGCCATCACGTCGCCCGGCTTGAACCCGGCTCTGAGCAGCCCGGACAGCAGGGCCTCCCCCATCTTGCCGGTTCCAAGAATCGCGATCATGTGAGCACCTCGAAATCAGGGATCGAAACTCCTCGCAGCCTATCGGCCCCGTCTTCCCACGAAATCATCCAGCGCCGCTGGGTAGTGGCGATGTATGTGGACATACGCCATCGACATAAACCGCCATGCACCACGGGCCGACCGTACTACCCGTCGACAATGACCTCGTCACGGTCTCGGCGGTCATGGCCGAGGTACGGCAGCGCGGCATCGGGGTGCCCTGAACCTCCCAAGGCCCCGATCCGTCTTAGGGGTATGCGTATGATCGCGACTCCCATCCTGGCCGGAAGTCTCCTGCTGGCGCTGGGCTGCGGCACCGAACCCAGCGCCACCCCCTCGCAGCCGGTGAGCCGGAGCACCGCCCTTCCCGGCGGTCCCTCGGAGCCGGCGAGCCACACCGTGGCCCCCCGGGACGAACCCACCGGCGGCGGCCCCAGACCGACGAAGCCGGAGGGCCACACCGAGAATCCCCGCAAGGTCAGGTGGCTGAAGGCCACCCCGTCGAAGGACGGCCGGAGCCTGCGGATCATCTGGTGGTCCGGGGTGGAGCCGTGCAACGTGCTCGACCGGGTCACCGTACGGGAGACCTCCAAGCGGGTGACCGTCACCCTGTGGGAGGGCCCGAGCAGCAAGGCCCAGAACGTCGCCTGCATCGAGATCGCCATCCAGAAGGTGACGACGGTCAAGCTCAAGAAGCCGCTCGGCTCCCGCAAGGTGGTCGACGGCGCCCGCTGACGCGGTGCCCTCCGGGGCTCGCGCGTCCAGAACGGGCCCCCGTCGGCGGTGACCGGACGGCCTCCGGTCACCGCCGGGAACGACCACGCGCGTTCCCTCGTCGGAGGGGATGAAGGATCCCGCCCGTTTCCCGGAAATCGGGAATGCTTCCACGCGGTCGAAGGTTGAGCCCAATAGACTCAAGTCGTTTGACAAACCTCGCTCGAGGTTCCACTATGAGTGGCATCGACTCAACTTTGACTACAAGGACGTACTCATGGCACGTGCGGTAGGTATCGACCTGGGGACGACCAACTCCGTCGTCTCGATTCTTGAGGGCGGTGAGCCCACCGTCATCGCCAACGCCCAGGGTTCGCGGACCACGCCGTCCGTGGTCGCCTTCGCGAAGAACGGCGAGGTCCTCGTCGGAGAGGTCGCCAAGCGGCAGGCCGTCACCAACGTCGACCGGACGATTCGCTCGGTCAAGCGCGAGATGGGCACCAACTGGACCGTCGAGATCGACGGCAAGAAGTTCTCCCCGCAGCAGATCAGCGCCTTCGTCCTGCAGAAGCTCAAGCAGGACGCCGAAGCCTACCTGGGCGAGAAGATCACCGACGCGGTGATCACCGTTCCCGCCTACTTCAACGACGCTCAGCGTCAGGCCACCCAGGAAGCCGGCACCATCGCCGGCCTCAACGTGCTGCGCATCATCAACGAGCCCACCGCCGCGGCGCTCGCCTACGGCCTGGACAAGGACAAGGACGAGACCATCCTCGTCTTCGACCTCGGCGGCGGCACCTTCGACGTGTCCCTGCTCGACGTCGGCCAGGAGGACGGCCACGGCTTCGTCGAGGTCAAGGCCACCAGCGGCGACAACCACCTCGGTGGTGACGACTGGGACCAGCGCGTCGTCGACGAGCTCGCCACCCGGTTCAAGAACGCCCACGGCGTCGACCTGACCAAGGACAAGATGGCCCTCCAGCGCCTGCGTGAGGCCGCGGAGAAGGCCAAGATCGAGCTCTCCAGCCAGTCGGAGACCTCCATCAACCTGCCCTACATCACCGCCTCGGCCGAGGGTCCCCTCCACCTGGAGGAGAAGCTCACCCGCGCCGAGTTCCAGCGGCTCACCGCCGACCTGCTCGAGCGGTGCAAGGGCCCGTTCAACCAGGTCGTCAAGGACGCCGGCATCAAGGTCTCCGACATCGCCCACGTGGTGCTCGTCGGCGGCTCGACCCGCATGCCCGCCGTCGCCGACCTCGTCAAGGAGCTGACCGGCGGCAAGGAGCCCAACAAGGGCGTCAACCCGGACGAGGTCGTGGCCATCGGCGCCGCCCTCCAGGCCGGTGTGCTCAAGGGCGAGGTCAAGGACGTCCTGCTGCTCGACGTGACCCCGCTGAGCCTGGGCATCGAGACCAAGGGCGGGATCTTCACCAAGATCATCGAGCGTAACACCACGATCCCGACCAAGCGCTCCGAGGTCTTCACCACGGCCGAGGACAACCAGCCGTCGGTGCAGATCCAGGTCTACCAGGGCGAGCGCGAGATCGCGGCGTACAACAAGAAGCTGGCCACCTTCGAGCTGACCGGCATCGCCCCGGCGCCGCGCGGGATCCCGCAGATCGAGGTCACCTTCGACATCGACGCCAACGGCATCGTCAACGTCTCCGCCAAGGACCTCGGCACCGGCAAGGAGCAGACGATGACGATCACCGGCGGCTCCGCGCTGCCGAAGGACGACATCGAGCGCATGATGCGCGAGGCCGAGTCCTACGCCGACGAGGACAAGAAGCGCCGCGAAGAGGCCGAGACGCGCAACAACGCCGACTCGCTCGTCTACCAGACCGAGAAGTTCCTCGGCGAGAACGCCGAGAAGGTCCCGGAGGACATCAAGAACGAGGTCAACGAGGCCGTCGCCGAGCTCAAGAAGGCCCTGGAGGGCACCGACTCGTCCGAGATCCGCGCCTCCGCGGAGAAGCTCGCCACGGTCAGCCAGAAGATGGGCTCCGCCATCTACGCTCAGTCGCAGGCCTCCGAGGCCCCGACCGGCGCCCCCGGGGCGGACGCCACCGCCGGACAGAAGGCGGACGACGATGTGGTCGAGGCCGAGATCGTGGACGACGAGCCGAAGCGCGACAGCGGCACCAAGTGACGGCCGGAAAGTCGAGGGGAGCAGCAGCGTGAGCACGCGCGAGAACGGTTCCGAGGAGGAGCCGGTGATCCGCGACAACCGGAAGATAGACCCGGAGACGGGACAGGTCCGCGAGACGGCCCCGGCGGAGGCCACGGGTCAGGACGACAAGGAGCAGGCCGACAGGTCGTCCTCCTCGTCCTCCCTGGCATCGGACCTCGCCTCGATCGAGCTGGCCACCCAGCTCGCCGAGCGCACCGCGGACCTGCAGCGTCTTCAGGCCGAGTATTCCAACTATCGCAAGCGGGTCGAGCGGGACCGGGCCGTGGTCAAGGAGCAGGCGGTGGCCGGCGCGCTGGCCGAACTGCTCCCTGTCCTCGACGACATCGGCCGGGCCCGCGACCACGGCGAGCTGACCGGCGGTTTCGCCAAGGTGAGCGAGTCGCTGGAGGCGGCCACGGGGAAACTGGGGCTGAGCGCCTTCGGCACCAAGGGCGAACCGTTCGACCCGACGGTGCACGAGGCCCTGATGCACAGTTACTCCCCCGACGTCACAGAGCCGACCTGCGTGGAGATCCTGCAGCCCGGTTACCGGATCGGCGAGCGAGTGCTCCGCCCCGCGCGAGTCGCGGTGGCCGAGCCCGAAGAGCCCGTCGCGGACGACAACTGACCCCCCAAGATCCAATCTCTGAGAAGGAACGTGGATGAGCACCAAGGACTACTTGGAGAAGGACTACTACGCCGTCCTTGGTGTGCCCAAGACCGCCACGGCCGATGAGATCAAGAAGGCGTACCGGAAGCTGGCCAGGAAGTATCACCCTGACGCCAACCCCGGAAGCTCGGCGACCTCCGAGAGCACCGCCAAGTTCAAGGAGGTCTCCGAGGCCTACGACATCCTGTCCGACACCAAGCGCCGCAAGGAGTACGACGAGGCGCGGACGCTGTTCGGATCGGGTCTGGGCGGCTACGCGGGGACCGGGGGGGCTCCGCGCACCGGCGCGGGTGGGTTCCCGTTCGACCTGGGAGACCTCTTCGGAGGCACCCACCAGCAGAGCGGCGCCGGGGAGCGCATCGGCGACATCTTCGGCGGCCTCTTCAACCGGGGTGGCGCGAGCCGCCCCGGCGGGACGTCGACCAGGGCACGGCGCGGCCAGGACATCGAGTCCGAGGTCTCGCTCTCCTTCTCCGAGGCGGTGGAGGGCACCACGGTCTCGCTCCGTCTGACCAGTTCCTCCGCGTGCACCGCGTGCGGGGGAACCGGCGCCAAGGCCGGCACCACCCCGCGGGTCTGCCCGACCTGCGAGGGCACCGGGGCGGCCAGCCGCAACCTCGGAAACTTCGCCTTCTCCGAGCCGTGCCGCGACTGCAAGGGCCGCGGCCTGCTGGTGGACGACCCGTGCCAGGTATGTGAGGGGAGCGGGCGGGGCAAGAGCACCCGCACGATCCAGGCCCGCATCCCGGCAGGGGTCGGCGACGGCCAGCGCATCAAGATCAAGGCGAAGGGCGCGCCCGGGGAGAACGGCGGCCCCGCCGGTGACCTCTACGTCCAGATCCACGTCAAGCCGCACTCCGTGTTCGGCAGGACGGGTGAGAACCTGACGGTCACCGTTCCGGTCACCTTCACCGAGGCGGCGCTGGGAGCCGAGATCAAGGTGCCGATTCTCAAGGGAATGCCGGTCACGCTGCGCATCCCCGAGGGCACCCCGAACGGCCGCACCTTCCGGGTGCGCGGCAGGGGTGTGGCACGTAAGGACGGCACCAAGGGCGATCTGCTCGCCACGATCGAGGTTCTGGTGCCACAGCAGCTGGAGGACAAGGCGAGAGGGGCCCTTGAGGAGTTCCGCGACGCCACCTCGGGTGGTGACCCACGGGCGGACCTCATCGAACAGGCCAGAAGCGAGTAGCCATGGAAGCCAACTACTTCGATCTGTCGGATGACACACCCGTCTATGTGATCTCGGTGGCCGCCCAGCTGTCAGGTCTGCACCCGCAGACCCTTCGCCAGTACGACCGTCTCGGCCTGGTCAGCCCAGGCCGTACGGCGGGACGCGGACGCCTGTACTCCACCCGCGACATCATGATGCTCCGCGAGGTCCAGCGGCTCTCCCAGGAGGAGGGCATCAACCTCGCGGGCATCAAGCGAATCCTGGTCCTCGAGACGGAGGCCCTGCGCCTGCGTGACGAGAACCACCGTCTCCGCGCGGAGATGAACATGATCCGTGCCCTCATCCAGTACCAGCTACCTCCCGCCTGAAACTCCTACCCGTGAGGCCGCGCCGGTGACTGGACTGAGGAGAGCGGGGTCGTGAGGAACGAGCGGCCTCCCTCGACGAGGGAAGTCACCGGATCCCAGCGGCCTCACCGCGACGCGCCAGCGTCGCCGACAGCCCGTGAGGCCCCGCCGGTGACGGGGGAAGTCACCGGACCTCAGCGGCCGAACCGCGACGCGCCAGCGTCGTCGGCAACCCGTGAGGCCCCGCCGGTGACTGGGCCTGAGCGGCCTCACCGCGACGCGCAGCGTCGCCGACAGCCCGTGAGGCCGCGCCGGTGACTGGACTGAGGAGAGGGAGGTTGCGAGGAACGAGCGGCCTCCCTCGACGAGGGAAGTCACCGGATCCCAGCGGCCGAGCCGCGACGCGTTAGCGTCGCCGGCAGCGCCTCCTGAACCACACGAGGGAAGTCAATGGACTACAAGCTCACCCAGAAGAGTCAGGCGGCGGTCTCCTCCGCCATCCGGCGGGCAGCCGCGGAGGGTAACCCCGAGGTCGCCCCGGCCCATCTGTTCACCTCACTGCTCGCCCAGACCGGCGGCACCGCGGTACCCCTGCTCGAAGCGGTGGGCGCCGACTGGAAGCAGTTGCGGATCGAGGCCGAGAAGCAGCTCGCGGCCCTGCCGAAGGCACAGGGCGCCACGGTCAGCGCCCCGTCGAGCTCCCGGCAGCTTCTCACCGTGATGAACACGGCGGCCCAGCGGGCCCGCGGCCTTGAGGACGACTACGTCTCGACCGAACACCTGCTGGTCGGTCTCGCCACGGACGGCGGCCCCATCGCCCAACTGCTCAAATCGCGCGGCGCGAGCCCGAACGCGCTGCTCGATGCCTTCGAGAAGGTACGCGGGCACGCCAGGGTGACCAGCGAGACGCCCGAGGACACCTACCAGGCGCTGGAGAAGTACGGGATCGACCTGACCGAGCGGGCCCGGGCGGGCAAGCTCGATCCGGTGATCGGCCGCGACTCGGAGATCCGGCGCGTCGTCCAGGTGCTCAGCCGCCGTACCAAGAACAACCCGGTGCTCATCGGCGAGCCCGGCGTCGGAAAGACCGCCGTGGTGGAAGGGCTGGCCCAGCGGATCGTCGCGGGTGACGTGCCCTCCAGCCTGCGTGACAAGCGCCTGATCGCGCTCGACCTGGGCGCGATGGTCGCCGGCGCCAAGTACCGCGGCGAGTTCGAGGAACGTCTCAAGGCGGTGCTCGGGGAGATCAAGGAGAGTGACGGCCAGGTCGTCACCTTCATCGACGAGCTGCACACCATGGTCGGCGCGGGCGCCGGCGAGGGCGCGATGGACGCGGGCAACATGCTCAAGCCCATGCTGGCCCGCGGCGAGCTGAGGATGATCGGCGCCACCACGCTGGACGAGTACCGCGAGCGCATCGAGAAGGACCCCGCGCTGGAGCGGCGGTTCCAGCAGGTCTACGTGGGCGAGCCCACCGTCGAGGACACGATCGCCATCCTGCGCGGCCTCAAGGGGCGCTACGAGGCACACCACCAGGTCCAGATCGCCGACGGCGCGCTCGTGGCCGCAGCCGCCCTCTCCGACCGCTACATCACCTCCCGCTTCCTGCCCGACAAGGCGATCGACCTTGTCGACGAGGCCGCCTCCCGGCTCCGCATGGAGATCGACTCCCGTCCCGTCGAGATCGACCAGCTCCAGCGGAACGTGGATCGGATGAAGATGGAGGAGCTGGCGCTCGCCAAGGAGACCGACGAGAGCAGCCTGCAGAGGCTGGAGCGGCTCCGCGGGGAACTCGCCGACCGCCAGGAGGAGCTCAACGCCCTGGTCGGCCGGTGGGAGCAGGAGAAGGCCGGCCTCAACCGGGTCGGCGACCTGAAGAAGCAGATCGACGAGGTGCGGAGCGCCGCCGAGCGCGCGCAGCGCGACGGCGACTTCGAGGCCGCCTCGCGGCTGATGTACGCCGAGGTGCCCAGCCTGGAGGCCAAGCTCGCCGAGGCCAGCAAGGCCGCCCAGCCCGAGAACCCGATGGTCAAGGAGGAGGTCGGCGCCGACGACATCGCCCAGGTCATCTCCTCGTGGACCGGCATCCCCGCAGGCCGGCTGCTCGAAGGCGAGACCAGCAAGCTGCTCCGCATGGAGGAGGAACTCGGCAGGCGGCTGATCGGCCAGCGGCAGGCGGTCGAAGCGGTCTCCGACGCCGTACGGCGAGCGCGGGCCGGCATCTCCGACCCGGACCGGCCGACCGGCAGTTTCCTGTTCCTCGGTCCGACGGGCGTCGGCAAGACGGAGCTGGCCAAGGCGCTGGCGGACTTCCTGTTCGACGACGAGCGGGCGATGGTCCGCATCGACATGAGCGAGTACGGCGAGAAGCACAGCGTCTCGCGGCTGGTGGGCGCCCCACCCGGTTACGTGGGCTACGAGGAGGGCGGCCAGCTCACCGAGGCCGTGCGGCGCAGGCCGTACACCGTGGTGCTGCTGGACGAGGTCGAGAAGGCCCACCCCGAGGTCTTCGACATCCTGCTCCAGGTGCTCGACGACGGGCGGCTCACCGACGGACAGGGCCGGACCGTCGACTTCCGCAACGTGATCCTGATCCTCACCTCCAACATCGGCTCGCAGTTCCTCGTGGACCCGAGCATGGCGAAGGAGGATCAGCGGACCGCCGTGATGGCCGCGGTCAGGAGCTCGTTCAAGCCCGAGTTCCTCAACCGGCTCGACGACGTGATCCAGTTCGACGCGCTCGGCACCGAGGAGCTCTCCCAGATCGTGGACCTGCAGGTGACCCACCTGGCCAGGCGCCTGGCGGACCGGCGGCTCACGCTGACGGTGACCCCGGCGGCACGCGACTGGCTGGCGCTGACGGGCTACGACCCGCTGTACGGCGCGCGCCCGCTCCGCCGCCTCGTCCAGTCCGCGATCGGCGACAAGCTGGCCAAGGAGGTGCTCTCCGGCGAGGTCCAGGACGGCGACGAGGTGCTGGTCGACCTCGACGAGGCGAGTGACTCCCTGAACATCGGCCCGGTAAGGGCTTGACCATCACCGGGTGGGGCCCGGTAATGGCTCGACCACCATTGGGTTAAGCGCGCCCCTGGGCAAGACCCCCCTGTTACGTTCGGCAGTCATCGGATTACCGAACGCAACAGGGGGATGTGCATGTCGAACTCATCACGGAACATCAGGGGAATCCTCGCGGTGGCGCTGCTCACCGCCGGCGCCGGCTGGACCATGGTCTCTCCGGCCTCGGCGGAGGTCGCGCCCTGCCAGGAGCGCGAGACGGCAGGGGCACCGCAGGCACCCGGGGCCATGGCGGCCGCCTGCGAGGAGGCCGGCGACGTCGGAGGCACCGCGGCAGCCGACGGGACGACGACCACCGGCGACGCCGGGACGCCGGCGATCGCAGATGGTTCCGGGGCATCGGTGACCGCGAACATCGGCGAGACGCCGGTCGCGACGGACGGCACCGGGGCGTCGGTGACCGCCGGCACCGGCGAGACGCCGGTGACCGCGGACCGGCTCGCACACGTCACCGACCTGCCGGATCTCTCCCAGGCCTCAGCGCTGGTCAGCTTCGCCGATGCCGGAGGCGTCGCCGCGGGCACCGGCTTCCACGCGTTGCCCTTCGGGCTGTCGAGCCTGCCCGGTCACGAGTGGACGAACTCCTGGGTGAGCATCGTGGCCGACGCGCCGGACCTGCCCGGCCTGCCGGGCGCGCCGGGTGCTCCCAGCGACGGCATCAGCTGGCTGCGGGCCCCGGTGCCCCCGGCGCCCGAGCGACCCGCCGAAGCGGCGGTCACGCCGGACGACGACACGGCGCCGCTGCCCCAGCCGGCCCAGGCGGACGCCGTCACCGAGGACCTGCCGTCGGCCGAAACGCCGGTGGTGGAGCCTCCGGCCGTCGCACGCCCGGAGGCCCCCGCGGCGCCGGAGACTCCCACGGTGCCGGACACCTCCGCGGGCGAGGCCGCCACCACGGAGGGCGGCGCGGAGCTTTCCGTCCTCCCCGCGCTGGAGAGGACGATCCCGGGCCTCAATGTGGGGTAACCACCGGATCGCGAACCACCACGGAGGAAGGGTCGTGCCCCAACGGGTACGGCCCTTTCCTGGTTTCGGGGCAGGCCGCCGTCAGCACGAAGCGTCGAGGAGGGCGTCGAGCTCGTCTTCGGGGAGCCCGAGGTCGACGCGGATCCGGTAGCGGGTTCTGAGCAGGGCGATGTGCTCACCGCCGCCCTCCACCGCCCGGTGCGCCCCCTCGGTGGCCCACCGATGGGCCTCCCCGAGGTCTCCGTAGGCGACGAGCGTCTCAGCGACCGTGAGAGCGGTGGCCGCGGTGACCTCGCCGACCGCGCGAATCGCCGCGATCACCTCTCTCGCCTCGTCCGGCTGTTCGAGCTCGAAAAGAGTGTCGGCGATCCCGGCCCGGGGATCGACGCTCACCTCGCCACCGTCGTCCACCGCCCGCTGGAAGCAGTCAAGGGCCCGAGCGGGCTGTCCGGCCTGCCGCCACTCCTCGGCGGCGAGCACGAGGATCGCCGCCCGCGACATGTCGCCGGACGCGTACGCCTCGACCAGGGCTTCGAGTCGCCGAGCCAGGGCTTCGTGATCGTCGGCCAGAAGTGCCTGCTCAAGCAATCGATCAAGTTGCTCACGTGTCACATGCGCCACATCGCGAGAGTACCGAGCGACGCTCGACCGCGTACGGCCAACGGCAGGTATTGGCCATATGACCTTGAGTAAACGAACGACTACGGTGCGCGTGTTTCTCCAGTAAAACGGGCATATGAGCGATGACTCCTGCTAGGGGAGCACATCATTGGGAGGAGCTGCGATGGGCATGTCCAGGCAGACGGCCTTCACCCTGATGCTTCTCCTGGCCTTCTCCGTGATCGTTCCGGGGTCCGCCGGATATCTGTCGGTCAAGATGGAGGCGATCGGTCAGGCCCACCAGGAGCTGCTCACCCTGGAGAGCAGGCTCCGTCACGAGAAGCTCGCCGCCCGGATCAAGAGGATGGAGCGGGTCCATCGGGCGCGACGTCTCCAACCGGTCACCCCCTCCGAGCCCGTCCGGAGCTCCCGCGTCGAGTCGGGGGCGCTGCCGCCCGGACCCGGCACGGTCGTAGCGGTGCCGATCGAGCCGGGCGCGGAGTGGCCGCGCGAGAGGCCGCCGCGCACGCAACGGCAGGATGTGCAGCGGCAGAGCCCCCAGAGACCGGGAACGGCCTGGCAGAACCCGCAGGGGCCGGAAGCGCAGAGACTGCTGGAAGCGCAGAGACCGACGGCGCAGAGGCGCGTCGAGACCGGGACGGCCGGGGCAGCCGAGGCGGCCGGCGGGACCTTCGCGCAGGAGCGGTGGTCCCAGCTCGAACGCCGGGGCCAGGTCCGGCAGTATCGGGAACGGCCCACCGACGCGGGGCCCGTGTTCGCCACGCCGGACTCGACCGGCGGCGGGAACCCGCCTGAGGGCATCGGCGAGTCTCTCGAAGAGAACCTTCTCCCCCAGCTCTCTCAGACCGAGACCCGGGCGAACTGACGGTTCAGATAGCCACGGATCAGACGCTTGGCCTCGGCCACGAGCTGCGGGTCGCCGTTCGGATCACGGCGGAACGCCAGCTTGAGCACCGCGTCTCCGGCCTCCACCGCGACCAGGATGGCCAGGTCGAACTCCTCGCTGTCGGCCAGGCCGTACTCCTGCAGGAGGAGGCCACGCAGCCGTCCGGCGATCACCGTGTTGTTCTCAGAACCGGCGTCGAGCAGGTTGAGGTCGACCACGTCGCCGAAGTGCAGGGACCGGAAACCCGGCACGGTCCTGTGCATCTCCACGTACTCATCGATGATCGCGTCGACCGCGTCCCACCAGCCCGCGTAGTCCTCCGACAGGAAGCGTCTCCCGATCCGGGAGACGAACCCCTCGATGTGACGCCGGGTCACCGCCTGGGCGATGGCCCGTTTGTCGGGAAAGAACTGGTAGACCGAGCCGATCGCGACCCCCGCGCGCTCGGCGATCCGTGTGGTGGAAAGCGCGTCGTAGCCGATCTCGTCCAGCAGGTCGGCGCACGCGTCGAGCATTCGCTCCACGCGCCGTGCGCTCCGTCGCTGGGTGGGCTGACGCCGCAGTGGGACTTCGCAGGGCTCCTCGGCGGGCACGATGGACACCCCACCATCTTGCCCGCCTGACGCCGTCGGGTCAGTGCTTATTCGTCATTCGCGAGATTTCGCCGCCGCCGGCCAGCCGTGCCAGCCGGCGCACGGCCGCCGGGGAGATCCGCGAGAGCGCGTGACCGATTTTGCCCTCCGCGTTCACGGCGACGACGGGCAGGTCGCGGTGGACCGCGCGCAGGATGTGCGCGGCCACCCGCTCGGGCGGGTACCCGCGCGCGGCCAGCGCCCTCCCCGCGGGCCTGCCGGCGCCCTCGGCGAGCTCGCCGACGTACCTGGCGTTCCGCGCGATCGCGGTGGAGACGAACCCGGGACAGATCGCGGTGACCCCGATCCCCTGCCCGGCGAGCTCCGCGCGCAGGCAGTCGCTGAGCATCTTCACCGCCGCCTTCGACGTCGAGTACGCGGGCAGCAGCCGGCTGGGCAGGAAGGCGGCGAGCGAGGCCACGTTCACGATGTGACCGCCCTGGCCGCGCTCGGCCATCTGGGCGGCGAACAGGCGGCAGCCGTGGATGACGCCCCACAGGTTCACGTCCAGGGTCCGCCGCCAGTCGTCGACCGAGTGGTCGAGGAACGGGCCGGCCACCGCGATCCCCGCGTTGTTGACCACGATGTCGGGCACGCCGTACCGGTCTTTGACCACCCGCGCGAACTCCTCCATCCCGGTGGTGTCCGCGACGTCCACTTGCCGGGCGTGCGCCGTGCCCCCACCCGCGGCGATGCCCTCCACGGTGCGGCGGGCCGCGCCGAGATCGATGTCCGCGCAGATCACCTCGGCGCCGTGCGCGGCGAAGGCGCGGGCCGTGGCCCGTCCGATCCCGCTGCCCGCACCGGTGACCACCACCAGCCGGTCGTCGTAGGGCCCGCGCCTGCCGGGCCGGTCCCCGCGCAGTTCCCTGGAGGGCGGCGTCCCCTCGACGTGCTCGGCGAACTCGGCGATCATGCGGGCGAGCACCCGGGGATGGCTGCGCTGCGCCCAGTGGCCCGCGGGGATGCGGCGGTGCCACAGCCTTGGCACCCACAGGCGCGTCGAGGCGAGCAGCGCGGAGGAGACGAACAGGTCCTTCGTGGTCTCGACAAGCTGGACGGGTAGCCGGGGGACGGGCTCGGCGGGCGTCCCCCGGCGGGTCAGCATGTTGGCCCGGTAGAGACCGAGGCCGTTCAGTCCGTCCCTGACGAGCGTGTCCGCAGGGTGCCCCGGGCGCCCGGCCCGTACGGACCGTCTCATCACACGCGGCAGCACGGCGCGCAGGACGAGTTCGGGGATGACGGGGATCTGGAAGGCGCCGATGTACCAGGAGCGCAGGAGCTGCCCGGCGACCTCGCGCGGACGGCCGTGCCGTACGAAGTGGGCGGCCTGGTCCAGGTGCGGGCCGCCGACGGAGGTGAAGGAGAGGATCCGCTCCTCGATTCCCGGCCTGCCGATCAGCTTCCAGCCCTGGATGGAGCCCCAGTCGTGCCCGACGAGGTGCACTCCCGGCTTGCCCACCGCGTCCAGGACCGCGGTCATGTCGGCGGCCAGGTGGTCGTAGTCGTAGTCCTCGGTGGCACGCGGGGCGCCGGAGAGTCCGGCACCGCGGACGTCGTAGCGGACCACGTGGAAGCGGTCCTCCAGCAGCGAGGCGACCTCGTCCCAGACCCGGTGGGTGTCCGGATAGCCATGGACCAGCAGGACCGTGGGAGCGGCGGGATCACCCTGCTCGAACAGTGCCAGCCGCACGTCGCCGGACTCGACCCACCGCACCACGACCTCCTGTTGGATGGATTGTCCAAGACAGTAGTCGAACAGAACGGGATCCTGACAGGCCGCTTCCCGCGGCCGGCCGCGCACGACCTGGGGTGATCATCGAAGGCGACGCGGCGCGGGGAGAGCGGGACCGGCCCGGTCAGCCGGGCTGACCGGGTCTGGCGGCCAGTCCGGTGCAGTCGCGCAGCGCCTTCCAGTTCGCGATGGCCTGCTGCCGCCCGAGCCCGGTGATCGGGATCGGTACCCCGCCCTGGATGCTGGCCGGGGTCCACTGGTCCTTGAGCACCCTGCGGCCGTTGATCGTCAGAGTGAGCACGCCGGTCCTGCCGGTCTCCGGGCCCCAGTTGTAGAAGACGAAGTTACCCATGCCGTAGTTGACGTAGCTGTTCTTCAGGTAGCCGCCGCCGAGCAGGATGTGCGCGTGGCCGCCCACGATGACATCCGCCCCGGCCGCGACCAGCTTGGGCGCCAGGCCGCGCTGCGCCTCGTTGGGGCACTTCTGCAGTTCGGTGCCCCAGTGCAGGTGGACGATCACGGTGTCGGAGTTCTTGCGGGCCCTGCGCACCTCCTGGATCAACCGCGCCTCGTTCTTGGCCGAGGCGAGGCCGGCCTTGTCACCGGAGGCGGTCCACGCCCCGACGAACTCCGCGTCCAGCACCTGGGTGGCGCCGATGATGGCGACGCGGTTGCCGTTCACGGTGGTCCGCCACGGCCGGTAGGCCTCGGCCTCGTTCCTGCCCACGCCCACAACGGGGAATTTGGCGCGTTTTATGGCGGCGAGGGAGTCGGTCAACCCGCTCTGCATGTAGTCCATGCCGTGGTTGTTCGCCAGGGACGCCACGTCCACCCCTGACGCCTTCAGCGCGGTCAGCGCGGCCGCCGGAGCGCGGAAGGTGTACTGCTTGCCCGGTGCGGGGGTGCCACCGGTGGTGATCGCGGTCTCCAGGTTGACCATCGCCAGGTCGGAGCGGCTGAGCACCTTGGCGATCGGGCCGAGCGCGGTCTTCGGATCGGCGTTCAGACGGGTTCGCAGCACGCCCTCGAAGTGCACGTCGCCACCAAAGGAGATGGTGTACGGCTTGCGCTCGGGGGTAGGCGTGGGCTCCGCCTGGGGGGTCGGCTTCTCCTCGACGTCGGCGAGTGCGCCGGGGGTGACCGACTCGGCCGTGGAACAGGCCGCGAGGAGCACGGCTGAGGCGGTGATCGTGGCGGCCAGGGCAAGACGTCGGGCGGTGCTGTACGTGTCCATCGGTATCCGAGGATGCCATCTCACCCGCGATGTGTGGCACAACTCGCCCTACGAGATTCGATTCCTTAAAAGTTGAGTAAATCGCTTATTCGAATAATTCAACTTTAGACCGTACCGTGTCGTCCATGGAGGACCAGGGCCGGTGAGCTCGGCAGCCCCGGCACCCAGCGTGACCCGCGCGGCTTCGCGCTGAAGTTCTACACCGAAGAGGGCAACGACGACATCGTCGGCAACAACCCGCCGATCTTCTTCCACCGACCGCGCCCACCTGGTGAACAACGTCGTCGGCCACGCCTCCGCCCCGGAGGTCACCGCCGAGATGAAGAAGCGCGTCGTGGAGTACTGGACGAACATCCACAAGGACCTCGGCCAGGGCGTCGCCCAGGGCCTGGGCGCGTCACCGCCGAATAGTCACACCCTCTCCTCGTACGGCTCGCACCTTCGACAGGTGCGGGCCATACGGCTTCTCCCCCGGTTTCCCGGAGAGACCGCCCCCGGGGACGCGAAAGGGGCCTGACCACCGTTGGGCAAGCCCCCGTCCGAGGTGCGGAACCGTTCAGAAGTCGAACTCCCCACCCTTCACCCCACCGACGAACGCGGCCCATCCGGCATGGCCGAAAACGAGCACCGGTCCTTCCCGGTCCTTGCTGTCGCGCACACCCACTTCACGTCCGGAGAGCCGTGCCACCTCCACACAGTTACCATTGAGGGAACTGTGGCTGCTCTTCTTCCAGATCAACGCATCACCTGATTCCATGCCCGTCCTCTCACCCAACAGCACCAATGTCAGAATTTCATCGGGAAGACGAGGAAATGCAAGACTCTTACATGGAATAGTCCGCTAACCAGCGGGTTTATCGCGCCAGGCCTCATACCGGGAAACCGGCGACGGTGGAGCCCACGGTTCCCCCACCATCTGCACCCACATGGGCATCCCCGTCAGCGCCGCCCGCCTGAGGCGCCTCGGGCCGCGGGGCGGGTATTCCACCAAGATCGTTGATCGCCCGGCACACCGCCTCCATCCAGCGGTCGGCGGCGGGCCCGTGAACCTCGAACCGGATGTACGGCTTCGCGGCCCGGCAGTCCTCGACCCGCACGAGGTGGTGAGAGGTGCCCGGGGAAACGGCCCGCGGCCATCGGCCGGCGGGCCGTTCTCATCTCTCAGAGATGTAATCCGTCTTTCTTGATCGCGCCGACGAAGATTCCCCACTCCTCGCGGGTGAAGACCAGGACCGGCCCTGACCGCTCCTTGCTGTCCCGGACCCCCATGTGGCCCCCGTCCAGCGCCGCCACCTCGACACAGTTCCCGTTCACGGAACTGAGCGAGCTTTTCTTCCACTCAGCGGCGCTGATATGTTTCTTGTTCATTTGTCTTCCAATATGTGCATAGCGGCCTGCCGCTATCTTTCCCAGTACTCCGTTGTGTTTCTTATCAGTTCCTGCGACGCCGCCTCGTCCAGAGCCCGCTCCGCCAGATGGCCGAAGGCCCGTTCGTACCCGTAGACCATTTCCGCGTCCTCTATGAACCGTCCGCCGAACAAGGACTCCAGATAGACGACATCGGGGAAGTCGGAGAACGTCAGGTGCACGAAGGTTCCCGTGGACACCGGCGGCGGAACGTCCTGGGGCAGGATCCGTATCTCCACGTGCGGTAACCGGGAGATCTCGATCAGATGCAGAAGTTGGTCCCGCATGACCTGGGCGTCGCCGTACTGGTTCTTCAGCACGGACTCGTGGAAGACGCTTATGTGCGTCAGCGGTCGCGGCGCGTGCAGCAGGGTGTGCTGGCGCATCATCCGGATCTCCGCGCGATCCTGAAACCAGCTCGACGGTAGCTGGCTGGCGTGTTGACCCGCCGCGAGGACCTCCCGGGCGTATTCCTTCGTCTGGAGAAGGCCGGGCACGACCTGGGGTTCCCAGTTTCGCGTCATGGTGGCCTCCGCCTCCATCCCGATGAGCGTGATGTAGTCATCGGGGACGGAACTCCGATACCTCTCCCACCACCCCTTCCGGGCGGCGTCGTGTCGCAGCGCGACCAGAGCCTCCCGGAGGTGCTCGTCGACCCCGTAGAGCCCGCAGAGCGCCTCGACGTCCTCCTCCTTGGCCAGTGTCTTGGCGGTCTCGATGCGGCTGACCTTGGCGGTCGACCACCCGAGACGGTCGGACACCTCGTCGCCGGTCATGTTCAGGCCTTCGCGGAGCCGGCGAAGCTCCATGCCCAGCCGACGCCGGCGGAGCGCTGGACTACCACGTTCCGGCATCACGACCTCCTCGCCATGACGGGCGGGTGGACGTCATGGCCTCGACAGGAACCAGACGAATGGTAGTGCAAATTACACTGTCGTTTGCAGTGTATTCGGAGAAGTTTATTGCTTTTTTCCTTACGGCAAGTCTTGCAGGGAAATCTCTACTGAGCGACTATCAGAACAGGAAGGTTCTCGGAAGATCGGGGAATCCACCGGTGATCATCCGGGGGATGTCTTCGAGGACCTCCGCGAATCGCGCGCGGGGCGAAACGTGCGCGCACCTGATCGGCAACGGCGCCGTCTCCAGCACGACGGAGTTGAACCGGGGAGGCCAGCAGGGGGAGCGGAGGAAATCGGCCGGCGACGGCCCAGAGTCGCACGCACCAGGGGGCGCCCGATCGGGCGCAAAAAAGCACCGGGTCGGCGGCCACCGACCCGGTTGGCACAAGAACTCCACGTTGAAACCACGAAGGGAGTCTCCTATGTCCTTCCACCGTACCAAGGGACTCTGCGGAATCAAGACCCTCATCCTCGATCTGATCTACATCGTCGACCGAGAACTCTGCATGGACCAGGACGAGTGGGCCCACCGGCTCGGCTGGACCGTGACCAGGACCGGTTTCGTGAGCAGGCACTACCGCGAGCCCCGGTTCGACCTCCTCAAGGCCGAGCGGACCGCCGCCCCCGCCCTCGCCCTGGCGCCCGTACCCGGCAAGAGGGCGGGCGGCGATGTCGCGGCGTAACCTCCGCAACAACCGCTACGGTCGCCCCGACGGCCGGCCACCCGGCAGGACGGGCCTCCTCGTCCGGCTGTGGCGCTGGCGGACGGAGATCGTCCTGCTCGCCGCCGTCTCGACCGTCCTGGCCGCGGCGGCCCTCTCCTTCAAACAGGGCCACTGGTGGCCCTCCGCCCTTCTGGCCTGCACCTCCGGCGTCCCCGCCGCCTCCCGCTCCGGGCGCAGGTGGGTGAGGGCGCACGCGTGGTGTCTGATCTCCCGGCACCGCCTCCAGAGGACGTGCGTGGAGACCGGGATACACACCCGCTCGGGACGGCTTCCGCTGGTGCTGTGGATCACTCCTTCCGCCGCCGGGGAGAAGGCGCTGATCCTCGCCAGGGCCGGGATCTGTGCCGAGGACTTCGAGGCGTTCTCGGCCGAGATCGCGTCGGCGTGCTACGCCCGCGACACCGTGGTCCTTCGGCACCGCAGGTGGGCGCACCTGCTGGCCGTCGAGATCGTCCGCAGGGACGAGTTCACCGGCCCCCCGGTGGGAATCGACCGGTGGTACGGGTGGACGGACTGGGTCGGCCCACGGGCCCACCGGACCGTGCGGGAGGAGTCCGGCATCCGCTCCGCCGCCGCCCTGCTCCCCGGGCCGCACGAGCCCGCCGACCAACGGCAACGGGCCGCGTGAACCTCCGGTCCACGGGAAGCAGGCCGCGCGAACCTCCCATCCGGCCGCGGGACACAGCGGGCCGTCTGGGTTCCACTGGCCGTTCCCGTCCTCCTGGCGGCACGGAAGCCCCCGAGTTCGCCCTCGGGGGCTTCCCCTCGCCCCGGCCTACGGCCATGATGAGTTCACTTGCCGGACTCAGGAGTGCCGATGAGAACAGCGCACCGGACCTGCCCCCTCTGCGAGGCCGTCTGCGGCCTCCGGCTCACCCTCGACGACACCGGGCACGTCACCTCGGTCAAGGGCGACCCGGACGACCCGTTTTCCAAGGGGTTCATCTGCCCCAAGGGGGCAAGCCTGGGCCGCCTCGACGAGGACCCGGACCGGCTGGGCGTCCCGATGATCCGGACGGGCGAGGTGTGGCGCGAGGCGTCCTGGGACGAGGCGTTCCGCACGGTCGAGGAGGGTCTGAAGGGCGTGATCGACGCACACGGCCGCCGGTCTCTGGCCGTCTACGTCGGCAACCCGAACGCCCACTCCATGGCGGGCGCCCTGTACGGCACCCCCCTGATCCGCGCTCTCGGCACCCGCAACGTCTTCTCCGCGAGCACCGCGGACCAGATGCCCAAGCACGTCTCCTGCGGCCTGATGCTCGGCGACCCGCTGGCCATCGCGGTGCCCGATCTGGATCGCACCGACTACCTGCTGATGCTCGGCGCCAACCCGCTGGAGTCCAACGGCTCGCTCTGCACCGCCCCTGACTTCCCCGGCCGCCTCAAGGCGCTGCGCGGACGCGGAGGCAGGCTCGTGGTCGTCGACCCGCGCCGCACCCGCACCGCCGCTCTCGCCGACGAACACCTGTTCGTGAGGCCGGGCACCGACGCCTACCTGCTGTTCGGCATCGTGCACACCCTCTTCGCCGAGGATCTGACCTCGGTGGGCGTCGAGGTCAACGGGCTGGACGAGGTCAGACGGCTGGCGGAGGACTTCGCCCCGGAGACCGTGGCCCCGATCTGCGGGGTGCCCGCCGCGGAGATCGTACGGCTGGCGCGCGAGCTGGCCGCGGCCCCGACCGCCGCCGTCTACGCCCGTATCGGCACCTGCACCGTCGAGTTCGGCACCGTCACGCAGTGGCTGGTCGACGTCGTCAACATCCTGACCGGCAACTTCGACCGCCCCGGCGGGGTCATGTTCGCGAAAACCGCGGTGGAGAACGGCCGCAGGAGCAGGCCGTACACCACGGGACGCTGGCACAGCCGCGTCCGCGGGCTGCCGGAGGCGAACGGTGAGCTCCCGGTGGCCACCCTCGCGGACGAGATCGAGACACCGGGCGAGGGGCAGGTCAAAGGGCTGGTCATGGTGGCCGGCAACCCGGTGCTGTCGGCGCCGGGCGGTCCCCGGCTGGACGCGGCCTTCCGTGACCTGGAGTTCATGGTCTGTGTGGACCCGTACCTGAACGAGACCACCAGGCACGCGAACGTCATCCTGCCACCGCCCCGGGTGATGCAGTCGCCGCACTACGACCTGTCGCTGCTGTTCGTCGCGGTCCGCAACTACGCGAGGTTCTCCCCGCCGGTCCTGCCACTGGAGCCGGGACGTCCCTCCGAGGCCGAGATCATGGCGCGGCTGACGATGATCGCCTCTGGGCAGGGGGCGGACGCCGACCCGGCCCTGCTCGACGAGCTGATCCTCGACCAGATGCTCCGCAAGGCGGCCGAGACGCCCGGCTCACCGATGGAGGGCGGGGACCCGGCCGAGCTGCGTGCCTCGCTGGACGGCGGTAGCGGAGCCGAGATGCGGCTGGACGCCATGCTCAGGCTCGGCCCCTACGGGCTCTCCCTGGCCACGCTCCTGGCGAACCCGCACGGCATCGACCTGGGCGCTCTGGAACCTCGGCTGACGGAGATCGTCCGCACCGCCTCGGGGCGGGTGGAGCTGGCCCCGCCGCGGCTGGTCGAGGACGTCGCGCGGCTGCGCGGGCGGCTGACCGTGCCACCCGCGGAGATCGTGCTGATCGGCCGGCGCCACCTGCGCTCCAACAACAGCTGGCTGCACAACGTGGGCCCGCTGGTCGGCGGGACCAACCGGTGCACCCTGCAGATCAACCCGGACGACGTGAGCAGGCTCGGGCTGGGCGAGCACGCGGTGGTGCGCTCGGCGGCCGGCGAGCTGGTCGTACCGCTGGAGCCGACCGACACGATCATGCCGGGAGTGGTCAGCCTGCCCCACGGATGGGGACACGCGGGCACCTCGCAACTGGTGGCCGCCAAGCACGCGGGGGTCAACGCGAACGCGCTGACAGACGATTCCATCGTGGACGTACCCTCGGGAAACGCCGTGTTCAACGGGGTCCCCGTCACACTCGGCCGGGCATGATCCCATGATCGCTCGGAAAAGGGGGATCGACGCGCATTAGGCTTGCGCGCGTGACCACCCCTTTAGCACAGGACCGTCTACACGCTCAGCTCACCTTCGCCATGGAGATCGACAAGCTCAGACGCATCGTCCGCCGCAACACCCTCATGGACGGGTCGCGGCGGGAGAACGACGCCGAGCATTCCTGGTACGTGGGCATGCTGGCGATGGTCTTGGCCGAACACGCACCACCGGGCACCGACCTCGACAGGGTCGTCGCGATGCTGCTCGTCCACGACATCGTCGAGATCGACGCGGGAGACACCTTCATCTACGACGCCTCCGCCGTCGAGGCCCAGTTGGGCATCGAGCGCAAGGCCGCCGACCGGATCTTCGGGCTGCTCCCAGCTGACCAGGCCGCGCGGTTGCGCGACCTCTGGGACGAGTTCGAGGAGCGCAGGACTCCCGAGGCCAAGTTCGCCAAGGCCCTCGACCGGATCGCGCCCATCATGGCCAACCACCACAACGAGGGCGGCACCTGGTCGCTCTACAAGGTGACGGCGGAACAGGTGCTGGAGAAGGTGAAAATCATCGAGGAGGGGTCGGCGACGCTGGGCGCCTACGCCACCGAGATCATCGCTCTCTCCGTCAGCCGAGGACATTTGGCGCGTGCATAACACCGTTCCCGGGTAGGTCCCTATGGGTCGAGAAGGGGGCGATAGTGAAGGAAACCGTCAAAACAGGGCGCCGAACTTTTAAGCGCCTGGTGCCCGGGGTCGAGTTCACCGAGCGGATCGAGCGGTCCCCCAGGGCCGATCGGCCGATCCGCATACTCGCCAAGGCGGTGCGCCGACGGATCGGCCCTGGCCTGCTCCGTGACCTGCTGCACGGGGTACCGCTCGGCAAACCACTCCATCCACCGCTCGCCAACCTCAGCCTGGGCCTCTGGGCGGCGACCGCGGTGCTCGACGTGACCCGCTCGGATCCACGCGCGTCGCAACTGCTGGTCGCGAGTGGACTCGCCACCGCCACCCCGGCGGTGGCCGCGGGCATCGTCGACTGGTCCGCGCTCCACCGCGAGCAGCAGCGGGTGGGGTTCGTGCACGCGATCGCCAACCTGACCTCCCTGGGGCTCTACGCCGGATCGCTGGCGTTCCGGTTGACCGGGCGCGACCGGACCGGGCGGCTGCTGTCGTTCGTCGGGCTGGGTGCCGCGAGCGTGGGCGGCTACCTCGGCGGCTACCTCGCCTACCGGCAGGCGGCCGGGTCCAACCACGCCGAGTCCGTCACCCACCTGGTCCCGCTGGGCTGGCACGACCTGTGCGAGATCGGCGATCTGCCGGACGGACGTCCGGTGACGCGACGGCTCGGCTACATCGACCTGTTCGTACTCCGTGTCGGGGGCACCGTCACGGTCCTCGCCGACCAGTGCGCCCACCTGGCCGGGCCACTCCACCAGGGGCGTCTGATCTCGGAGGAGGGCACCGCCTGCGTGGTCTGCCCGTGGCACGGAAGCACCTTCAGACTCTCCGACGGTGCCGTCGTACACGGCCCGGCCACGGCCCCCCAGCCGTCCTTCGAGACCCGGGTCCGCCGCGACGGCGTGCTCCAGGTCCGTCCCGCCCAGGCATGACGGACCGCCCCGCCCGGGCGCGGCGAGAACCGGCCCGCCACCGGTCCTGAGCTGTTCGGGCCGTTCGGGGCTATGCGGGCTTGCCGTCGGCGGGGTGTTCCACCAGGGCGAGGATCCGGCTGGACATGAACCGGGCGGTGCGCACGGCCGTTCCGCTCCGGGTGACCTCGCTCACCTCGACGACGCCGCCGCGTGCGTTGGCCACCTCAACGCGGCGTCCCGCTCTGGTGGCGCTGACCTCGTAGGTACGGGAACTGTCTCCTGCGTCGATGACAACCTCGACCTTGTCACCTTTCATACCTGATTGGTACCCACTAGTAGGCAGGTTCACCCGTACACCAGTTTGACTATCGCCACCACACCGATGCAGACGATGAACCAGCGCAATACCGGAGCGGGCAGCTTCCTGCCGATCTTCGCACCGAGGAAACCGCCGATCGCGGCGCCCAGCGCCACCATCAGCACCGCCAGCCAGTCGATCTCCGCGATCAGGATGAACAGCGCCGCGGCGGACATGTTGATCAGCAGCGAGAGCACGTTCTTGGCCGCGTTGATCCGCTGCAGGCCGTCGTCGAGGAAGCTGCCGAGCAGCCCGATGAGCAGCACGCCCTGCGCGGCGCCGAAGTAGCCGCCGTAGATGCCGCAGGCGAAGACACCGATCCAGAGCCAGGGGCCGCCGTGCGGCTGGGCGTGCTCCCGCCGGGCGCTCAACCACCTGTTGAGTCTCGGCTGGGCGATCACCAGCACGCACGCCACACCGATCAGGACGGGCACCACGACGTTGAACGTCTCCGCGGGGAGATAGAGCAGGAGCACCCCGCCGATCACCGCGCTGATGATCGTCGGAATTCCCAGCCGGATCAGCCGCTGGCGCTGCCCCTTCAACTCCGCCCGGTAGCCGAGCGCGCCGGTCAGCGAGCCCGGGACCAGGCCGACGCTGTTGCAGACGTTGGCGACGACCGGCGGCATCCCCAGCGCGACCATGGTCGGAAACGTGATCAGAGATCCGGAGCCGACAACGGCGTTGATGCCTCCGGCTCCGATACCGGCCACGAAGATCGCAGCCGCCTCCCACGGTGTCATGAACTCCCCTTTGCTGGTGAGGCTCGCGCCCATGACGAGGTGCACGGCACTTACCGGATGCTAGGAGGAGCCCGGCCGCCGTCTCACGGCAGGGGTATGCTTTACCGGTTTTTGGACAACCGAAATGAGTTCAGAGTTGGTGCGCCCGCGCGTACCACCGGCCGTCCCGCCCCTGATCCAGGCTGAGCGGGACGCTGAAGGTGTGCGACAGGTTCTCCGCCGTCATCACCTGCTCGATCGGCCCCTGGGCCACCACGGAGCCGTGCCGGAGCAACAGCGCGTGGGTGAACCCGCTGGGCACCTCCTCCACGTGGTGGGTGACCAGCACCATGGTCGGCGCCTTCGGATCGTGCGCGAGCGTCGCCAGGCGGCGGACCAGGTCCTCGCGCCCGCCCAGGTCCAGGCCGGCGGCGGGCTCGTCCAGCAGCAGCAGCTCCGGGTTCGGCATGAGCGCGCGGGCGATCTGGACCCGCTTACGCTCTCCCTCGGACAACGTGTTGAACCGGCGCCGGATCAGGTGGGCGCATCCGAACTGGTCGATCAGCTCGACGGCGCGCGTGACGTCGTGGGAGTCGTACTCCTCCGTCCAGCGGCCGAGGATGGCGTACGAGGCCGTGAGCACCAGGTCGATGACCTTCTCCTCCGGCGGCACCTTCTCCGCCAGTGAGGCGCTCGCGAGCCCGATGCGGGGCCGCAGTTCGAAGACGTCGCTCTGGCCGAGCCGCTCGCCCAGAATCTCCACGATGCCCTCGGTGGGGAACAGCATCGCCCCGACCACCTGCAGCAACGTCGTCTTCCCCGCGCCGTTGGGACCGATGACGACCCACCGTTCGTCCTCGTGAACGGTCCAGTCGATCTCCCGCAGCAGGGCCGCCCCGTCCCTGCGGACGGTGACGTCCTGTAGCCGAAGCACCTGACCGCCCATCCCTTACGCCTCCTTGTGAATCGCTGGAACAAAACCTATTGCAGGGTGAGCGCATATCGTGGATCGGTGCACCCTGATTCACCGATCTCGGCCACCCTGGTCTGCTGGGGCAACGCCTGGCTCGCCGGACAGGTCGGCCTCGACGAGGCCGCCGACCGCGTGGAACGACAGGCCGGCCCCCAAGTCGTCGCCGCGGAAAGCGGCGACCTTCCCCTCCGCGGGTTCCTCGCCGACCTGCGGATCGGGGGTATGAAGTCGCTGCGACTGGCCCTGCCCGTCCCGGGCGACCCGCTCGGGCTCACCGGACCGCCCCCCTTCAACTCCGCGGCCATCGAGGCCGGACAGGCGGCGACAGCCGTGCTCGGTGACAGATGCCTTGGCCTGGTCCCGGTAAAGGACCACCGCGGGTCATCGTACGCCGGGGTTCGCTGGAGCGTGCTGGAGGCCCGAGCCACGGCACCCGACCTGCCCTCTCTCGCCGACGCGGAGCACGAGCTGACCCGCGCGATGCGGGTGGCCACCGACGCCCTGCTCGGCGTGGGGGGTCCGGCCCAGGGCCACCGGCAGCTGAAGATCACCGATGACGGCCTGGCCCCCGGCTATCCCGCCCGCGCCCATCGGGTCGCCGCCCTGGCCGCCCGTCTCGCCGCGGTGCTCCGCATCGCCGACGAGCGGGGGCTCACCTCGGGCCAGCTCGCCGTGCGCGCCGAGGCCCTGCGTGAGCTCGACCGCGCGGTGCGCCGGGCCCGCGTGGTCGCCCACCACGCCATCACCGAGCTGGTCTGAGGGCCCGGTCCGAGAGCCCGTCGCGGGGCGGGTCACCGGCCGGAGGTCAGCTTCCAGAGCTTGACGGTGCGGTCCTTGCCCGCCGAGACGGCCACCATACGGTCGCCGATGGTCATGACGGTGACCGAGTAGACCCCGCCCTTGTGTGCCTTGATCGCCTTGCCAAGGGGTTTGCCCTCGGCCGGGTCCCAGAGCCGGACGGTCCCGTCCGTGCTGCCCGACACCAGCACGGTGCGCCCGTCCACCGTGCCGAACGCCAGGGAGTAGACGTTGCCTCCGTGACCCTTGAGCGGCTTGCCGATGGTCTTGGAGGTCTTCGGGTCCCAGATCCTGATCTTCTTGTCCTTGCCGCCCGAGGCGACCACGGTGCGGTCGCCCAGCTTGCCGAAGGCCACCGAGAAGACCCGCCCGCTGTGCCCCCGGTAGACCTTGCCGTACCGCTTCCTGGTGACGAGGTCCCAGATCTTCAGCGTCTTGTCGGCGCCGGCGGACACGACGACGGAGCGCTTTCCGATCTTGCCGAAGGCGAGCCAGTTGACGTCGTCGCGGTGCGCGGAGACGACTCTGAGCAACCTGCGGCTCTTCAGGTTCCAGAAGTAGAGCGTGCCGTCGCCGTCCCCGGTGACGGCGACCGGTGAACCGTTCACGATGCCCGCCGCGGCGGAGAAGACCGCGATGGGGTGGTGGCCGAGAACCCTGCTCTTGCGGGTCTTCAGGTTCCACAGGCGGACGGAGTGGTCGTAGCCGCCGGTCACCGCGTACGGCGTGCCGCCGAAGGTGACGGTGGCGACCGCGTAGACCTCGCCCCGGTGGCCGCGGAGCCGGTGGAGCCTCTTGTGCTCGGCGGGGTCCCAGATCCCGAGCGAACCGTCCTGGCTGCCCGAGACCACCGTGGGCCTGCCCTTGATCTCGACCTTGGCGAGGGACTGTACGGCCCTGCTGTGCCCCTTGAGCGCCTTGCCGTCCTGACCGTCGAAGAGCACCGCGGTGGGCGGCATGGCGAGCGGCTCGGACGGCTCGGAGGTCGGCGCCGTCGTGAGACTCGCCGTGGGGGCCGGGGTCAGGGCCTGCGCGACAGGTGTCGGGGCCTGCGTGGCAGCCTGCGAGGCGGCCGTGGGGGGCCGTGTGGAGGGAATCGAGGACGACGGCGTACCGGCATCGGGAGCCGGGGAGCTCGCCGTGGTGTCGTTCCGCATGCTCGGCACCGCCACCAGCACGGCGGTGGCCAGGGCCAGGGCTCCCACGAGCACCCCGGTGACGAGGGCGGCCCGTCTGCGCCGCGTCCCGTGCTCGCCGTGCTCACCGTGCTCGCCGGGCGCGCCGGGTACCGGGTCACCGAAGAGGTCCGGGTGCCGCGGCGGTGGCGGGGGGTACGCCCCCGGCGGGGGCGCGGCCTGCCGGCCGACGGGCGTCAGGTTGCCCGGGTAGTGCGCGGGTCCCGCGGGGGAGGTGAAGGGGACGGCCGCGGGCGGAGGAGCAGCCGGGGAGGTGCCTGCCCTGCCGCCCGGAGCGTGGGGGGCCGCGCCGGGCTCCCCCGGGTCCGCCCCTGACGGCCGCACCCACAACGTCTCGGGAGCGGGCGGCGGGGGCACGGTCGAGGCGGCGGGCGGGGGCACGGGCGGAACGGCGGGCGAAGGCGCGGGCAGGGCAGTGGGCAGGGGCGGAGCGGCGAGCGGAGGCTCGGGAGCGGCTGCCTCCTCCGACTGGGTGTCCAGAAGCGCGAACAGCACCTCGGAGGCGTTGGGCCGTTCCCCGGCCTGCTTGCTGAGGCACGAGGTGACGATCGGCCGCAGGGTGTCGGGAAGCTCGGACAGGTCGGGGGCCTCGTTCATCACCCTGTAGATGACCGCGGGCACGCTGTCCTGGCCGAACGCGGGCCGCCCGGTCGCGGCGAACACCATCGTCAACGCCCAGCTGAACATGTCGGAGGAGGGCTCGACCCGGTGCCCGGAGACCTGTTCCGGCGACATGTAGGCGGGGGTGCCGACCACTCCGCTCGTCACGGTCATCGCCGAGTCGAGGGCCCTGGCGATGCCGAAGTCGATCACGCGGGGTCCGTCGGGACCGAGCAGCACGTTGCTGGGCTTGAAATCGCGGTGCACGATGCCCGCCCGGTGGATGGCGGCCAGCGCGGTCACGGTGCCGACCGCGAGCCGGTGGAGCACGTTGCCGCCGCGGGGTCCCTCGGCCTGCACGACCCGCTGCAGGGAGATCCCCTCCACCAGCTCGCTCACGATGTAGGGGCGGTCACCGTCCATGTGGGCGCCCAGCACCTGGGCGGTGCAGAACGGCGCCACCCGGCGGGCGGCGGAGACCTCACGGAGGAACCGGGCGCCGTCCATGCCGGTGTCGCTCAGCCTGGGGTGGAGCAGCTTGATCGCCACCATCACCCCGTCGGGCCCCCGGCCCGCGTAGACCACCCCCTGTGCCCCCTCGCCGAGGCGGCCGAGCAGCCGGTAGTCGCCCAGTGACTCCGGGTCCTCCCTGCGCAGCGGGCTCGTATCCGGCACCTGAGCCTCCCCGTTGTCCAGCCTGTGAACCGCCGCCGTCCCCGAGTCACCAAAGATACGCAAATAACTAATTTTCAGGTAGATCACTCACTCTTCCGGCGCGTCCTTCTTAAGTCATAATCTTCGAAACAAATGGTGACTACGGTCACCCCTAGCTCGTGCGGAGACGCCCATGCGCCGAAGCTTCGGCACGCTCCTAGGTCTCAGCCTCATCACTCCGCTCGCGATCGTCCCCAACGCCTCGGCCGCCGCCGCGAACACACAGTCCCCGGCTTCCTCCGAGGTCCTGTCGGCGACCCGGACGGACGTCTCGGCCGTGGCCCCGTCAGCGGCGGGTCTGGACAGGCCCTGGTCCGCTTTCAAGGTCTCAGTGAAGGCCCCAAAACGGGTCAGAAGCGGCCAAGAGTTCATGTATACGATCAAAATCACCAATCGGGGACCACAGAAGGCCGACTACTTCTACGTAGGCGGGACCCTCCTACCAAAAGGCATCAACAGCACCGTCTACTACAAGGGCCCGAAAGGCACCGACTGCGACTTCTACACCGACGGCTTCTGGTGTGTGACGCCCTGGATCATCGGCAAGGGCGAGTCGGAGACGGTACGCATCTGGGTCAAGCTCAACAAGCGGACCAGGGGCACCGCGGTCGCCAAGCTCGGCGCCGACACCTGGAACGTCCCGACCGGAGGCGCGGACCTCAGCCGCGACGAGTGGAGGCGGCTGAACTTCCCCCACTGGTACTACCTCAAGACGGTGAAAACCAAGATCGTCCATCCCACACCGCCCAAACCCAAGCGCAGTGGGGGCGGGAGTTACACCCCGCCACCGCCGCCGCCTCCCCCGCCGCCGCCCCCGCCGCCGGGACGGCGTGAGGAGAAGAAGGACACCTGACCTCGCACGCCGGTCAGGCCAGGCCGTTCCGCACCGCGTAGAGGGCGGCCTGGGTCCTGTCCTGCACGCCCAGCTTCATCAGCACGTTGGAGACGTGGGTCTTCACGGTCTTCTCCGCCACGGTGAGCTGTCTGGCGATCTCCCTGTTGGAACGGCCCGACGCGATCAGCGCGAGCACCTCGCGCTCCCGTTCGGTCAACGGTGCCACCCGTCTGCCCTCCGGCGTGGCCGGAACGGATCCGGAGAGGGAGAGCATCGCCTCCGCGGCCTCCGGAGCGAGCAGCACCTGGCCGCCGTGCACCGCCCGGATCGCGTGCACGAGCGCTGCCGGTTCGACGTCCTTGTACAGGAAGCCCGCCGCGCCCGCCCGCATCGCCGGGGCCACGTCCTCCCGGTCACTGACCGAGGTCAGCACGAGCACCCGCGGCGACAGTCCCCGCTCCCCCAGCAGGAGCAGCGCGCCGAGCCCGTCGAGGACCGGCATCTTCAGGTCGAGCAGCAGCACGTCCGGGGCGAGGGTCTCCACCAGGGCGACCGCCTCGGCGCCGTCGGCGGCCTCGCCGACCACGTCGAGGTCTTCCTGGAGGTCCAGGAAGGTACGCAGCCCCTGCCGGACGACCGGGTGGTCGTCGGCGATCAGGACGCGGATCACGCCGGCACCTCCATCCGGACGAGCGTGCCGCCCCCGGGCTCCGACCTCACCCGCACGCTGCCGCCGACGGCCTCCGCCCGATCGCCCATCGAGGCGATGCCCAGCCCTCGTCCCACGGCGGCGGTCACCTCGAATCCCGTCCCGTCGTCGCTCACCTCCAGAAACACGCGCCCGCCCTCGCAACCCAGCCGTACGCCGACGGCACGCGCCTTCGAATGCCTGGAGGCGTTGTGCAGTGCCTCCTGGGCCACCCGCAGCACGGCCGCCTCGATCTCGGGTTCGAGGTCGCACACCGGAGCCTCCTCGAACGAGAACGAGGCCGGGTGGAGCCGGTCGAGCAGGCGGACGTGCTTGCGGAGCGTCTCGGCCAGGCCGTGCCGGTCGAGCTCGGCCGGCCGGAGCTCGACGATCACCGCCCGCAGTTCGGCCAGCGCCTCTCCCGCCAGCCGTTCCACCCGGTCGAGCTCCCGCACCGCCCGTACCGGGTCGCCGGCGACCAGCGACGCCGCGGCCCGCGCGGTGAGGCGCAGCGAGAACAGCTTCTGGGTCACCGCGTCGTGCAGTTCCCTGGCCATCCGGGTGCGCTCCTCCACCAGCGTGAGCTCCCGGCTCCGCTCGTACAGGTGGGCGTTGGTGAGGGCGAGCGCGGCGTGCGCGGCGAACATGGTGAGCAGCCGCTGGTCGGCCTCGGTGAAGCCGCCCGGGGCCCGCTTGTTGGACAGGAAGATGATGCCGAGCACCTCGTCCCCGTCGAGGATCGGCACCCCGAGGAAGTCCTTGAGCACCGGATGGGCACGGGGCCAGTATTCGAACCGGGGGTCCCTGCGGATGTCGGGAAGCCTGACCGGCACGCCCTCGCGCAGCAGGGCGCCGAGCATGCCGTGCTGGCGGGGCGTGGGCCCGATCGCGTCCCACTCCTCGTCGGAGATGCCCTCGGCGACGAACTCGGCGAACGCCCCCTGGTCGTCGGGCACGCCCAGCGCGGCGTAGCGGGCGTCCAGCAGCCGCCCCGCCGACCGCACGATGACGCCGAGCACCTCCCGGACCGACAGATGCCTGGTCACCGCGAGGACGGCCGAGCTCACCGCGTGCAGCACGGCGTCCCGGTCCTCACTCTCGGAGCTCACGGAACGACTCTAGCCCCGGTCCGATGAGAGCTCGGCGCCACCGTTCGGCGGGCTCGGTACCGGTGGACGGACGCCCGTGCGGCGGCCGGTACCACGATCAAGGCCGAGGAGGTGCGTTCGCTGACGATCCGGTTGCCGGGGCCGCCGGCCATCGAGCGGGACGGCCGTCCGGTCCGTCCGCCGCGCCGTGCGCCTCCAGGGCGTCCAGCTGGGACTGGAGTTCCTGGGTGAGGGAGGAGCAGCGGGCGTAGCCGATGCGGATGTCGGCTGATAGCCGGTCGAGGTCGACCGGGGCGGGCGGCGGGGTGTGTTGGTGATCTTCTCTCGGAATCGCTCGTTTACCAGAAGCCGTGCATGGACTCAGGAGTGGTCGTCGGCCTGCCGGCCGGCCTCGTGCCGCGGTGGTTCCTCCGTCGGGAACAGGATCATGCTCAGGAGGTGGGGGCTGCGGCCGGGCGCGGGTTTGTTGCCCGCCCTGGAGGCCAGGACGTCGCGTAGCTCGTCGATCATCTCGGCGAGCTCGTCCGGGCTGAGCCAGACGGTGCCCTGCCGGTAGCCCACGGAGTCGGCGGTCGGGTCGGCTCCGTCCCGGTCGAGGTAGGCGTTGAACTCGGCGTGCAGGGCGGCCATGGCTGCGGCGAACCCGTGACGGTGCTCGTCCAGGGACATCGACGCGGCCATGTCGGCGTCGATCCCTGCATGCTCGCGGCGTAGCCGGTAGTGGCGTTCGACGGCACCGTGCACGCGCTGCTCGTCGACGACCTCCAGCACTCCCGCCTCGGCCAGCAGGCCGACGTGCCGGTACACCGTGGTCTTGGGGACGTCGGGCAGGCCGGCGCACAGGCCGGACGTGGTGCGGGTGCGACCGCCGGACATGGCGTGCACGATGCGCAGCCGGACCGGGTGCAGGAGCAGATCAAGGGTGTCCACAGCCCTACGATCCCATATCTGGTACCGTTCCTGAAATTGGTAAAGCACATGCCCGATGGCGTGGCGACGGGTGGCGACCCCGAAAGGTGCGCTCTCGTCTCCGCCAAGCCGGCGCCGGCAGTGAGGGAGTCAGCGATGCAACGCCAAACGACCGAGGCAACGCCGCCAGTGGGACGGCACCACCAGGTCGGGGATCGGAGACTGTTCCTCCACCGATCGGGCAGCGGGAGCCCGGCGGTGGTGTTCCTACCCGGGGCCGGCTCATCCGGCATGGACGGCTTCATCGTTCAGCAGCGGGCCGCTGAACTCACCACGAGCGTGCTCTACGACCGGGCCGGAACGGGGTGGAGCGACCGGGCCGAGCTGCCACGCACCTCCACCCAGGTCACCGACGAGCTGCGCGAGCTGCTGCGGGTCGTCGGCGTGCCCGCTCCCTACCTGCTGGTCGGTCATTCCCTCGGCGGCCTCCACGCACGCCACTATGCGCAGCGTTTCCCCGACGAGGTGGCGGGCCTGGTTCTGGTGGAGCCCGAACACGAGGACTACGACTCCTACATGCCCAAGGAACTGAACGAGCTGTATCAGGCGTGGGACCCCGGCGAGGCGGTGCCTGACGAGTTGCCCGACGAAATCATCCAGTTCTACCGCGCCCTGTTCGCGCGGGAGATGGCCGACTGGCCGGAGGAGATCCGCGAGTCGCTGATCGAACGACACGTCAGCCCGGAATGGCTGAAGATCGGCGGCCAGGAGGCGGCCAACCGTCACCAACTCCATGACGAGGTACGCAACGCGGGACCGATGCCCGACGTCCCGCTGATCGTACTCACCGCTGTAGCGATCGACCCCTTCAAAGAAGCGGTCACCCAGGGCATGCCCACATCGCTCCTCCACGAGGAGGCCGAAGCGAAAACGCGGCTCTACACCGCGCTGGTCGAATCTGTTTCGCACGGCGAGAACCGCGTCATCGACGACGCCGGACATGTCTCCGTCATATTCCGCCGTCCCGACGCCGTTCTCCAAGCGATCCAAGACCTACTCGGCAGGCTCGGCAGCTGATCAGGACAGCGGCTCCACGGCAGCGTCGACTCCCGGCCCGGAACTGCCCTGATCTGCGGCACCGGGGAGCAGGAAGGGCAGGCCTGCGTCGTGGCCCCTGTTCGGGTGTAGGGGCCGCCACCCCTCGATGAGCTCGGCTTCGATGTCGACGGTGATGAACCCGACGCGCGATCGGTGCCGGGTGTCCGGTGGGGGTTCCTCTTACGGTGATCGCTGGTCAGGAGCGAGGAGCACGGGATGTCGGCCTCTTGAACGGCAGGTGACGCGGTCCGGCCGGCCAACGGGGTGAGCAGACCATCCCCATCGGGTCGGTGAACGCCCGCCGCTCAACTGCGCAGCTGCGCGTTGAGCCGTGCGGCCTGTCGCGTGAGGTGGTCGCGTTCGGGGAGGCTGGGCGCCGATCGGGCAGCTTCGGCGTAGAGCCGTGCCGCGGTCACCGGGTCACCGTCACGCTCGTGTAGGTACGCCGCGACGGCGGCGTGGCGGGGCAGGGCGGGGTCGAGCCCCGCCAGGGCGGCCAGGCCGGCCCGCGGGCCGTCGGCCTCACCGACCGCGACGACCCGGTTGAGGCGGGCCACCGGGCTGTCGGTGAGGCGCACCAGTTCGTCGTACCACTCGACGATCTGCACCCAGTCGGTCTCCTCGGCCGTCCGGGCGTCGGCGTGGAGCGCGGCGATGGCGGCTTGGGCCTGGAACTCGCCCAGGCGGTCGCGGGTGAGGGCTGCCTGGAGCACGTCGACGCCCTCGGCGATCAGACGGGTGTTCCACAGGCCGCGGTCCTGCTCGGCAAGAGGCACGAGCCTGCCGTCGGGGCCGGTCCGTGCCGGGCGCCGTGCGTGGTGGAGCAGCATGAGCGCGAGCAGGCCCGCGACCTCCTCATGGTTGACCTTGGCCGCCAGCCGGCGAGTGAGCCGGATCGCCTCGCCGGCGAGGTCGACGTCGCCGGAGTAGCCCTCGTTGAAGACCAGGTAGAGCACGCGCAGCACCGTGGCGACGTCACCGGGCTGGTTGAACCGGACGCCTGAGACGGCCCGCTTGGCCCTGCTGATCCGCTGGGCCATGGTCGCCTCCGGCACGAGGTAGGCCTGCGCGATCTGACGCGTGGTCAGGCCGCCGACCGCGCGCAGCGTGAGCGCGACGGCCGAAGCCGGTGTCAGGGACGGGCGCGCGCACAGGAAGTACAGCTGGAGCGTGTCGTCCACCACCTCGCCCGGGCCGGGCATGGGCTCGCCCTCGACACGTACCTCGCGATGCCGTCGGGAGGTATCGGCGCGGGCTGCGTCGAGGAACTTACGCCAGGCCACGGTGACCAGCCAGCCCTTGGGGTCCCGCGGCGGGTCGTCCGGCCACACGCGCACGGCCTCGACCAGGGCGTCCTGCACGGCGTCCTCGGCCGCCGCGAAGTCGGCTCCACGACGGACGAGAACACCGATCACCGCGGGCACCAGCTCCCGCAGCAGCGACTCGTTCACTCGGTTACCGTGGGCTGCTCGGCGTAGAACGGGCGCACCTCGAGCCACTCGTGGATCGGCTTCCCACCCGCACCCGGAGCCGCGGACAACTCGCCGGCCAGCTCGAGCGCCCGCTCGTAGGTCTCGACGTCGATCACCATCCAGCCGGCGATCAGGTCCTTGGTCTCCGCGAACGGGCCGTCGGTGACCGGCGGCCGCCCCTCGCCGTCGTAGCGGACGAACGTGCCCTCCGGGGAGAGCGCCTGACCGTCGACGAACTCGCCGGTGCCCTCGAGCCGAGCGGCGAAGTCCCGCATGTACTGCAGGTGGGCCGAAAGCTCCTCCGGCGTCCACTGGTCCATCGGCACGTCGTTGACCGATGCCGGCGCGCCCCGGTAGTGCTTGAGCAGCAGGTACTTGGCCATCATGTTCTCCTCAGTTCAGTGCGGTACGGCCCATTGTGGCCGTGTTCACTCCGGGGACGAAGCCGCGCTCGGGTTCTCGACATCCCGCCGCGACATTTCCTGGCGGACTTCAAAGACTCCGCGCACTCCCAGGCGCCACAGATGGGCACAGGGAGTCCCTTCGCGTCCAAGGCGCGAAGGGCACGGTGGTGAGCCAGACCCGGCCGCGTCGGATCGCCGCTTCCCGATCGGCACCCGGTGCGGCCGGCAGGAGTAGGCCTTGTCCGCGCACCGCGAATCGTCAGGCGTCCCCCAAACCCAAGTAACCCCAGGTCAGAGGTGGGTTCGTTGGATTCTGCCCCATTGCTGCCGAGACCCCCGGGTGAGGGAGGCGAGGACCGGGCCGCGGCGGGCACCCGACGCGTCGTCCAACCGCTCACCGTTCGGTCGGCCAGTCAGTCACAAGGAATCTCCAAGTGAGCTCCCACATGCTGATCTCATTAACCAACGGGGGATCACCGAATTCCGACTGGAGTAAAGAAATGCGCCGGCACCTGACCGCCTTCGCCGCCATCGCCCTGGCGGGAGGCATGCTGCTCACCCCTGGAACCGCGAACGCCGCGGCTCCCCGGATCACCGCCCCGCAGGGGACGGTCCACGCCGACAAGCCGCTCGCGCCGCTGAAGCTGACCGTCACCTACCCTCGCAGGGCCTGGGCGGGTGACTCGTACGTCTACACGCTCACGACCAAGAACGTGGGCAAGTGGTACACCGACATCGCCTACATCGGCGGCTACCTTCCCTCGCAGGTCTCCAAGGTCCGCGTCATCCGCAAGCCCGCCGGGTCGTACTGCGAGATCTCCGGCCGCGAGGTGGGCTGCCTGCTCGACACCCTGAACCCCGGAAAGACGGCCACCATCAAGGTCAGGGTCTGGTTGAAGAACAGCGCCAGGGGCACCGCGGCCGCCGATTTCGGCTCGGCCTCGATCGACGTCCCCGCGGGCGGGCTCGGCACCTTCGACATCCACGGCATCGACATCGGCAGCGACGTCAAGTACGTGCGGGTGAAGACCCGGGTGCTCCGCTAACCGCGCGTTCCGCGCGTGCCGCCGTCCCCCTGGGGCGATCGCCGAAAACAGCGACGATCGTGACGCCCCGTACGTCGACGACGCGGCACGCGCGGAAAACAGCCCCAGCCGGTTTCATCCCCTAAAATCCTCTTAGTGCGCCTTTAAGGCATTTTCAAAACCCGGCCTTTCCCGGTTCGGGTTCCTCACGAGGCCCAGGCCTCTGCACAGCGCGAAGTCCCGGCCCTTTCGAGCCTCAGATCACTCCGGGCCCCGGATCGCACGAGGCGTGCCGGTCGGTGTGGCCCTGCCCCGCCCGGCACCTCCACCCGGTACGGCGCCGCGCCAGGTGTTCCACCTAAATCACATAGCGAAATATGATTTCTCCCCACATCTATATGTGTGATAAAACGCTGGAACTTTATGGGGCGTTCCAGGCGTCCCCTTAACTCTTCAGCTGGGAGACGTTTGATGCGCCACCCGATCTCCAAGATCGCCGCTCTTGCTCTGGTCGCCCCGCTGGCCGGCGGCATGCTGTTCGCCACCCCCGCCTCGGCGGCTCCCGCGCAGGTGCCGGCGGCGGTCAAGGCCGCGGCCGAACCGTTCTCCTCCTTCACGGTCAGCGTCTCCGCTCCGAAGAAGGTCAAGGCCGGCGGAAAGGTCACTTACAAGATCAAGGCCGTCAACAAGGGCCCCTACGCGGCCGACGCCTTCTACATGGGCGGCCTGCTGCCCAAGCACTCCAAGGTCACTGCGATCTCCGCGCCCAGGGGCACGGAATGCGACAACTTCAAAGACGGATTCTGGTGCTTTACCCCCTACGCCCTTGAGATCGATGACTACGAGATCATCACGATCACGGTGAAGCTCGGCAAGAAGTCGGGGCGGACCGCCGAGGCCATCCTGGGCGTCGACACCTACGACCTCCAGACCGGCGCCGAGGACCTCTCCCGGGAGGAGCTGGAGCGTCTGGGTACCAAGGGCTGGTACTTCGTGAAGAAGGTCAAGACCAGGATCGTGGGCTAACCACACCCACCGAGAAGGCGAGCAGCCCCGGCCCGTCGCGGGCCGGGGCTGCTCGCCTTCTCCGTTCGGGGACACCGCTCAGAAACGGCCCCAGTCGTCGGCGGCGGCGCGCCAGACGTCGATGTTGCGCGGGTCGACGGCCATCCTGCGCGGCCGGTGCGTCTCGTGCTCCTCGGGGGTGAAGACCCGGTGGCCGTCGCACAGCTCGTACCTGGGCCCGTGCTTGGGTTCGAACATGTAGAAGGCGATCGAGGTCGACGCGGAGTGGTTGACCATGTCGGAGGCGATCGGCACCCCCTTGTACAGGGCGCGTGCCCTGCCGCGCATGACGTGGTCGAGGCTCTTCATCATGAAGCACAGGTGGGCGACGTAGTACTCGTTGTTGCGCTGCAGGGCCAGGCTGTGGTGGTAACGGTCCTCGGCCCGCAGGAACACGGTGCCGTCCCCGACGTAGTCGGAGGCCATGAAGCCGAGCACCCCGGTGTAGAAGGCCAGGGACTCGTCGTACTTGTCGGTGGCGATGAAAGGGTGCACGAGGTCGAGCGGACGCAGCTCGATGACGGGCGCCTCGGCGTACTCCTGGAACTCGGTGAACAGCTCCACGATCAGCCCGTTCGGGTCGCTCACGCCGAAGCCGCGCTGGCACAGGCCCTTCATCCTGTCCTGCAGGGGCAGCACCTCCAGCCCCGCCGCGAGCACCCTCTCCCTCAGGTCGTCGAGGACCTCGTCGGACTCCACGCTGAAGCCGATCGCGACCGTGTGCGACGTCTCCCTGCCGGGCTCGTGGAGCAGTTCCACACAGTGGTGCTCGATGTCGGCGCGCAGGTAGGCGTACTCGTCGTCGTGCTGTTCGAGCTGGAGACCCACGTGATACTGGAGGAACTCAATGGTCTCTGCCATATCCGGCACCGCGATCCGGGCGTACTCCATCCCGTACGGTGCCCGGGGACGGGCGTCAGCTGTCATGGTGCCTTCCTCATTCCTTCTTGGTTCTTCGTGGCGTGCTCGTCGTGTGGCGCCGGTCGGCGCGGGCGTCGCGGCGGGATCAGCAGTGCAGGCTGACGATGGCCTGCCGCTCGATCACCGGCCGCCAGCGCAGCCGCACGAACTCCTCGTGCGAGGAGCTGTGCAGGTAGTCCAGCAACTCCTGCTCGGAGTCGAACCCGACGACGAAGCCGTGCGTCATGCTCGTGTCGCGCGTGCTGACGTTGGGACCGCAGGCCCAGTCACGCATGGCCGGATACCTGCTCGGGAACGTCTCCAGCTCCGCCAGGACCGCCGCCACCGTCTCGGCAGGTACGTCCTCCTTGAAGCGGAAGACCAGCATGTGCTTGATCATCAGAGGATGAAGCTCAGCCGTGCGCCCGCGTCCATGGCCTCCATGGTGGGAATCGACCTGCGGAGCCTGAAGCGGAGCCCCTCGTCCTCGATCAGCAGGACGTGCTCGTAGCGGCCCACGTAGCTGTAGGTCCCACCGTCGCGGTAGCGGTGGACGATGAAGTTGGCACTCACCCAGACCGTCTTGTCGCCCTGTTCCAGGATGAGCACGTTGGAGATCATCCGATGGGTCCTGGAGTGCGGGTTCTCCGCGTGCGCCTTACGGCTCTTGAGCCGCTTCACCCTGGCCTTGATGAGATCGTAGTCGTCACACATGAAGGAGCCGGCCTCCGAGCTGTCCCAGCCCTTCCAGTCGGTGGTGGCGACCTCCAGCCGTCCGCCCTCCTCGAAGAGGGCGAACCACTCGTCGAGGCGCCACTCGTCGAGCAGCGACGCCTCGCGATAGAGAAAGTCCTCCACCTCGTGCCGGGTGATGGTCCTGCCGCCCACGGCGCTCTCCTTACTCTTCTTACCGTCCATCGACTCGGTCCCGGCCCGCTCAGTCCTGGCCCACGACGTCCTGGTCCACGACGGTGGCCCAGTGACGCCAGAAGCTGCGCATCGCGCCCTCGTCGATGGAACGGCCCTGGTTGCCCTTTTTCTCGTTGGCCATGCCGCGCGACATGTCACTCCAGTCGAAGGCGGGGTCCGCCGCGTTCGCGGTCGCCTCGATCCCGCGCTGCACCGCCTCGTACGCCTCGATGTCGTCCGGCGTCGCGAGGCCGCCGGGACCGACGAAGCTGACCATCGTCTTGATCCGCAGTGCCCGCACCTCGGCGGGCTCGTCCACCTCGACGAACTGCCAGGCCCGCACGCTGGTCTGGCCGGCGGAGACCGGATCGAGCTGACGGATGGTCAGCGCCTCCAGGTCGAACAGGAGCAGGTTGGGGAAGACGAAGAGGATACGACTGGCGTCGGCGACCTCCTTGGCCGGCTCGGGGCCGAGCCGATCCTCCATCTCCTGGCGCTTGAGAGCCGTCCGCTCCTTCTCCGCCTCGCCGAACCTCGGCTCCCAGACCATGCCGATCCGCCCGTTGTGGCCGGTCAGGATGAGCAGTCCGTGGCCGCCGCCGAGGTCGTAGGCGTACTGGTCGTCGTCGGTGACGGCGAAGCCGGTCTCGCGCAGGTAGCCCACGAAGGTGTTGTGGGTGGGCGCGAAGTGGTAGCCGTCCATCGCGTTCTCGACCGCGAGCTTCCAGTTGCCCTTGACCGAGTACAGCTGCACCCCGGGCACGGTCTCCATGCCCGCGGGACCGATCTTCGCGGTCAGCGACATGTAGTGGGCGGCCTTGCCGAGGTGGGTCATCAGGTCGGGCACGTCCGGGTCGAAGGCGATGAACACGAAGCCCTCGTGGCTCTGGATCCTGGGCACCGAGCGCAGCTTCATCGCCTCGCGGAACTCCGGCACGTCGACGTACGCGTCGTCGCCGGGCAGCGCCGAGAGATCACCCGAGTTGCTGAACACCCATGCGTGGTAGAAGCACTGGAAGAACTTCGTGTTGCCCTCGCTGTGCCGGCAGAGCACGGTGCCCCGGTGGGTGCAGGCGTTGAGGAAGACCTGGACCTCGCCGGAGGAGTCGCGGCAGAAGATCAGCGGACGCCCGCCGAGAGTCCTCGTCTTGAAGTCACCCGGCTTGGGGATCTCCGTCTCGTGGCCGAGGTAGAGCCAGGTGTGCCCCCAGATCCGGGAGATCTCCGCCTGGAAGACCTCATCTGACCGGTAGGCGGACCTGTGCACCTTGAACGACAACGCCTCCCCATCCTCCTTCACGAGGGAGGAGATCGGATATCCCTGTGTCAGCTGCGTCATCGCGGCGCCTGGCCTTCCTACGGACTTTGAACGAGAATTCGAGATGCCATCTCGCTATGTGATGCTGCTACCACGCCATCTCGGTGTCAAGTGCCAGTCTTCGCACCGAAATCTTCGGTTACTCCCCGTTAACGGCGACGCAACACTTGTCGAGTTTTCTCAGCCGGTGACAGCGACGTATCCCCCGTGGAGGGACAATGCTCCAGCCGAAGACCGGCCGCATCGATGGTTCCCACTACCTCCCCACCAGCCCGGACACCAGCCTCTGGGGCCTGTTGCCCAATCGCGACCACCAGCACGTACTCCGTGTCGAGTCCGGCGACACCGTCACCATCGATACTCTCAGTCACGAGGGAATCCTGGAGGACCAGGGTCGTGACCCGGTCTCCTACCTCGCCGGATTCGGCGTCGGCGCCGACCAGGTGCTCACCGACGCACGCGACCTGGCCGCCTCCGACGTCGCCCACGACTACGACAACGACGGCCCGCACGTGGTGACGGGGCCGATCTCCGTCGCCGGGGCCCAACCCGGCGACGTGCTCAAGGTGGACGTGCTCAGCCTGCTGATCCGGGCGCCGTACGGGTTCATCAGCAGCAGGCACGGCTACGGCGCGCTCCCCGGGGAGTTCCCCGAGACCGCCGCCGACACCGGCCCGCTCGCGGACGGCGCGCGGGAGTACAACAGCGTCTGCGTCTTCACCGAGGTGGTCGAGGAGGCCGGGCGCCTGCACGGCGTCATCCCGTTCGGCGAGGGGCGGGCGGCGCGCTTCCCGCTCGCGCCGTTCCTGGGCCTGATGGGGGTGGCGGTCGACACCGGCGACCAGGTCCACTCGGTGCCGCCCGGCTCCTTCGGCGGGAACCTCGACATCAACGAGCTGCGGGTCGGGTCCAGCCTCTACCTGCCGGTACAGGTCCCGGGTGCCGGGTTCTACGCGGGCGACCCGCACTACGCCCAGGGCGACGGCGAGGTCGCCCTGACCGCGCTTGAGGCACCGCTGCGCGCCACACTGCGCCTGTCGGTGATCCCCGCCAAGGAGGCCGGTCCGCTCCTTGGCACGCTCGGTGAGCCGTTCGCCGAGACCTCGACCCACTGGCTCCCCGTCGGCCTGCACACAGACCTCAACGAGGCCATGCGGCGTGCCGTACGGGCAGCCGTGACGTTCCTCGAACTCACCCAGGGCATGGAACGCTCAAGGGCGCTCGCCTACCTCAGCGCGGCGGCCGACTTCGAGGTCAGCCAGGTCGTCGACCAGGTCAAGGGGGTGCACTGCCTGATCAGGAAGGCCGACTTCGGGCGGTAGCCACCGGGCCGCCCGGGATGCTAGCTCCCGGGCAGCCAGACGGAGTCGCCGAAGTCCGCCCGCGGGGGACTGAACACGTCGACGTTGACGCACGGCCCCTCGGTGGGCTCGACGTAGTGCTCGGCCCCCCGGGGGACCAGCATCATCGAACCCGCGGACATCTCGTGCGGCACGCCGTCGACGTAGTAGTTGCACCTGCCCTGCAGGATCAGTACGAGCTGATCGAAGTCGTCGTGCTTGTGCGGGTTGAGCGTCATGCCGACGGCCAGTTCGTGCCAGGCGAGCATGATCTCGTCAGTGGAGTACACCTTGCGCCGGACACCCGGCCGGATCTCGGTCGCGGGGATGTCGTCCCAGTTGACGGCGGTGGCGTACAGCCGCTGGTTGAACACGGGCATTCCTTTCATTGATCCCACTTGTCCATCACCTCGCGCAGGGCCGAACCGAGGAGTTGCAGGTCCGAGCCGACGATGAGGTAACGCGCGGCGCCGAGGCCGCTCCCGGCGGCCAGCTCGGCGTCCGCACGGGCGAGCCAGCCGCCCGATGCCACCCCGACGGAACGGGCCGCGTCGACGATCTCCCTCACCCGCGCGAGCAGCACCTCCGCACCGGGGAGGCCCAGGCTGACGGCCAGGTCGGTGGTACCGACGAAGGCCACGTCCAGGCCGTCCAGCAGCTCTGGCAGCGGGTCACAGGTGGTGGCGGTCTCGATCTGCCCGACGAGCAGCGGCGGCTCCGCCGCCTCCGCCGCCAGGTACGCCGCCAGGTCCACGGCGCCGAAGCCGGCGGTCGGGTGGGAGAGGCTGATGCTCCGCCGCCCATGCGGGGCGTAGCGGGCCGCGGCGACCAGGGCGGCGCTCTCGGCGGCGGCGGTCAGCGTCGAGAGCTGCACTCCCGCCGCGCCCGCCTCCAGCACCCTGTTGATCAGCGGCGGATCCACGACGGGCACCCGGACCAGGGCCGGGATGCCCGTCGCGGCGGCATGCCGCACCAGGGAGATCACCGTCTCCGCCGACAGCGAGGAGTGCTCCAGGTCGACGACGACGAAGTCGAACCCGGCCTGCCGGGCGAGATCCACGGAGTCGACGGTGGGCAGCTTGACGAACGTGCCGACGACCCGGCCTCCACCGGCCAGCGCGCTCCGCAGCCTCCGTCTCGCCTCGACGACCGGCGTCACCGGCCGGTGCCCAGGCCGCGCCAGGGCGTCGTCTCCACCCGCTGCCCGCCGTGCAGGACGAGGGCCGGCTCCAGCCTGGGTGCCACGATCGAGTTGCCCGCCGCGTCGGGCAGGGTCGTCTCCTCGGTGTCCTCCAGCACCGTGACGTGGGCGGGACCGCCCTCGACGAGGGTGCCGTACCCCTCGGTGTCCAGGCCGAGCCGCCGGGCGGGGGCGATGGTCATCCGCGGCACGATCTCGTCCATGGTCATGCCGAGCGCCCGCAGCTTGGCGGCGCTGGTGATCAGGTCGAAGACCGGCCCGCGCCAGTTCCTGGCGCTGGTGTCGGAGGTGAGCAGGTCGGGCAGGAAGCCCTCGGCGATCGCCTTCCTGGCGACCTCGAAGCTGAGATTGCTCTTGCCGTGGGCGCTGTCGAAGAGGACCCCGCGAGCCCGTGCGTCGAGCACCGCGGGAATGACCTTGTCGTCGTCGAGGATGCCGTGCGGCTTGCCGGTGTAGCAGTGCGCGACGATGTCCCCCGGGCGGAGCATCCCCAGAACCTCGGGCAGCGGCTCCTCGGTCTCCCCGATGTGGACCATGAGGGGCAGACCCGCGTCGGCGGCCAACGCGAGGGAGCTCTTGAGCAGCGAGCGCCAGGCCGAGCCGACCACGTCCTCGGAGAGACGGATCTTGAAGCCGCGGACCACGTCCGGGTTGTCCCGCGCCACGGCCAGCGCGTCCTCGGCGACCAGCGTGTCCGGGTTGAGCAGCTCGCCGAAACGGAAGTCGATCAGCCCGAGCACCGAGACGTTGAGGAAGTTGACCAGGCGCATCTCGGCGGGCCGGACCACGAATTCGCGGAAGGCGGCGAAGGTCGAGGCGCCGACCGTACCGGCGTCGGCGGCGGCGACCACTCCCCGGCCCAGATGGGCCTCGTCCGGCGGCGCCCCCACCTTCGAGACGTTCTCGAAGACATGGGTGTGCCCCTCGACCAGGCCCGGCATGACCCACTTGCCCGCGCAGTCGACGACCTCCCCGGCCTGCGCGGCGAGCGAGGGCGCGATGCGCGCGACGCGGCCGTCGGTCACGGCCACGTCGGTGACCGAGTGAGTGCCCGCCACGGGGTCGAAGACGGTGCCGCCGGACAGAACAAGGTCGAACGAAATCTCGGTCATCTCATATCTCTCATCTCAGGGAACTGCGAAGGCTCTGGGAAGGGGGGAACTCAGCGGTACCGGGTGCGCAGCGGCAGCACGCCGGCGACGGACACCTCCACCTCGTCACCGGGACGCAGGAAGACCCCGCGGTCCTGGCCCGTGCCCGCCGGGGTGCCGGTCAGCACGACGTCGCCGGGTCGCAGCGCGGCGAAGTGGGAGATCCTGGAGATCAGCTCGGGCACGGCGAAGATCAGTTCCGCCGTGCTGGAGTCCTGCCGGACCGTTCCGTTCACGCTGGTCCTGACAGTGATCTTCTCGGGGTCGTCGACCGCCGAGAGTTCGAGCACCGAGGCACCGAGCGCGCCGAAGCCGGGGAAGCTCTTGGCCAGGGTGGGGGTCGCGGTGGCGACCATGACGTCACGCGCGGTCATGTCGTTGGCCGCCGTGATGCCGGCGATGTGCCTCCACACCTCACCGGGCGGGGTGCGGTGCATCGGCCGCCCGATCACGAAGGCGACCTCGCCCTCGTAGTCCACCTGGCTGGAACGGTCCTGCGGCAGCGTCACCTCCGCTCCCGGCGCGGACACCGCCGAGGGCGACCGGAGGAAGAGGATGGGTTCCGAGGGGACGGCCCGCCCGGTCAGCCGTGCCTTCGACAGGTAGTTCAGCCCCACACCCCAGATGGCCCCGGTGCCGCCCAGCGGGGCCAGGAGCTCCCCCGGCTCGATCCGGCCCCGCTCCCGCGCGGCGTGCGCGGGGGCGAAGCCCTCACCCGCCGCGAGCAGCTCCGCCACATCGGCGAAGGGCAGGTCCAGCAGGACGGCGCCGTCACCGTCGAGACGTGCCAGGCCACGCGGCGTGGCGATCAGGTTCATGCCTCCTCCCCGGAGAGCGAGCCGCCGCAGGCGGTGGCGAGGAGGACTGTCGCGAAGGCCATGACGGCCCCTGCGCGTCGCATACCCATGCTTGCTCCTACTCCTCTCGCCGCCGGTCCGGGGAGACGGCGAGGGTTCAGGGGGTGGTTTTTCTTGGGGCATCGGCGGGCGGTCGCGCCAGTGGCCGGGTTCCCCACCGCCGTGCCAGGTCAACCGGGCTTCATGAACGTACGAGGAACGCTTGGCACGTGTCAAGATGCGGAATCACATCTCGCATTGCGTCACATCGCAGGCGTGCTTGAACGCTGCGGGAGATCACCTGCGATTTCCGGAAAGAATGTCTGATCAGCGAGAACGCACGCCGACGGGACACGCCGCCGCGCCGTGACTTCCGCTTCCGAGCCCGCTGGCCCACACTCAGACGGACGTGGTGCCGCCCAGCTCGCGCGACAGCTCGCGCGCCACCCCCAGCAGCACGGCGGCGGCCTGCGTCTCCAGGTCGCCCGCGAGGGAGGCCACCGTGCCGAGGACCGCCATCGAGGCGACCACCTGGTCACCCTCGAAGATCGGCGCCGCGAGCACGCGCACCCCGTGATCCACCGGAGAGTTGATCGCGAGCCCGGTCCGCCGGACCTCCTTGAGGAGTTCACGCAGCTCCGCGGAGGCCCGCAGCCGCCGCGCGAGCCCGGGTACCTCTCCCACAGGCAGGTAGGCGCAGAAGATCCGGCCCTGGGCCGAGCGGGTGACGTCAAGCTGCGAGCCGGTACGGACGCTCAGCCGGATGTCGCCGAGGGTGTTGTCCACGCAGCTGACCACCACCGGGCACTCACCGTTCCAGACGCTGAGCACGACCGTCTGGTTGATCTCGCGCATGAGCAGTTCGAGGTGGGGAGCGGCGGCCGCGGCGATGGGCAGCCCGGCCCGCGCGGCGGCCTCCAGCCCGAGCAGCTGGGGACCGAGCGAGTACAGCGCGCTACGCGGGTCGTAGCGGAGCAGGTTGGCCGCCCGCAACGCCCTGGCGTACCGGTGGGCGGTGGGCTTGCTGACCCCCAGGCGCGTGGTGATCTCATTGAGGCTCAGCCAGGGACGCTCGATGGTGAAACCACTCAGGATCAGCGCGGCGCGCCGCACCGTCTGGATGGCGGGCACCTCGTCGGCCACGTCGACGTCGCCGGGGTGCGCCTGATCCGCCATGCCGACTCCTCCGCACAGACCATCCGTTGGACCGGACTCTACCGACTGTCGAACTCAGGCCGCATCGGAAGAATGGCCGGGCGTGGTACCGAGGGCGGGATTCACCAGCGGCGCCAGGTTGTTGACCGCCGCGGCGGCCTCGCCGAACCCGACGGAGATCAGCCGGACCTTGCCGTCATAGTCGCTGATGTCCCCGGCGGCGAACACCCTGGGCAGGTTCGTCCTCATCGACCGGTCGACGAGGACGTGCCGTTTACGCAGCTCAAGGCCCCACTTCTGGACAGGCCCGAGGTCGGCTATGAAACCGAGCGCCGCCACCACGGTCTGGGCCGGCAGCGTGACGCGGTCGCCCTCCTTGACCTTCTCGACGACGACCTCACCGAGAAGGGGGTCGCCGCCGATCTCGGCGACCTCGTACGGCGTCAGCACCCGTACCGACGACGCGTGCAGCGTCGCCACGCTGCGCTCGTGCGCGCGGAAGATGGGCCTGCGGTGCACGAGCGTCACCGAGCGAGCCAGCGGTTCCAGGGCGAGTGCCCAGTCCACCGCGGAGTCTCCGCCGCCGACCACCACGACGTCGTGGCCGGCCACCTCGTCCAGCCTGCGGACGAAGTAGCGCAACCCCCGGCCCAGGTACTCCTCGCCCACGGGCAGCTCCCGAGGGGTGAAGGTGCCGATGCCCCCGGTGAGGAGCATGGCCTTGGCGCGCACCCGGGTACCCGCGTCGGTGACGACCTCCACGCCCTCCTCGTCGTGCAGCAGTTCGCAGGCGCTCTCCCCGAGCAGGAAGAGCGGATCGGCCTGAGCCGCCTGCGTCATCAGCTCGTCGACCAGCCGCTGCCCCTTCACCGCGGGGAACCCCGCGATGTCGAAGATGTCCTTCTCCGGGTAGAGCGCCGAGATCTGGCCGCCGGGCTCGGGCAGCGAGTCGATCACGGCGACGGACATGCCGCGAAAGCCCGCGTAGTAGGCGCCGTACAGCCCCGAGGGGCCCGCGCCGACGATCACCAGATCGACGTCGTACGCCGTCACGCCCCACCGCCGGGAGGCACCGCGGCGGGATGGTCGCTGCCGGTACGGCCGACCTTCCTGGCCCCGCCGGGAGAGCCCAGATCGGCGAAGAACTCGGCGTTGATCTCGGCGAACCTGGTCGCCTCCGCCGGGAGGTCCTCCTGATGGAAGATCGACATCACCGGGCAGGCGGGTTCGCACCGGCCACAGTCGACGCACTCATCCGGATGGATGTACATCATCCGGTCGCCCTCATAGATGCAGTCGACCGGGCACTCCTCGACACACGATCTGTCCTGCACGTCCACACACGCGTCGGTCACGACGTAGACCATCAGTCCTCCCTCGTCGGCAACGTGGGGGAACAGTAGGATTCAGCCGCAAGCATTGTCAATATACGAGATGGCGTCTTGCATGGAGTTAACATGTGAGCATGAAGAGCGATGCCCTGCGACATCTGCGACACGCCACGGGCGCGGCGATCTCCAGCGGGCCGATCGTCGAGGCGATCCGGGTGATGGCCGCCGGCCCCAGCCCCCGGGGCCGGGAGCGCGCGACCGCGACCCGGCTGGCGGCGTGGGCCCGGAGCCGCTGGCCCGAGCTGCCCTGGAACATCCAGGCGGTCGGGGACGAGGGGGCGAACCTGACGTCCACCGCCGGCGGCGCGGGGCCCGAACTGCTCCTCTACTCCCACCTGGACACCTCCCTGTCCGGTGACGTCGAACACGACCGGTGGGCCACCGGGATCGACGAGGAGCCCGCGCCGTTCTCCGTGGATCCGGAGTCCGGCCTGCTGGCGGGTTTCGGCCTCGGCGTCGCCCGCGCACCCGCCGCCGCGGCGCTGGCGGGATACGTGGCCGCGGCCACGGCCCTGCGACACCACGGCCTGCCACACCGCCTCTCCCTGCTCCTGGCCTCGGGCGGCACGCACTCGTCGCCGTTCGCCCCCGCCGGGCCTGCGGGCATCGACGAGCATCTCCGGTCGCACCCGCTGCCCTCGGCCGCGGTGGTCGCCAAGTGCGGCCCGCGCGGCGTCCTGCACGAGGAGCCTGGAGCGATCTTCCTGCGCGTACGGCTGGGCGGCCCCTACCGGCCGGTGCTGGCCAGGGACGCGGGCGGCGGGCTCCTCGCCAACCTTGGCACCGCCACCGCGATCCTGGAGTCGTGGCGCACCGAGCACGTGGCGGCCAGGGCGGGCGCCGGCCGCCAGCTCGCCGCCGAGGCCGGCATCGGCGCGGTACGGGGAGGGCTCCTGGAGAAGCCCGACCTGCTGCCGGGCGTCGTGGAGCTCCACCTCTACCTGGTCACCGTCCCCGGCGACGACCCCGACGAGATCGCCCGGACCGTACTCGCCAGGATGCGGGCCGAAATCCCCGGCGGGCCACTGGACGGCTGCCGGGTGAGCGTGGACGCGCGGCTGGTCCATCCCGCCGGGGTGACCTCACCCGACGCCCCGGTGATCCGCCACGCGATCGCCGCCTGGCACGACGAGCACGGCGAACCCCCGCCCGCCATCTCCGGCTGGAAGGGCTCGACGGACGGAGTCGTGCTGCGCGGCCACGGGGTCCCGACCGCCAGGGTCGGCCCGGCGGCCGGATCCGACCCGGCCGACCCCCGGCGGGACGTCTTCGATCCGCAGACGCTGGTGCGCTTCGCGCGGCTGTACGCCGGGATCGCCGTCAGGCACGCGCTCGGCGATGTCGAGGGACAGGGCCATCGACATTGAATGTTATGGATGGCAGGATGCTGTCTCGCAATGCAAAATATACTCTCGGCGCCGAGCTTCCATACATAACGCGAGGGAACCAACATGGGTGACGACCCAGTGCCTAGCCTGAAAGGTGTCGCGGGCGAGAACAGAACCCCGGCGATCCAGACCGTCCAGCGGGCCGCGATGATCCTCAGCGCGTTCACGGTGAGCCGCCCGCACCTGACGCTCAACCAGCTCACCGCCAGCCTGGGCACCAGCAAAGCCACCGCGCACCGGTACACCAAGGCCCTGCGCGAGAGCAACCTGCTCCGCTACGACGAGCGCGAGGCACTGTACTCCCTGGGACCGCAGATCCTCACTCTCTCCGCCGCCGCCCGCGTCGGCATGCCCGTGATCGGCATCGCCGGGCCGTACATGCAGCGGCTCGTCAGGGAGATCGACGAGACCGTCGTGCTGAGCGTCTGGGACGGCGACACCGCCGTCGTCGTCCGCGTCGACGACAACACCGACCGCACCATAAGGGTCAGCGTCCGGATGGGCTCGCGCCTCTCGCGGACCGAGTCCGCCCAGGGCCGGGTCTTCTGCGCCTTCCTCCCCCCGGAGGACGTTCCCGGCCTCGAAGCGCAGCTGGCCGCCTCCCCCGAGCTGCGCCAGGAGCTCGTGAAGATCCGCGAGGACAACATCTCGGCCAACACCCCCTCCGTCAACGGCGTGCGCAGCATCGCCTCCCCCGTGTTCCGCGGTCCGGTTCTGCTGGCCGCGATGGCCATCGTCGGCACGACCTCCTCGGTTCCCGCGGGCACCCACTCCCCGCTCGCCGAAGCCCTGCGGCAGACCGCGGCCGAGGTGACGGCCGAGCTGGGCAGGGAGCAGAATTCCCCTGGTCACTGACGTTCCGTGAACACCAGGTGTCCGGATGGCGAACCACATTCACGGTCGAAACCGGAGCCAAGTAGCGTAGGACCCGATGAACCAGCGCACGCTTCTGATCACGTTGACCGGTCCGGACCGCCCAGGCGTGACCTCACGCCTCTTCTCTGTTCTGGCCGGATTCCCCGTTGTCGTCGCCGACGTGGAGCAGGTCGTCATCCGCGGCCGGCTCACTCTCGGCGTCCTCGTCTCCTACGCGGGCGACACACCGACCGGCACCGGCGGCACCCTCGGTGCCCTCTGGACCGCCGTCGAGCGGACCGCCGAAGATCTCGGTCTGCACGTGGAGATGTCCACCGGCTCCGACCCGAAGGAGAAGCGGCGCAGGGGACGGCTCAACGTCACCGTGCTCGGCGCGCCGCTGCAGCCCGCCGCCATGGCGGGCATCTCGGGGCGGATCGCCGCGGCCGGCGCCAACATCGACCGGATCGAGCGCCTGTCCAGCTACCCGGTGACCTGCATCGAGCTCTCCCTGTCCGGCGCCGACCCCGACACCCTGCGGGCCGAGCTGGCCGTCGAGGCGCACGCCCAGCAGGTGGACGTCGCCGTGCAGCGGACCGGCCTGCACCGCAGGGCCAAGCGGCTGATCGTGATGGACGTCGACTCGACGCTCATCCAGGCCGAGGTGATCGAGCTGCTGGCGGCGCACGCCGGTTGCCTGGAGGAGGTCGCCAGGGTCACCGAGGAGGCGATGCGCGGCGAGCTCGACTTCGCCGAGTCGCTGCGCCGCCGGGTCGCACTGCTGGAGGGCCTCTCAGAAGAGGTCTTCGAGAAGGTGCGCGAGGAACTCGTGCTGACCCCCGGCGCCCGCACGCTGGTACGGACGCTCAAGCGGCTCGACTACCGGTTCGCGATCGTCAGCGGCGGGTTCACGCAGCTCACCGATGCCCTCGTGGAGGACCTCGGGATCGACTACTCCGCGGCCAACACCCTGGAGGTCGTCGACGGCGTGCTCACCGGGCGGGTCGTCGGGGAGATCGTCGACCGGCCTGGCAAGGCGCGGGCGCTGGAGCGCTTCGCCCGCGAGGCGGGCATCCCGATCAGCCAGACCGTCGCCATCGGCGACGGCGCCAACGACCTGGACATGATCGCGGCGGCCGGCCTCGGCATCGCGTTCAACGCCAAGCCGGTGGTCCGCCGCGCCGCGGACACCGCGGTCAACGTGCCCTACCTCGACTCGATCCTCTACCTGCTCGGCATCCCCCGCGCCGAGGTGGAGGACGCCGACGCCGAGGACGGCGTCATCACCAACCGCTGAACACACCGGCCCTGGCCGCCTTCGTCCCCCGGACGATCGCGGCTAACAGGTCCTTGGGGCGGTCAGGGAGGCCAACCGTACGGCTTCGGCGCTGAGACCCCGCAGGGCGGGCCACGCGGCGGCGGCGTGCCTGATGCTGCGCCGCAGACCCGTCATCCTGTCGCCCGCCCCCTCGGCCAGTTCGTCCAGGCGGCGGGCGGCCAGCTCGTCCACGTACGCGCCGAGTTCGTCGAGGGCCCGGTCCAGATCGTCAGGCGGCGTTCCCGGCCGGTCCGTCCTGACCCCCTCGGCGGCCCTCTCCAACCGGTCGGCGACGAGGTCGAGGACCGTCACCGTGGGCCCGGCCTCGTTCCCGGGTGGCGGTATCGCGAACAGCGCGAGCGCGTTGTCCCGCAGCCGCCCGGCCACCGTCACCGCATCCCGCAGGCGCCGCGGCGCGCCGCCGCCCGGCTCCTTGTCCAGTCCGTCGAGCGAGTCGGCGAGCCGACCGGTGGCGTCGGACGCCGAGGAGATCCGGACGTTCACCTCCTTGGGGTCCTGGTCGATCAGTGACCGCACCAGCGCGGCGTGCCGATCGAGCATCTCCGCGATGGCGGCGGTCAGCGTGGCCCGGTGCCCCCTGGACCACAGCAGCCGGGCGAAGAGCAGCGCCAGCACGCCTCCGGCGATCGTGAGCACCACCCTGGCCTCGGCCGCGCCCCAGTCGAGCGACAGGGCGAAGTCGGCCAGCATCAGCGAGAGCGGTGTCGCGAGCATCATCCAGTATCCGTAGCTGCACCCGCGCAGTGCGAAGCCCAACGCCGCGCAGACGGAGATGAACAGCGTCAGATACAGATGGCCCGGCGCGACCGCCAGCACCACCGCCCCGGCCACCGCGCCCACGGCCGTGCCCAGCACCCGCAGCCGCACCCGATCCACCGTGTCGCGATAGGTCGGGCGGAGGCTGACCGCCACGGTCACCACGAACCACTTGGCGTAGTGCTCGTGGATCACCATCATCAGCACCATGGCCGCGGTCACCGCCAGGCCCACTCTGATCGGGTGGTAACCGGTCATGATCACCGGTTTTCCCGGCCGTACGAACTTCGGCAGGCGCGGCCCCACCTCGACGCTCTCCGCCACCTGCCGCTCCACCGAGCGCACGGCCATCGCGATCCGGTCCACACACCGGGTCACCTGCCCCAGCAGCGCGGCCGCGGGCAGCGGCGCATCCCCCGCACGAGCGGTTCTGCGGATCTCCTCCACCCTGTCGGCGAACCGCCCGACGGCGGCCGGCGCCCCCGGCATCTCGGCCGAGCCGCCAAGCAGTACCGCCTCTCGCAGCGCGCGGGCCAGCGCCCCGATCGCCTCGTCCAGCTCCCGGGTCCACTCCGTCCCGGCCCTCGCCTCCACGGCCGCCGCGCGCAACACGCGCAACGCGATCGTCTGCTGGAAGATGCGGGTCAGCGTGGCCGGGAGCCGCTCCGACGACCCGTCGTCCTCCCCGGCGACCCGGTAGAGGGAGAGCGCCGCCTCCAGATCCTTGAGCGCGGTGGCGGCCCGGTGGCGCAGCGACTCCCAGCTCTCGTCCGCGAGCGGTGCCCGCCCCCCGCCGGCCAGGAGGTCAGCGAGCGCCGTACCCGCCTCCTCCACGGTCCTGCGCAGCGGCCTGCGGCGGCGTAACGGCCAGATCGTCATGACCATCAGCACGGCCAGCAGGCCACCGCAGGCCGAGGCCCCCATGTGGAACAGAACGCCCATGGTGGAAGAGCCGAAGTAGGTCAAGGTCACGGAGAGGATCGCGGGTATGCCCAGCGCCCGCCAGTAGATGCCCGCCGCCGCGACCAGGCCGACCACCACGGCCGCGATCGGCCACGGGTGGGGGTGGATGAGCGCGCCGAGTCCGGAGCCGAGCGTGACGGTGGCCGTGGTGGTGAGCAACCTTCTGACCCGGTCGCCGTACAGCTGCCCGGGGGCGTCGCCGAAGAGCGTCAGATAGCCGCCCAGAGCCACCGAGGCGCCCTCCGCGAGACGGCCGAGGAGAACGCCGAGCAGCAGCGGGAGGCAGACGACCAGCATGCACAGCAGGCCGTACGTCCAGGCGGGAGGCCCGGAGAGCCGGAAGTCGGCACGCAGCATGTCGACGAGCCTGCGCATGCCACCCCCGATCCCGGGAGCTCCCCCGTGCCTCGTTACGCCTCGTTACGCCCTGGCACTCAGGGCTTCTTGGGACTCCATCTGGCGATCCCGCGACCGGCGTCGAGCTCCGCCCACTCGCCGTCCACCTCGATGACGGCGAACGCCCCTGGCGGGAACCCTGCGTCGCCGTCGTCCTCCTCGGTGAGCTGCCTGATCAGCTCGTGGACGCCGGGGTTGTGACCGACCAGGACCAGCGTGCGCACCTGCGGATCACTCCGCCGGATCAGCGTCAGCAGCTCGTCGGGGTAGGCCTCGTAGACGGCCGGTTCGAAAAGGAGGTCCGCACCGGGAAGGGCCAGGTTCGCGGTCTGCCGGGTGCGCACCGACGGCGAGCAGATCACCAGGTCGGGGCGGAGGCTCCGCGCGGCGAGGGCCTCACCGACCCTGCGGGCGTCGTGCTCGCCGTCGGCGCTGAGGGGACGCTCGCGATCGGCGAGACCCGAGGCGCTGACCGCCTTGGCGTGACGCAGCACGACGAGCGTGCGCGCCGTCATCTCGAAGCCCACATGGCAAGGCCCACGATCACCGCGAACACCGCGGCCATCGCCAGCAGGATGAGGATGAGAGTTCTGCCTCCGGAGGGCTGCTGTTCCATATCGGCCAGTTTCCCACCGAGACGGTCCGCACATGCAGAAGGGGTGCACGCGGCCCGTGCACCCCTTCGTCAAACATTGCTCAGCTGGAGACCTGCTCCGGCTCGCGGTCGCTGTTGTTCTCCTCCGTCGGGGCGATGCCCGCCGAACGACGCTTGGAGATGACCACCGCGGCGATGACGACGCCCACCGCGAGCACCGTGATGCCGATGCGCAGCGTCGGGTTGTCCGCGTAGGCCACCACGGCCGGGGCGATCAGCAGCGCCACCAGGTTCATCACCTTGAGGAGCGGGTTGATCGCCGGTCCGGCGGTGTCCTTGAACGGGTCACCGACGGTGTCACCGATGATGGTGGCCTCGTGGGCCTGCGAGCCCTTGCCGCCGTGGTGACCGTCCTCGACGAGCTTCTTGGCGTTGTCCCAGGCTCCGCCGGAGTTGGCCAGGAACACCGCCATGAGCGTGCCGCACGCGATGGCACCGGCCAGGAACGCGCCGAGCGGCGCGTAGCCGAGGGCGAAACCGACGGCGATCGGGGTCAGCACGGCCAGCAGGCCGGGCGTGGCCAGCTCCCGCAGCGAGTCGCGGGTGCAGATGTCCACGACCCTGCCGTAGTCGGGCAACTCCGTGCCGGCCATGATCCCCGGCTTGGTGCGGAACTGCTCGCGTACCTCGAAGACCACCCGACCGGCCGCGCGGCCGACCGCCATGATCGCGAGGCCGGAGAACATGAACACCACCGCGGCGCCGATGATCAGGCCGACCAGCACGTTCGGGGAGTCGACGCTCAGGCTGAACGTGCTGAAGGAGCCCAGCGCCTCCTTGACGGACGCGCCCGCCTTGACCAGCTCGCTCTCGACCGCCGTACGGAACGCGCCGAACAGCGCGGTCGCGGCGAGCACGGCCGTGGCGATCGCGATGCCCTTGGTGATGGCCTTGGTGGTGTTTCCGACGGCGTCCAGCGAGGTGAGGACCTGGGCGCCCTCGCCCTCGACGTCCCCGGACATCTCGGCGATGCCCTGGGCGTTGTCGGAGACAGGACCGAAGGTGTCCATCGACACGATCACGCCGACCGTGGTCAGCAGGCCCGTGCCCGCCAGTGCCACGGCGAACAGCGCGACCGTGACGTTGCCGAAGCCCAGCAGGAACGCGCCGTAGACGGCGGCTCCGATGACCAGCGCGGAGTAGACGGCCGACTCCAGGCCGACGCTGATGCCGGACAGGATGACCGTGGCGGGACCGGTGCGGGAGCTCTCGCCGATGTCCCGCACCGGACGGCGGTTCGTCTCGGTGAAGTACCCGGTGAGGATCTGGATGGCGCTTGCCAGCACCAGGCCGATGAGCACCGCCCCGATCGCGATCAGGCGCGGGTCGGAGGTGATCGCGGCGATCTCCGGGCTCACCCCGGTCAGCCCGGAGAAGCTGGCCGGCAGGTAGAGGTAGGCCGCGACCGCGACGAGGACGGCCGAGATGGCCGCCGAGATGAAGAAGCCCCGGTTGATCGCGGCCATCGCGTTGCGGTCGCCGGCGCGCGGGGCGGTGACGAAGATGCCGATGATCGCCGTGATCACACCGATCATCGGCACGATCATCGGGAACACCAGTCCCTCGACGCCGAAGGCCACCTTGCCCAGGATCAGGCTGGCGACGAGCATGACCGCGTAGGACTCGAACAGGTCGGCGGCCATGCCCGCGCAGTCGCCCACGTTGTCGCCCACGTTGTCGGCGATGGTGGCGGCGTTGCGCGGATCGTCCTCGGGAATGCCCTGCTCGACCTTGCCGACCAGGTCGGCGCCGACGTCGGCGGCCTTGGTGAAGATACCGCCGCCGACTCGCATGAACATCGCGAGCAGCGCGGCACCGAAGCCGAAGCCCTCCAGCACGGCCGGGGCGCTGCCCCCGTAGGTGATCACCACCACGGCCGCGCCGAGAAGGCCGAGGCCAACGGTGATCATTCCGGCCACGCCGCCGGTGCGGAAGGCGATCCGCATCGCGATCTTCTCACCCGACTCGCGGGCGGCGGCGGCGACGCGGACGTTGCCGCGGACCGCCAGCCACATGCCGATGAATCCGGTCAGCGCGGAGAACAGCGCGCCGACGACGAAGAAAGCCGATCTGCCGATCCGCACGCCGGTCGTCTCCGCCGGGAGGAGGTACAGCAGGAACGGGATCAGGATGACGAACAGCGCGAGCGTCCGGAACTGCCGGGTAAGATACGCCGAAGCCCCTTCCTGGACGGCTCGCGCGATGTTTTGCATACGCTCGGTGCCTTGGCCGGCGGCCAGCACTTCCCGCACCAGTGTGCCGGCGACGGCGAGTGCGAGCAGTGCCACGACGGCGACCACGATCACGATGTTGAAGTGGTAACCACTCAGGGATACCGCTGGCTCTTCGACAGCGGCGAGATGGAGCACAGACATCCGACTCTCCTTGGCAAGACGGGAACACGTCCTGCCCGGAGTGCGCTGCCGAAGTGGTTAGACGAGCGGAGCGGCGCACATCCGGGATGGTTGGCAGTGCCGCTTCCAGTTGCAGACCCCCACGGAGGACGGCTCGCGTGCGGGCCGCTCCGAAGGATAAACCTTGGCCGGTCCCGGGAGTCTACGCAGCGAGGACGCGGATATGAAGCCTCTGCCTGCGGACAATTGACGCCGAGTCCAGCACCTTTTACCGACCGGCCTGCTTATAACGGCATTTCGCCTGTCACACCTACCCCACCAGCCTCTGTTTCCACCCAATTTCGGGTGGGAAAAATCGTGGTTATGTTTTGTCTAAAACTGGGCTCCGCACGACGAACAGCCGGGCGTGTCCAGATGGACACGCCCGGCTGTTCGAAGTCTTCTGTCAGGCCGGAGACAGGCCGTTCGTCGCCGCGGGCCAGCTCATGCGGATGCACATGCCCTTCTGGCTCGGGTAGACCTGAACATCGTCGGCCAGTCCCACGATGACCGCGATGCCGAGGCCGGACATCAGATCATCGGGAAGTTGCCCGAACGGATCGTCGAACCCCAGGAGGGCGCGATCCTGCTCCAGTTCGTCACTGGGGGCGGAGTCGGTGACGGTCACCTCGAAGCGCCCTGAGTCATCACGTAGCTCGATACGGATCGGCTCTCCCGGACAGTGGAGGCGGTGCGCCTCCACGGCCCGCGAGCACGCCTCACCGACAGCGAGCCGTACCTCGTCCAGCAACGACTCCTGCACACCGGTGCGTCTGGCGATCGCCGTGGCGACCAGACGCGCCGTGCGCACGTGCGCGGGGAGAGCGCTGAACGTCAGTTCGACGGTAGCCACGACTACTTGTCTCGACCGTGAGCTTCCTTGGCTTCATCAACCGAGGCGTAGATACCGAAGACCTTCGTCAGCCCGGTGATCCGGAAAATCTTCAGGATGCGCTCCTGAGTGCAGACAAGCTCCAGTGAGCCATCGTGCGCCCTAACTCGCTTGAGCCCGCCGACCAGGACACCAAGGCCCGTGGAGTCAAGGAAGTCGACCTTCTCCATGTTGACGAGCAGGTGGAAATTCCCCTTGTTGACCAGGTCGATCAGGAGCTCACGCAATCTGGGCGCGGTGTAGACATCAATCTCACCCTCGACCTCAACGATGGTGAGACGGTCCTCGGAATGGTGGTCCAACTTCAGATCCACAGATCCTCCAGCGCCTTGCCTGCGAAAGTACCGATTCGAGCATGCCCTCCTGGGACCGGATGACCCCCGGACGACAAGCCCCGACGCGCGGCATTCAACCATGCGTACGCTCAGTGTCTATACGAAATCACGATTCCCGGCGACTCTGCCCACAGATGTGAGACTGAAACCAGTGACCCCGCCCTCATCCTCGCCCCTCCGAGCGGGTAACGCCCTCAATCGCCTGCTCGATGTTCCCGCACGTCGCGCGCGTGTCACCCATGTGGAGCACGTTCCCGCACGTCAGGCCGGTAAGACCCGGTGGCCGGACTGGGTTGACCAGCGATTGGTTACGCGCTGGGCGAACCACGGCGTTTCTGGCCTGTGGCCGCATCAGGCCGAGGCCGCCGAGCTGGCCCACCGTGGCCAAAACGTGATCATCTCCACCGGGACCGCCTCGGGCAAGTCCCTCTCCTACCTGGTCCCGGCGCTTTCCGCGACGCTCGACGGCGGCACGATCCTCTACCTGTCCCCCAGCAAGGCTCTGGCCGCCGACCAGCTCCGCACGCTGCGCGAGCTCGACCCGCCCGAGCTCCGTGCCGCCACCTATGACGGCGACACCTCCTTCGAGGAGCGGACCTGGGTACGCAGGCACGCCAACTACGTCCTCACCAACCCGGACATGCTCCATCGCGGCCTGCTGCCCCGTCACGCCCAGTGGTCGGCCTTCTGGCGGCGGCTCCGGATGGTCGTCGTGGACGAGTGCCACGGCTACCGAGGCGTGTTCGGCTCCCACGTCGCCCAGATCCTGCGCCGCCTGCGCCGGATCTGCGCGCGCTACGGCTCACACCCGACCTTCCTGCTCTCCTCGGCGACGGCCAGCGAGCCCGGGGCCTTCGCGAGACGTCTGACAGGCCTCCAGATGGCCGAGGTGACCACGGACGCCTCTCCCCGAGGCTCGACCACCTTCGCACTGTGGGAGCCACCCCTGACCGATCTGCGGGGCGAGGGCGGGGCACCCGTCCGCCGCCCCGCGACCGCCGAGAGCGCGGACCTCCTGGCCGACCTCGTCGTCTCCGAGGTGCGGACCCTGGCCTTCGTCCGCTCCCGGCGGGCCGCCGAGTCCGTGGCCCTCACCACGCGGGCCAGGCTCGGCGACCTCGTCGCCGACGGGAGCGTGCCCGCGGACCTGCCCGACAAGGTGGCGGCCTACCGGGCGGGCTATCTGGCCGAGGATCGCAGGGGGCTGGAAAAGGCACTGCGTTCGGGCGAGCTGCTCGGCCTGGCGACGACCAACGCCCTGGAACTCGGCGTCGACGTCTCCGGGCTGGACGCCGTGCTCATCGCGGGGTGGCCGGGAACCCGGGCCTCACTCTGGCAGCAGGCCGGGCGGGCCGGAAGGGACGGGCAGGACGCGCTGGCGGTGCTGATCGCCAGGGACGACCCCCTGGACACCTATCTCGTCCACCATCCCGAAGCCCTGTTCGGCAGGCCGGTGGAGACGATCGTGCTCGATCCCGGCAATCCGTACGTGCTGGGCCCCCACCTGTGCGCGGCGGCCGCCGAGATCCCGCTGACCCACGACGACCTGGACATCTTCGGCCCCACCAGCAAGGAGGTGCTCGCGGACCTGGTCGGTGACGGGCTACTCAGAGAACGCGCCGCGGGCTGGTTCTGGACCAGCAGGGGACGCGCCACCGATCTCGCCGACATCCGCGGGTCGGGCGCCGCGCCGGTCCAGGTCGTCGAGATGTCCACCGGACGGCTGCTCGGCACCGTGGACGAGCCCTCGGCTCACTCCACCGTGCACGCCGGCGCCGTCTACGTGCACCAGGGAGAGACGTTCCTGGTGGCCGAACTCGACCTGGAGGCGGGGGTCGCGCTGGTCGAGGCCGGGGCCCCCGACTACACGACCTTCGCCAGGGATGTCACCGATATCTCGGTCATCGAGTCCCTCAGCTCGCACCCCCTCGGTCCTGGAGAGCTCCACTTCGGCTCGGTGGAGGTGACCAGCCAGGTCGTGGCCTATCTCAAGCGCCGGGCCCAGAGCGGCGAGCTCATGGGAGACGAACCCCTCGACCTGCCCCCGCGCACGCTGCGGACCCGCGCCGTCTGGTGGACGCTGCCCACCTCGGCGATCATTCCCTTGATCGAGGACGGCCTGGACCTCGGCGGCGCCGCGCACGCGGCCGAACACGCCTCCATCGGCCTGCTGCCGCTCTTCGCGACCTGCGACCGCTGGGACATCGGAGGCGTCTCCACCGAACTCCACGCCGACACGGGGCTGCTCACCGTCTTCGTCTACGACGGGCACGAGGGCGGCGCCGGCTTCGCCGAGCGCGGTTACGCCCGTGCGCGCGACTGGCTCACGGCCACCCGCGAGGCCATCGCCTCGTGCGAGTGCGAACGCGGCTGCCCCTCGTGTATCCAGTCCCCCAAGTGCGGCAACGGCAACGAACCCCTCGACAAGGCCGGAGCCCTCCGCCTGCTGGCCGTCCTGCTCTCCTCCGACGAGCCGCGGATGTGAGGGCCGCGGAACACACCGGCAGCGGGCCGGGGCACCGGTCTGCCGGAGACTGTGACGGATCAGCTCATATCGGGGGTGAAGCGATGCCCCGAGGGTGAGAGGCCATCGCGATCTCGTCGCTCGTCGTCGTTACGGTCCTCGGCCCAGAAATCGGTCGCGCCGGGCTGCGGGCGCTCCCAGAACCCGCTGTCCTCCATGGAACGGGGCGCGGGCGGAAGGTAGTCGTCCCACCGGTCAGCCGTCCGGGCCGCGGCCTGGCCGACATCACCGGCCTCGGAGAGCGGCACTGCGCCGGGAGCGGGACCCGCGTCCGGCCGTCCAGCGTGACCTGCCTGCCCGGTCTCCGCGTACTCGGCCTCCGCGTATTCAATCTCCGCGTGCTCGCCCTCCGCGTGCTCGCCCTCTGCCTGACGGGTCCCCGCCCGCTGTGCCTCCGTCTCGCGGTCAGCGGCTCTCCGAACCGAGGCCAGCCGAACCGAAGCCGGCTGAACCGAGATCGGCTGAACCGGGACATCCCTGATCGAGATGCGCTGAGCCGGGACGCGCCGGGCTGGAGCCGGCTCGGCCGAGACGTTCCGCTCCGGCACGAGCCGATCCGGGGCAGACCGATCCGGAGACTGCCCGGGAGAGTGGGGGCGGACCGAAGCACGGGAATCGGGCGACGGGCTCCCCGGGGCCAGGCCGGTCTTGACCACGGCGAGAATGACCGCGGGACGCCGTGGATCGACAGTGACAGCGGTGCCGCCCTTGCCCGCCACACCACCCCTGCCGCCGCTGCCGGTCGTGCCACTCCTGTCCGCCGTACCGCCTCGGCCCGCCGTCCTGGCGTCCCCCTTCGAGTCCCTCCCACCGAGCGGCTCGGGCATGAAGGGCGTGGTCTGCCCGTCGCTCCCTCCACCACGGCGCCTGTCTCCGCCGGCGGAACCGTCCCCCGCGGCCAGTAGCCTGCGACGGATCCAGGCGCCACCGTGCGCGCCGAGAAGCAGCAGGACGAGAGCACCGGCGATGAACACGCCGTACTGACTCATACCGCCGGTCGGTACGTCAGATGACCCTGCTGTGGTGTTCGTATTCGGGGCGGAGTCCGCCTCGGTCTCGCCGGCCGCTCCGGAGTCGGGGGCACTGTCCGCGCCTTCCTTCTTCTCCCGATCGCCGCCGGTCCCCTCATTCGTCTCCTCGGCCGGCTCGGCGACCGACAAGGTGGCGTCGCCGCCGTTCTCCGCCTTTTCCGAAACCCCGGGCTTCTCCGTTGGCGCGCCCGCTGTTCCCGACGGCCGATTCGAGGCCGCCGTGGGCTTCTTCGCGGGCAACTGCGGAAGGTCGTGGACTCCGGCCTGCTTGTTCTCGCTCCTCTTCCCGCTTTTCTCGGTGTTCTGCCGACTGCCCGTGTCGCTCTGGTGCGATCCGCTCCGGGTGCCGGAACTCTCCTGGCCACCGGTTTTCCTGCCGCTCTTCGCCACCGTGGCCGCCGGCACCTTCACCGAGGCGCCGGCCGAGTTACCTGAGGAGAGCGTGCCGCCACCGCCGTTGCCGCGCAGGGCCCGCACCGTGAACCCGATCCGCTGTCCGGCCGCCTTCCCCGGAACGGCCAGGGTCGCCCTGCATGAACCACCGGAACACGCGCTGCCCACCCGCACGGACCCGACCCTGCCGGTCCGGCTCGTGGAGATCACGTAACCCTGCAGGTCGGGCTCGGCACCCCTGCTCCATCTGACGACCACCTGCTTGCCGTACAACCGGACGCTCACCCCGCTCGGCGTCGCCGGAGGAACGGCCTGGACCAGGGTCCTGCTGGTCTGGTGCCATTCGGCTCCGAGCACCTTGCCCCGCTGTTCAAGCCTGATCCGGTAACTGCCGTTCCGGTGATAACGAGGATTCCAGGCATAGGAGACCTTTTGATCTCCCTTCGCCACCTGCCTGCCATTGACGAAAAGGACCGCGTCGAACAGAAGATCGACTCTGCCGGAAAGGATCACTGTGCTGTTGGAGGTCACCCGGGACGGGACCTTCAGCCGCGCCACGGCCTGCGCCGGATTCGCGGCGGTGAGCACGAAGAACATGGATATGATCGGCGCGATCACCGCCATGGCGACCAGTCTGCGAACTGTTGTCACGACGTTTCCCTTCGTCGAGAACCGCGCGCCAGCCGGCCATCCGCCACCCGTACGGTCACCCGGCGGCCAGACCGTTCCCCCCTCCCGACCGGCTCGCACCGGCTCCGCCCTCCGGCCCCGAGATCGCGAGACCGCCCGATGATGTCGTGTGACCTGGCGATTCGCATCTCACCCTCCCCAGGCCGATCGGGAAACAGCACGGATCACCGGTAAGCGGCACCTTACGTGAGCTTTCGGACTCTTGGACACGCCGTCCAAGAAGTCGTGATTTTATTGCGACCTTGTTTCCCGAAGGCTTCGTACACCCGGTTTCCCGAAGGCTTCCGTCCGCCGATTCTCGGTGTCCGTCTGTGCGGAGCAGTGCTCTGCCGCGTTGCCGTCGCGGCGTTTCCTTGCCGGGGGCTCCCATTTCATCGGCGCGTGCCCGGCGCGGATGTCTGTTCCTGCCGCATCCGCCCTTTGAAGCCGTACTCAACTGCTTTCCGGTCGGCTCCCATCGGATTCCTGACGTGCTTTCCTTCACCGGCCTGAATCAGCAATGTGGACAGGGCCGGCACGTGCCCTGGCGTTGATCGCCACCTCTCCCTTCAGGGGAAGCGAGACGTCCATGGTCACCTCGATCTCCGCGATGCCGTCATTTCCCACGGAACAGCGGATGACCCTGACCCCGTTGTCCACAGCGAGCAGGGAGGCCCTTGCGCAACTCCGGTCCGGGTCCGCGAAAGCCAGCCGAGCGGCGGTGAGCGCGCTCAGGTCGGCGGCACTCTGCGCTCGGTGGCGCGCGACCCGAGCCGTGCCCGCGACCATGACCGCCGCCGCGACCGCGAAGAGCAAAGCCATGAGCCCGACCGTCCAGATGGTGGCCGACCCCCGCTCAGCCCTACCGTCATCCATATCCTGCGGGCAGGATCTGCCCTTCGTGAGGCTGCGAGAGCGGCTTGACGAGAAGCCGCTCTCCCCAGGAAGCGAAGGAGTCACGGGCCTACCACTCCAGTCCGGGCTCGGTGACGGAGGCGGCACTCGCGTGCACGGTGACGCCCGGGAGCGAGGCGCCCCAGCGCGGCCTGACGTTCACCGACACCTCCACCCGTGCCATCTCCGCGCTTCGGGTCACCACGACGGTCGCGCCCGCAGGAGCCACGGACAGGACGCTGCCTCGGACCCGCTCCAGCGATTCACCGCGCGAGGCGGCCCGAGCCCCGGCCCGGGCCGCGTCCACGCACTCCAGCTGCGCCTCGACCGCTGACACCGCCCACAGCCCGGCTCCCAGCACGACCAGGAGGGCGGGCAGCACCGCGGCCGTCTCCGCGGTCACCGACCCCCTGGTCCGACGGGAGAAGATCGCTGCCACGGGGAGGGTCATCCCGCCACGGTCAGCGCTCGGTTGATCAGAGTTGTGATCATCTGTTGGACGTCGGGACTCGTCACCACCTTGAAGAGAAGGGCGGCGAAGGCACAGGCGGCGATCGTTCCGACCGCGTACTCCGCGGTGGACATGCCACGGTCACAGCGCGCGCCGGTGGTCAGCAGCGCCCACCGGGCACGCAGCCACCGCAACCGATCACGCCGCACACGAAGCGCGCTCGTTCGAGCCATCTGCTCCTCCTGGAGATCCCCGCCGGACCCACCGCCCGGCATCGGTCACGCCAGGGTTCTCCATGCGCCTGCGGTCCCGTAGACCCGAACGCCATTCTGTGGATAACTCCGTAGGCCAACCCCTCGATTGGGGATACCGCGCCCAGGCGCCGGGCAGTGCGCGCGGGTCGGCATGACCCCGCACGAACGCGAAGATGATCCGTCCCCCTTCGTCGGTGATGGCCCGCCGCCCTTCCGCGAGGAACGTCGGACTCCCCACAGCCAGGGAAAACATGGCACAACGCCAAAGCGCGAAACACCCCCAACCGAAGGAGGCCACTTCAGGCCCTAGATGGTGAGATTTCAGGATGACTGTCCACAGGCCCCACCAATCTTCTGTGGATAACCCGGAGATTTGACGAAAAACCTGTGGATAACCCAAGGAAGCAGCCGACGTGACCGCTCGACCTGGCGGCATTCACAAACGGGCGAAGAATCACAGGTCATGTCATCCAGGCGAATGCTCGGGACGTCTCTCACACCCCCAGCCCCAGGAGCCGCGATGGCAAACCCGTACGGCCCACAGGATCCTTGGTCCGCTTCCCGGGCGAGTGCCGTCGCGCTACGTGATGCACGACAGCGAACTGGCCTACCCTCCGAAGTGTGGTCATGACTGTGGTGTTCGACATAGGCGAGACGCTGGTCCGCGATGATCGCTACTGGGGATCTCTTGCGGATTGGCTGAACGTCCCCCGCCACACCCTGTCCGCCTTGGTCGGTGCGGTGACAGCGCTGAGCATGGACAACGCGGAAGCGGTCCGCCTCCTCCGACCGGGCATCGACCTGCACGCGGTGCGCCGGGCTCGCGAAGAGGCAGGCCGGGGCGAATACCTCGACGAGAGCGACCTGTACCCCGACGTACGGCCCGGGTTGCAGGTCCTGCGTGACATGGGGCTGCGCGTCTGCGTCGCCGGAAACCAGACAGCCAGGGCCGGTGATCTTCTGCGAGGGCTGTCGATCCCCGCCGACGTGATCGCCACATCAGAGGAATGGGGCGTCGCGAAACCCGATCCTGGATTCTTCGACCAGGTCGTTCGGCTTGCCGAGGCTCCTGCCCACGAAACGGTCTACGTAGGCGACCACCCTGCGAACGACATCATCCCCGCGAAAGCTCTCGGTCTGCGCACGTGCATGATCCGGCGTGGCCCCTGGGGACACCTGTGGGGCGCCGACACGGCTGTGCTGAGCGCAGTGGATTGGCAGATCGACAGCATCACGGAACTGCCAGCTGCCCTGTCTGGATGAACGGAGCCGAGATGCCCCGCAAAGCCTCTGGCGAAGGCTCCGGAGGTCGCATAGCCGCGATCCGCAGCGCACGCCGCATGACCCAAGAAGACCTCGCCCTGGCAGCCCATATCTCCCTCAGCCTGCTTCGGAAGATCGAGCAAGGTACACGCGTCGCCAGCGACCCCCTCGGCATTCTGGACCGCCACCACGAAGTGCTGCCCCTGGAGTTCCACACCGCCCGCGAAGGCGTGTCCATGGTTCCGCCCGTGGGCGCCGGCGTCGTCGGCATCCAAGCCCGCCAAGCGGACGCTCCCGTCATGCGGCTCCTGGACGAACTCAACCACGTCCCCACCGCACGGCACATCCTTGCCGAGCGGACCATGCTGCACATGCTGTTCGGCCACTGCAACAGCCCGATCGCCGGACACGCCTCCACCACTCCGGACGGGAAGACAGCCCTGTTCGGCATGGTGTTCAACCGCGACGGCTCGGAGTTCGCGCGCTCACACGCCTGGGGCGACCACTCCGATCCGGCCACCCTCGGCGCTCGCGTCGCCGCCGACCTACTGCACCAAGGCGCCCGCAACCTGATCACCGCCACCCGGAAATGACCTCGACAGAGGGGTCGTACGGTTGCGCCGTCACCGCACATCGTGCAGCCATCCGGCTCCACCCGCTGATCGCCGAACGACTCACCGAGGCCACACTTCACGGCCCAGGGCACTACATCGAGCAAGACCCGGCATCGAGGTGCGAAAGAACCATAACGCCGTGATGGCCGTGACCTTGGTGACGGTCGTCAGGGAAGGAGCACCTCGCCGGCGAGGCCGGCCACGACGGGGATGATGCCCAGGAAGACGAACGCGGGCAGGAAACAGAGCCCCAGGGGAGCGACTGCCTGGACGCCGACCCGTTGGGCGGCCGCCGACGATGCGACGCGGACGGCACGGCGGAAGTCGTCGGAGAGCCTGGTGAGGACATCGGCCACCGGTGCGCCACTCGACGCGGCCCGGCTCATGGCACGGGCCAGCGGGGCGAGCGAGCGCTCGGAGGCCAGGGCCTGCCAGGCGCTCTCCGGTGCGGCTCCCAGTCTCAGCTGGCCGCTCACCCAGGCCAGTCTCTCGCCCAGTGGTCCCGCGATCGCCTCCGCCGTGACGTCGACGGCTCCGGTGATCGGCTGGCCCGCGCGCAGGCAGGCGACCATGAGATCGGCCGCCAGCGGCAGATCCGCCGTCAACCGTCTGCGTTCCTCGCGCAGTTCGGGTGACTCTCGCCGCCGCAGCACCGCCAGCGCGATCCCGGAACCTGTCGCCCCGACGACCGCTCCCGGCAGACCTCCCACGGCCAGGAACGCCGCCAGCCCCACGGCGAGGGCCGCCGTGATCTCACCCCGGCTCGGCCGCCGCTTTCCCTCCGGATCATGAACCATCCCGGCGAACGGGCCACGGGCCGCTCCCGCGGCCGGACCCCGAGCCGTCCCCGTGGACAGACCCCGGCCTGTCCACGCAAACGAGTCCCGAGCCGCTCCCGCGAACGGGTCTCGAACCGTCCCCGTGGCCGGAAGAACCGTGGGTGCTTCGGCCTCTGGCCGTACCTTCGGAAACCCGGCCAGGTGTGCTGAGCGCCGTGCGCGGCGGAGCCGGTCGGCGGGTTCACGCCGGGCGATCCACAGCCGGACGGCGATTCCGGCGAGCACCACGGCAAGCAGAGCGATCACTTTCTCTCCTTCTCGCGAACCGGACCGCGGGGACGTCAGCCCCGCTGGGCCCGGGCGACCAGGCAACGGGTCCACCACAGGCCACAGGCGTCGAGTGCGAGGCCGGCGACCAGACAGCCGACGCCCGCCGGACCGCCGAACAGGAAGTGCAGCGGGCGCATGCCGAGGCCGGCCGCCATCAGCAGGCCGAGGATGGGCAGACCTGCCAGCAGGCGGGCCGTGGCGCGGGGGCCCGCGAGTTGGGCGGCGACGTCCTGGCGATGGCTCTGGGCCTCTCGCAGGGAGGCGGCGACACGATCGACAAGGGCGGCCAGGCCCGCCCCCGCCGTCACGCTCACCTTCCAGCAGGCGGCCAGGGCTCGGAAGGCCTCGCCTCCCTGTTCCGGCGCCACGGCCAGTAAAGCGGCGGGTACGTCACCACCGTCCCTCGCGGCCGCGACCAGCGGGCGCAGCGCCTCGGGGTCGGGAAACCCCGCCGCCCGCACGGCCCGCGCCAGCGCGTCACCGGCGGCCCGTCCCGCCGCCAGTTCGGCGGCGAGGCCCTGACAGAGCTCGATCGACGCGATCCGCCAGGCCGCCGCGCGCCGGGAGGGCCGCGAGTGAGCGGCGAACCTCTCCCGCAAAGAGGGCGAGGCGACCGGGCCGCGACGGCGCAGGCGGCCCAGGCGGGCGGTGCCGGCATCCGCACCCGTCCACAGCCATGCCGCCAGGGTGACGAGAACCAGGGCGGCTGCCGTCATGACGCCGGCCGTGACATCGTTCTTGGGGCCGTTCGGGACGTCGGCTCACCGGGACTCGGGCGGCCGGCGACGTCCAGGTGCGTCTTCCGGCGAGACGGGGATGTGGGGACACCGGAACACGGGCTCGAAAGGCTTGGGGAACCCGAGGCGTCGGGAGAGGCCTCTCGTGGAAGCGCGGGAACCCGGATGTCCGGACCCGAGCCGCCGAGAGCCTCGGAGGCCGCGGTGTCCCGGTAGGAGGTGACCGGTGCAGGGCTCATGCTCTGGGGGGCCTCAGACGGCCCGTACGACTGCGGCGGGCGGGGTGACAGGTAGGGCCTGCGGCGGGGAGCCGGCGAGGCGGGGATGCCGGGTGCTCGGGCCGCGAGGGCGGGCAGGCCGGGGCCGGGAGTCATCCGGCCGTCCGGGGCGAAGGTGAGGGCCGGTTCGGCCTCCACAAGTCCCGAGGGGCGGCGGACCATCATGCAGATCTCGGCGACCCGGCGGCGCCCGTCGGCATGGTCGCGGGCGAGGTGGATGACGACGTCCAGGGCCGCGGCGAGCTGGCTGTGGACCGCCTCCCTGCTGAGACCCGCCGCGCATGCCAGCGCCTCCAGGCGGGGTGGCACATCGGTCGCGGTGTTGGCGTGCAGGGTGCCGCAGCCTCCCTCATGACCGGTGTTCAGCGCACTCAGGAGGTCCACGACCTCGGAACCCCTCACCTCACCGACGACGAGACGGTCGGGGCGCATTCGCAGGGCCTGACGGACGAGGTCACGCAGACCGACGCCACCGGCGCCCTCAAGGTTGGCCGGACGCGCCTCCAGGCGGACGACATGGGGATGTAGTGGTCTCAGCTCGGCGGAGTCCTCGACCAGCAGCAGCCTTTCACCGGGATCCGCCAGGGAGAGCAGGGCCGACAGCATGGTCGTCTTGCCGGTCCCGGTACCACCGGTGATCAGGAAGGCGAGCCTCGACTCGATCACCGCGGTGAGAACGGCGACGCTTTCCGCCCCGATCGCGCCCGCCTCGACCAGATCGTGAAGGGTGAGGGTGCGCCGGGGCGGGAGTCGTAAGGACAGGCAGGTGCCGTTGGGCGCCACGGGCGGCAGGACGGCGTGCAGCCGGACACCTCCCGCCAGGCGGGCGTCGACATAGGGGCAGGCGTCGTCGAGGCGTCTGCCCGCGGCGGAGGCGAGCCGCTGCGCGAGCCGCCGGAGCGCGTCTTCGCCGGGGAAGACGACCGAGGTCAGGCGCAGCCCGTGCCCGTCGTCGACCCACACCTCGCGCGGGCCGTTCACCAGCACGTCGGTGACCTGGGCCTCGGCCAGCAACGGCTCCAGTGGACCCGCTCCGATGAGATCGGCGCACAGGACCCGGGCCACCGCCAGAATCTCCGCGTCGCCGAGCATCGCCCGCTCGGCCCGCAGCGCTACCGCGACGTGCGCGGCACTGGGCTCGACTCCCGTCCTGGCCAGCCGTACCCGGACCGCCTCCACCAGCTCCGGCGAGACCGTCACCGCGCTCTCGGCCCGTTTCACCTGTCCGCCCCGAGCTGCTCGTGCAGGAAAGCGGCGCAGAACCGCCCGAGAGAGGTGCGACGGCCGAGTGGGGGAACGTCCCCCCGATCAAGCGCGGCGGCGAGGCGAGGCTGGTCGGGGAGGCTACCGCCGTGCGGGACGCCGAGCGAGCCCGTCACCACGTCGTCGTTCAGGACCCCGCTGCGCACAACGGCCCGCACCTCACCGGTGTGCTCGCGCAAGGAGGCCAGCACCTGTGCCGCGGCGAGCACGCCGCGCACGTCGGCGGTGACGACCAGGAGGGTGGTACCGGCACGGCCGAGCGCCTCCACCGCGGCCTGGTCGAGGTGGCGCGGCAGGTCGACGACCACCAGCTCGAAGCCCCTGCGCCCCGCTTCGAGGACCGAGCGCATCGCCTCGGCCGGGATCGGCTCGACCTCGCCCCGGCTGAAGGAGAGCAGCGTCAGCCCCGCGAAGGTCGGCAGGGCCGCCTGGAGCGCTGTGCAACTGACCCTGCCCTCGCGAGCGACCAGGTCCGACCAGCGCGCTCCGTCGGACTCCTCCTGGCCAAGGAGGAGATCCAGACCTCCGCCAAGCGGGTCGGCGTCGATCAGGAGGGTGCGGATGCGCCGGCGGGACGCGGCCAGCGCCAGCGAGCCCGCCAGCACGCTGGCCCCGGCTCCGCCGCGCCCGCCCGCGACGCAGACCACGAACCCCGGCTTGGCGGGTGGCTCGACGACGTCTGCGAACTCGTCGACCAGCCGGCGCTCCGCGGCGGGCAGCTCCAGCACGGCCTGGGCACCGACCGCGACGCACCTGCGCCATGTGTCGGGGTCGTCGCAGGTGCGGGTGACCAGGAGAACACGGTGACGAGGTGGCGGTCCGGTCGAGGCCAGCGCGCCTGCCATGTCGTCACCGACGACGACCAGCGGAGCACGGTTCCAGTAGGGTCGGGCGTGCGCGGGCGCGTGGGCGACGTCAAGCTCGGCTCCGGCCGCGGCGGCGATGCGGAGCAGGTCGTCGAGCAGATCATGGTCTTCGGTGATGACCAGCGGGCGGTCCACTGATGCCTCCTGGGATGCGGGGACCCCACCCTCCGCGAAGGCTCCCCATCCCCGAGGTACCGAACGCCATACTGTGGACAGCCGGCTCCAGGGTGGCCCTGCCTGTGGAAAACCAGCGGCCAGGAGGTCGCCCCCGAAAGGAGCCGTACGAGCACGGAAGACCTCGGACAGGCGGGCAAAGACGAACACCTCAACGGGCCTGCTCACACGTTCACGCGCCGACGCGCCACACCGAGAGCCCGCACCGAAGAGGACCTCGTACCGGGCAGGAGCCCTCCACCGCGGAGAGGGCCGGAAGGACGGTGCCGCCGAGGCGGGAGTGGCGGCCGGGAAAAGAGGCGACCCCCGCCGGGGGGAGGACGGGGGTCGCCGACCGGTCCGGCTCTGGGGGGGTAGAGCCGGTCCCGTTTCAGAAGAAAGCTTCAACGGCCAACCAGAGCATGGCAAAGGATTGCGGTGGCAACCTGTACGCAGTTACTCCGGTTTGGGGAGATACAAACTCATGCTGCCCGATCAACTCAAGTTTCGTCGAGGAGTAATCCTCATTTTCCAGTAGTTTTTTTAATGTAACGATCCAGTCTCCGGATACCACCCGACCCGGGCACACTCACGGCACGGGCGAACCGCGACTACGTTAAGTGATCACCATCGGAGCACGACCCCGCCCGCACGGACGGCGTCGGTCGGCCTCGCGCGACGCAAGACGGCACACGGGTGGGTCTGCTGATTAATGTTCCTCGATCCGCAAAGGTTTTGCCCCTAGGGGTTCCCATCAGCGCGAATCGGACGTACAAAGGTTGCACGGACCATGTGTCCGGGCACGACCGCTGGGTACCCACGCGCCGTCAGCCGCGGGAGGCGCGTTGAAGCGGGCTTGTCCCGTTTCAACGATTATCAGGTGCACGCTTGGTAACCCGGTAGGAACGTGCCGACGACGGCGCCCCCTATCAGGGGCGCCGTCGGCTCGTGTGGACAGGTGTCCGTAATCGATGACCGCGGGTGATCGAGTATGCGCGGGCGGCGTCCCAAGCCACCCGGCCGTCCCCGCCGGGATCGGGATTAGCCCCGCTGCATGGCCTCGCAGATCGCCGTGGCCTCGCGCACGCCCAGGGTGACCGCCGCCGCGCAGTGTCGCACCCAGGCCGCGACGCCCTCGGGGGTACCGCTCAGGTACGACCGCAGTCCCTCCCCGTAGGCCGGGCCGAGTTCGAGATGACCCACCTCGACGGCCACCAGCGATTTCGGGTCCAGGCCGAACTCCACCAGCGTCAGCCGCTCCGCCGCCCGCGCGACCAGCCCGTCCGCCGACCCGAACGGGCGCAGCACCGCCAGCTCCGCGTGCACGACGGCGGCGAGCACCAGCGCCGGCGCCTTCGAGGAGGCCGTCACCAGCTGGACGAGACCGTCCACCCGCGCCACCGCCTCCTGTGGTTCGGGCGCGGCACCAAGACCGAGCGGATCGGGCGCCTCGGCCGTGGCCCTGGGGCGGCCGAGGTCCTTGGTGAGCCCGGAGGCGGCGAGCGTGTGCAGCCTGGCCAGCACCTGGCGGGGCGCCGTGCGCCAGGTCGAGCCGAGCCGCCCCAGCTCGGCCGAGACGCGCAGCGCGCCCTGCACCACCGGGTCGGTGGCCTCGGGGATGACATCGAGCGGGATGTCCACGCCCTCCAGTGCGGCTGACGCACGAGCACCGCGCAGGGCGGACCTGGCCGACACCTCCGGGCTCTTACGCCGCAGTACGCGGTGCCCGTAAAGCCGGTCGACGGCCTTGCGCGCGTCGGTGACCGCCTCGGACACTCCGGGCATTCCTGCGATGACAGCCAATGGGTCGCTCACGCTGCCCGACCCTATCGGGGCCGCTCGGCGAGACCTCGACCAGGCCGCGGGGTCACCCCCGGCGGCTCGGGAAAACCGCTGCGGAACCGTTCGCCGAGCGCATGACACCGTCCGGCGCATCACCGTGTCAATACGCATTGAATAACGCCGTCTACATTCCTACGGTGTCGAAAACACAACATTTCCAGAGTGGCCGTTTCCGCAAAATCAAGCGTTTTGAAGGCCTATGAGGCCTTGTCACCGATTGGTACAGACCTGTCTAGACCTCTTGTGGCGAGCACCGGTGGCCTGGTGAAGTGGGACACGACCAGTCGATAGCAGTACGTGAGGAGTGCGTAGTGGCCCCGGAGACCCCTGGTTCCGAGTCTCGTGAGACCCAGGAGACGCTGTCGAACCTGCTGAACGAGACCCGGCGGTTCGCACCTCCCGCAGGCCTGGCCGCGGCCGCGAACGTGACCGCCGACGCCTATGCGGAGGCCGAGCAGGATCGCCTCGCCTTCTGGGAGAAGCAGGCCGACCGCCTGACCTGGTCAAAGCGCTGGGACAGTGTCCTTGAGTGGAACCCGCCTTTCGCCAAGTGGTTCGTCGGCGGCGAGCTCAACATCGCCTACAACTGCGTCGACCGCCATGTGGAGGCCGGTCACGGCGACAAGGTCGCCTACTACTGGGAGGGTGAGCCCGAGGGCGACAGCCGCACACTCACCTACGCCGACCTGCGGCGCGAGGTCTCCAAGGCCGCCAACGCGCTCCAGGAGCTGGGCGTCGGCAAGGGTGACCGGGTCGCGATCTACATGCCGATGATCCCCGAACTGCCGATCACGATGCTGGCCTGCGCCCGGATCGGAGCGATCCACTCGGTCGTGTTCGGCGGGTTCTCCTCCAGCGCGCTCAGCGGCCGGATCAAGGACGCGGACGCCAAGATCGTGGTCACCGCCGACGGCGGCTACCGTCGCGGCGCGCCCAGCGCGCTCAAGCCGACCGTGGACGAGGCGGTCGCGGAGTGCCCCGGCATCGAGCACGTCCTGGTCGTGAGGCGGACCGGCCAGGAGGTCGGCCAGACCGACAAGGACGTCTGGTGGCACGACGTGGTGGACCGGCAGTCCGACGTCCACGAGGCGCTGCCGAACGATGCCGAGGATCCGCTCTACATCCTCTACACCAGCGGCACGACCGGTAAGCCCAAGGGCATCCTGCACACCACCGGCGGCTACCTCACCCAGGCCGCGTACACCCACGACGCGGTCTTCGACCTCAAGCCCGACACCGACGTCTACTGGTGCACCGCCGACATCGGCTGGGTGACCGGCCACTCCTACATCGTGTACGGCCCGCTGGCCAACGGCGCGACCAGCGTCATCTACGAGGGCACTCCGGACACCCCGCACCGCGGCCGGTTCTGGGAGATCGTGCAGAAGTACGGGGTCACGCTGCTCTACACCGCCCCGACCGCCATCCGCACGTTCATGAAGTGGGGCGACGACATCCCCGCCAAGTACGACATGTCGTCTCTGCGGATCCTGGGCAGCGTCGGCGAGCCGATCAACCCCGAGGCGTACGTCTGGTACCGCGAGCACATCGGCGGCAACCGTACCCCGGTCGTCGACACCTGGTGGCAGACCGAGACCGGCGCCATCATGATCAGCCCGCTGCCCGGCGTCACCGAGGGCAAGCCCGGCGCGGCCATGCGCCCGCTGCCGGGCATCACCGCCGACGTGGTCGACGACCAGGGCCGAAGCGTCGGCAACGGCGGTGGCGGCTACCTCGCGATCCGCGACCCGTGGCCGTCGATGCTCCGCACGATCTGGGGCGACGACCAGCGCTACATCGACACCTACTGGTCCCGCTTCGAGGGCATGTACTTCGCGGGCGACGGCGCCAAGAGGGACCAGGACGGCGACATCTGGCTGCTCGGCCGGGTGGACGACGTCATGCTCGTCTCCGGGCACAACATCTCCACCACCGAGGTCGAGTCGGCGCTGGTCTCCCACCCGAAGGTCGCGGAGGCGGCCGTGGTCGGGGCGACCGACCCGGTGACCGGGCAGGCCATCGTGTCGTTCGTGATCCTGCGCGGCGATGCCGTGGAAGGTGCGGACATCGCCGCCGAACTCCGCGCCCACGTGTCCAAGACACTGGGCCCGATCGCGAAGCCCCGCCAGATCCTGGTGGTGCCCGAGTTGCCCAAGACCCGCTCCGGCAAGATCATGCGGCGTCTACTGCGCGACGTGGCGGAGAACCGCAGCATCGGCGACGTCACCACCCTGGCCGACAGCACGGTGATGAACCTCATCTCGGAGAAGCTGCCCAGCGCCAAGGGCGAGGACTGAGCGAACCGGAGGCCCCGGGTGGACCAGGACCCCTGGCCCACCCGGGGCCGGCTCCCCCATCGCCGCCGCGATGTTCGCCGACCCACCGCCGGGGTAGCCCCCGGCCGTGACAACCTCCCCACCGGTGTCGTCGTCCGGCGCCGGAACCGAAACAGCCCGCCGCCGCCCTGATCAAGGACGGCGGGCGGAGAACCAGCCGGCGATCCTACCCGGCCTCCACGTCCGGCCGGCCCGAAGGCACGCCCGGTGGTGCGGATTCCCGCCACCGGACGGCCGGGACCTCACCAACCCGGTACGGCCGGACTAAAGTCTGATGTCTTGACGACGCAGATATTCGATGACACATGCGCGATAACCACAGTGGTGCTCGCGACACCGGCTCCGGTGACGATCCCGCCGCGGGTGTGCGTGCACGACCGCCTCAGGGCGCAGCATGATGTTTGACAGAGGCCCTCGATAGGAGACCGTCCATGACACATATTCCGCCCGCGGAGCCACAGGAGGAGTCGCTGGGCGCACTGGTCGCCGCGGCCAGTGACCACATATCCACACTGGTCCGCGCCGAGATCGAGTTGGCCAAGGCAGAGCTCAGGTTCGATGCCAAGCGGGTCGGCGTGGCGGCGGGTCTCTTCGGCGCCGCGGCGTTCATGGCCCACCTGTGCCTGATCCTCGCCTCGTTCGCGATCGCCTACGGCCTGGTCGCCGCGGGCCTGTGGACCTGGCTCGCCTTCCTGATCGTCACCGTGTTCTATCTGATCGTGGCCGGGCTGCTGGTCTTCGTCGGCATCCGGCGGCTCAAGGGCCTGACCGGAATGCGGCGGACCCTGCACTCACTCAAGACCATCAAGAGCGGAGCCGAGGTCGACGCCGTTCCCGCCGCTCCGGTCACGGCCGGTCAGGTGGGCGGCCATCGCGATCCGGTGAGACCGGGCCAGTGAGCAGACCCGACGAGTCCATGGTCAGGCTGGAGGGTCCGTGGACCCACCACTCGGTCCATGCCGGAGGCACCCGCTTCCACGTCGTGGAGGCCGGTACGGGCCCCCTCGTACTACTGCTCCACGGATTCCCGCAGTTCTGGTGGAGCTGGCGCAACCAACTTGTCTCGCTTCCGGCAGCGGGCTACCGCGCCGTCGCCGTCGATCTGCGTGGCTACGGCGCCAGTGACAAGCCGCCCCGTGGCTATGACCTGTACACCCTGGCCGCCGACGCGGCCGGGCTGGTCAGGGCGCTGGGCGAGAGCTCCGCGATCGTCGTCGGCCACGACTGGGGCGGGCTGCTCGCCTGGACCATGGCCGTGAAGGACCCGAAGGCGGTCCTGCGGCTGGTCACCGTCTCCGCGCCGCACCCCCGCCGGCTCCGCGCCGCGCTGTTCACCGAGCCGTTCGGCCAGTTCAGGGCGGCTCGCTACGCGCTGGGATTCCAGCTGCCGCTGCTTCCCGAGCGACGCCTGACCGCCGACTCCGGCGCCATGGTGGGGCAGTTGCTGGAGAAGTGGTCGGCTCCCGGCTGGCCGCAGGAGGAGGTGGCGAAGACCTACCGCGACGCGTTCCGCATCCCCAACGTCTCGCACTGCGCGCTGGAGTACCACCGCTGGTTCGGCCGCTCCCAGCTCCGCCCGGACGGGTGGCGCTACGCCAGGGCCATGCGCGCCCAGATCAACGTACCGACTCTGCAGGTGCACGGCGCGTTCGACCGGCACGTCCTGCCCCGCACCGCCCAGGGCTCGGGCCGCTACGTGGCCGCCCCCTACCGGTGGCGGCTGATCGAGGGCGCCGGGCACTTCCCGCACGAGGAGTGCCCGGAGGAGTTCGACGCCGAGCTCGTCGCCTGGCTGTCCGATCCGGAGCCCGACCGGTGAACGGGCGGGACCGGGACGCCGACGGGAGACCGCGCAACCGGCGTCCTCGCGACGCGTTCGGGAGGCCGCTTCCGTACGGCGCGGAGGGCGTGGAACGCATCCCGGACGACTACGCGCCAAGCGCGGAGGAGGCCGTCTCCGAGGCTCACAGGCTGCTCGGCGAGGGACGCCCGTTCCACGCCCACGAGGTGCTGGAAGGCCGCTGGAAGAACTCCCCCGCCCAGGAGCGCGAGCTGTGGCAGGGGCTGGCGCAGATCTGCGTGGGCCTCACCCACCTGCAGCGGGGCAACCGCGGCGGAGCCGCGACGCTGTTCGCCCGGGGCGCCGACCGGATCAGCCGGTACGGCACGCCGTACGAGGAGATGGCCGTGGCGGTCGGAAAGCTGGACGACCTGGACGCCGAAGCGGCCATCGCGGTGATCAGAGACCTGATCCGGCACCGGGTTCCCCCCAAGGGGGCGGATCCGGGGGCCGCACCGGATGGGACGTCCGCGGCCTGATCAGCTCCGGGTGCACTCCTGGGTGTTCACCCGGTTGGACAGCTTGGAGCCGTCTTCGGCGTCCGGCGCCACTTCGGCGGCGGTCAGCACGAAGCCGGTCTCCGCCCTGTCGGTGGCCGCCGCGAAGACGACGCCGTAGACCCTGCCGTCGGGGGTGAGCAGCGGCCCGCCGGAGTTGCCCTGCCGGACCAGGCCGCGGATCCAGTAGACATCCCGGTTGACGGTCTTGTGCTCGTAGATGTTGGGGCCCTGAGCCTTCTGCCGGTCCCTGATCCGGGCCGACTCCATGGTGTAACCCTGGCCGTGCGGGAAGCCCGCGACGATGGCGTCGTCGTCCTTCTTGGCCGTGCCGTCGAAGCGCAGGATCGGCAGGTCCAGATCGGGGACGCGCAGGATCGCGATGTCCCTGTCGGGGTTGTAGAGCACGACCTGGGCCGAGTGGACGTTGTTGAGATGGTCGATGACCTGAAGGTCCTGGTCGACCCCGGCGACCACGTGCGCGTTCGTCATGATCCTGTCCTGGGCGTAGACGAACCCGGTGCCCTCGATGTGCTTGCGGCAGCTGGAGGCCACGCCCTGGACCTTGACGATGCCCCGGCGGGCCCGGGTGAGCGCCGCGCTCTTCGTCACGCTCCGGTCGGGTGGCGCGACCTCGACGAACTGGCCACCCGCTATGCCGTCGAACACCCTGGGAAAGCCGGAGGTGTCGATGAAGTCCCTGAAGGGCTTCTGCAGGTCCCTGGCCAGCTTCGGCATCGTCTGGTCGACCGTTTTGATCAACAGGGACTTGCTGACCTGCTCCCCGAGCAGCGTGAACTGCGAGGAGGTGATCAGCGAGCCGATCAGCCACGCGATGATCAGCACCGAGAAGGCGCTCGCGAAGGTGCCGCCGACCGCGTCGACGACCTTGGCGGGCTCCCAGGTGACATGGCTGCGGACCACCGCGCCGATCGTCGACGACGCGAACTGACCGATCGTGGCGGCGAGGAAGACGATGACGATCGCCAGCAGCGCCCGCTCGGTCTCACCGTCGACCACCGCTCCGGCGATGGGCGGGGCGATGAACATGCCCAGCAGGCCACCACCGACAAAACCGACAAAGCTCAGGGCCCCGATGATGAACCCCTGGCGGTATCCCGACACCGCGAAGGCCACCATCAGGGCGATCAGGATGAGGTCGAGGAGATCACCGCTCACTCCCTTACGGTATCCAGCCCCTGCCCCGCGCGTGCACACCTTCTGCGAGGTCTCTGCGGTTATCGTGGCCGGATGGCGATGATCGAAGGAGCGGCGACCGTGGCGTCTCTCATCGAGACCGCGCTACGGGAGCGAGATCAGGAGGGCGCGGCCCGCTGGCGCGCGATCACCCGGTTGCAGGAACGGGGCGATCTGGAGACCTTCACCGCGGCACGGAGACTCTGCTCGGGAAAGACCGCGGCCGAGCGGATGCTCGGGGTCGACATCCTGGGACGACTCGGCTTCGTCGACCGGACGCTGCCGGTGCTCCGCGCCCTGTCCGTCGGCGAGGACGACTGCCTGGTGCTCTACTCGGTGTTGATCGCCTTCGGCCACCTCAGGGACCGCCGCGCGCTGCCGTCGGTGATCGCCCTCTCCGAACACGCCGACCCCCGGATCAGGTACGGGGCCGCCTACGCGCTGCCGAACATCATGGGCAGCCCACCCGACCCGACGGGCCTGGCCGCGCTGAGACGGCTGACCCTCGATCCCGACGGGGACGTGGCCGACTGGGCTCGCCTCGGCCTGGCCCTGTCAACGGGACGCGAGGTTGAGGACGTCGGGCGGGATGTCCTCGATCCGTGAATGATCCCAGGGAAGCTCGAAACCCGAACGGCCGAGCACGGTGTCGAGCACTCCCGCGGTGAACCCCCACACCAGCAGCCCGCGCACCCGGAACGCCGGCCCCGAGTAACCGCTCGGATGGCGCAGCCTGATCCGGTTGGCCGGATCGACGAGCTCGCGGATCGGGATCCGCTCCACCGACTCCACCTCGTCCGGCGAGGCCGCGTGGACCACGCAGGGCGTGTGCCACCAGGCCAGCACCGGGGTCACCCGGTTGTCACTGCGGCTCACGTACAGCTCGGGCATGGTCCCGATCACCCGGACGCCCGTCGGATCGAGACCGGTCTCCTCAGCGGCCTCGCGCAGCGCCGCGGCGATCGGGCCGTCGTCCTCCGGGTCCACCCCGCCGCCCGGGAACGCGGGCTGACCGGCGTGTGTGCGCCCGTTCGAGCTCCGCTGGATGAGCAGCACGTCCGGACCGAGTGGCCCCTCACCAAAGAGCAGCAGCACCGCAGCCGACCGCCCGCCGGACGCCGGCGGGCGCAGCATCGGGGGCACCGGCGTTCCCGCGACCCGCTCCGCCAGCGTTTCCAACCATCCGGGAACCTCTTCCACGGGCACACCTCCGGTCCTCTGCAACACGGCGTCCCGCCCCGCGCTTCCCGGTACCGGCGGGATGTCAGCGGATCCGCCAGGACCCCGAGGCGGTCTTACCACAGCGGTGCGGAAAAGATCACGAGAAGGGGCCGGGGCGCACCAGCTTGGCGGCCTCGACGGGATCCGTGGGGCCGATGCCGTACGAGGGGCAGAGCGCGGCGAGCGGGCAGACTCCGCAGGCCGGCGTGCGGGCGTGGCAGACGCGGCGACCGTGCCAGATCAGGCGGTGGGACATCATCGTCCAGTCGCGCTTCGGGATGAGCTCGGCGACGACCCGCTCGATCTTCACCGGGTCGGTCTCCGAGGTCCAGTGGAAGCGGTGGACGAGCCGCTGGAAGTGGGTGTCCACGGTGATGCCGGGCACCCCGAAGGCGTTGCCGAGCACCACGTTGGCGGTCTTGCGGCCGACCCCCGGCAGGGTCACCAGGTCATTGAGCCTCCCGGGGACCTCGCCGCCGAAACGCTCGCACAGGGCCTGGGCCATGCCGATGATGCTGTTGGCCTTGGCCCGGAAGAACCCGGTGGGCCGGATGATCCCCTCCAACTCGGCCCGGTCCGCACCGGCGTAGTCTTCTGCTGTGGGATATTTCACAAAAAGAGCAGGAGTGACCGTATTGACCCTTTTGTCCGTGCACTGCGCGGACAGGATGGTCGCGACCAACAGCTCGAGAGGGTCGCGAAAGTCGAGCTCGCAATGGGCGTCGGGATAGGCCTCCGCCAGGATTCGGTCCATTCGCCGAGCTCGACGGACCAGAGCGAGCCGGGATTCACCACCGGGGCTGACTTTGCGGAGCACTCCGACAGCCTACGCTCAAGGCCCCCCGCAGAGTCGCTCGGTGGGATGGGTCACAATGACTGCGTGAGCCGTGAAACGGGAGGCACTGTGAACTCCGACGACGTGCTGGGCAAGGCCCCGCTGTTCGCCGCGCTCGACCGTGAGAGCGCCGCCGCGCTGCGTACGAGCATCTCCGAGGTACGCCTCGCCAAAGGGCAGACCCTTTTCAGCGAGAACGAGACCGGGGATCGCCTCTACGTGGTGCTCGAAGGCAAGATCAAGCTCTCCCGCACCGCACCCGACGGCCGGGAGAACCTGCTCAGCGTGCTCGGTCCGAGTGAGATGTTCGGCGAGCTTTCCCTGTTCGACCCCCGTCCCCGTACGGCGTCCGCCACAGCGCTGACCGACGTCCTGCTGGCCGGGCTCGGACACGACGACCTGCGCCCCTGGCTGACCGGTCGTCCCGAGGTCGCCCTGCACCTGCTGCGCGCCCTGGCCCAGCGCCTCCGCCGTACCAACGACGTGCTGGCCGACCTGGTCTTCACCGACGTTCCAGGACGGGTGGCCAAGGCCCTGCTGGACCTGGCCGACCGCTTCGGCCAGCGGGTCGACGACGGCGTGCGGGTCCACCACGACCTCACCCAGGAGGAGCTGGCCCAGCTGGTCGGCGCCTCCCGTGAGACCGTGAACAAGGCGCTGGCCGACTTCGCCCAGCGCGGCTGGCTGCGCATCGAGGCCAAGGCCGTGGTCATCATGGACCTGGAGCGGCTGCACAACCGCTCGCGCTGACGGGCCCCGTCCCCCGCTGCCCGGCGGGACCTCGCCGCGGCCACCCCCTCCAGTTCACGACGCCCTGTCCGGCCGGCCCTCAGCACGGCGGGGTCCGCCAGAGGCGGGCCTAGCCGTCCAGATAGGCGAGCTGCGCGCGAACCGACATCTCGGCGGCGAACCAGAGGGACCTGTCCACCTCCGCGTAGACGATCTCGACGATCTCGCGGGGCGTCCTCGCCCCCCGTTCCCTGGCCTCCCGGATCTGGTCCAACCGCCGCCGCCGGTGCGCGACGTAGCCGTCGAGCGTGCCGATCGGGTCGGGGAGCACCGGACCGTGACCGGGCAGCAGCGCCTCCGCCCCGACCTGCTCGGCCTTCGCTCTGAGCAGGTCGAGGGAGCGCAGGTAGTCGGCCAGGTCACCGTCCGAGGCGATCACGGTGGTGCCGCGGCCGAGCACGGTGTCGCCGGTGAGGATCGCCCTGTCCCGCGGCAACCAGAAGCAGAGCGAGTCGAACGAGTGGCCCGGCGTGCCCACCACGTGCAGTTCCAGGTCCCCGACGGTGAGCACGTCGCCGTCGCCCAGCCCCTCCTCACCCAGCCGGTGCGCGGGGTCCAGCGCCCTGACGGGCGCGCCGACCAGCCCGGCGAACCTCGCGGCACCGCCGCTGTGGTCGTGGTGCCCGTGGGTCAGCAGGATCGTGGCGACCCGACGGCCCTTCAGATGGCCGGCGACCCGCGCCAGGTGCTCCTCGTCATCGGGGCCGGGGTCGACGACCAGCACCTCCTCACCGAGGCCGATCACCCACGTGTTGGTACCGTCCAGGGTCATCTCGGAGGGGTTGGGGGCGAGCAGGTTGAGCGCGTGCTCCGTCCCCGCACCGTCGGGCCCCTCCAGGGGGATCCGCAGCCCGCTCACCGCGAACCGCCGAACTCGTAGTCGTCGTCGAGCACGATGCGCATCTCACCGTCCACTTCGGCGATCTTGGGCATGAAGGTCACGATCTCACGCTCGGCCGCGAGCGTCTCGGAGACCTTGTCGTAGGCGCACAGCTCGGTGAGCGTGCGATGGGTCGGGGGCATCAGGAAGATCTGGCCCGCCCTCCCCTGGCCGAGCGCGTCGGCGGGCCGGACCCAGACCACCTGGTCGGCCTCACCGCCGACGTCGCGGGTGAGCTGGCCCGGCGGGAGCGCCGCGACGAAGAAGCGGGTGTCGAAGCGCTTGTTCTCCACCTCGGGAGTGATCCAGTGGGCCCAGGGGCGGAGCAGGTCGGAGCGGAGGACCAGGCCGCGCCTGCCGAGGAAGTCGGCGAAGGACAGGGTCCTGTCGATCAGGGCGAGCCGGTCGGCCTCCCAGTCGTCACCGGTGGTGTCGGCCACGACGGACTCCGCGGACGGCCCGGCCAGCAGTACCCCCGACTCCTCGAACGTCTCCCGCACGGCGGCGCACACCAGGCCCCGCGCGGTCTGCTCGTCCGCGCGGAAGATCTCACCCCAGGCCGCGGGCGAAGGACCGGCCCAGGTGATCTCCTGGTCGGTGTCGCGCGGGTCGACCGACCCGCCGGGGAAGACGTAGGCCCCGGCGGCGAAGGCCATGCTCGCCTTGCGCCTCAGCAGGTAGACCTCCACCTGACCGGCGTCCTCGCGGAGGATGACCACGGTGGCGGCATCTCGCGCGGGGACCGGCGCGATCCGCCCGGCCAGAATGTCGCGTGCACGCTCACCGAACTCGCCGGGAAGCGGGATACCGCCCATTTGAGACCCTCCGCCAGAACATCACTCGGTTGCCGGGTCCATCATGTGGCACGGCACCGCCCCGGACAATCGCGGGGTCCCTCCCGGCGCCCGCCTCCCGGCACGCCGCCCCGGCGGGTGGGGCGCCGGGAGGCCGGCCCCCGGCGGGCCCCACGGCACCTCCACGGCCCTCGGCGAGCTCTCGCCGCCCTTCGACCGTCGGTGTGCCCTCGCGGCCGTCAGGGCCTCGCTGACGCCGGGGTGTCCACCCGACCTCAGCGGACCTCGGCGATCACCTCGACCTCGACCGGCGCGTCCAGCGGGAGAACGGCGACACCGACCGCGCTCCTGGCGTGCCTGCCCGCGTCACCGAGCACCGCGGTGAGCAGCTCGCTGGCGCCGTTGACGACCTGCGGCTGGCCGGTGAAGCCCGGGGCGCTGGCCACGAACCCGACCACCTTGACGATCCGCACGATGTTCGACAGTCCTCCGGCCTCCGACGCGACCGCGGCGAGGGCGTTGAGCGCGCAGATCCTCGCGAGCTCGTAGGCGTCCTCGACGCCCACCTCGGCGCCGACCTTCCCGCTGGCCTTCAGCTTGCCGTCCACCACCGGAAGCTGCCCCGAGGTGTAGACGTGGTCACCGGAACGCACCGCCGGGACGTACGCCGCCAGCGGCGGCACCACCTCCGGCAGGGTCAGGCCCAGCTCCGCCAGCCTCTCCTCGGCCGTCACTGCTTGGGCCGCTTCAGGTAGGCGACCAGCTGCTCGGGGTTGGGCCCCGGCACGACCTGGACGAGCTCCCAGCCGTCCTGGCCCCAGTTGTCGAGAATCTGCTTCGTCGCATGTACCAGCAGCGGCACTGTCGAGTACTCCCATTTCGTCATGCGGGACACATTAGCGAGACGGCTCCCGGTGAGCGGCCCACTACGGGTCCGCGAGCGCCCGGCATGGCTCATGCCCGCCACCCGGTACCGCCGGAGGCAGGCAGATGATCAGGGCGGTCCGCTGTGAGAATCTACATATTTACTTTCCGCATCCGATCGATTAGCGAGAGGGCCACGCACGGCTCCCCGGGCCGCGCCTCCGGCTTCGGACGGGTTCGGCTTCGGGCCGTCCGGCCCACACCGCCTTACTGACCAGCGTGATCGGCGAAAGAGGCTCCCCGGCCGCCCTCAGGGCAGGCGCCCGCTCCCGGCTCGGGCCCGCCGGGCAACGATGCCGTTTGAGGGCTACCGGGGAAGGCACCGGAGAGTTGTCAAGTAACCGTTGGGTAGCCTTCGAAAGGTGAGAGCTCGCGACACCGATTGGGACGGCGTACGCCTTCACGTCGTCACCGGCAAGGGTGGCACCGGTAAGACGACGGTGGCCGCCGCACTCGCGCTCGCCCTCGCGGCGGGCGGCGACAAGGTCCTGCTGGTCGAGGTCGAGGGCCGCCAGGGGATCTCCCAGGTCTTCGACCTGCCGCCGCTGCCCTACGAGGAGCGCAAGATCGCCGTCGCACCCGACGGCGGGGACGTCTACGCGCTGGCCATCGACCCCGAAGAGGCGATGCTCGAGTACCTTGAGATGTTCTACGGCATGCGCAGGGCCGGCAGGGCACTCAGCAAGATCGGCATCGTCGACTTCGCCACCACCATCGCCCCCGGCTTCCGCGACGTCCTGGTCACCGGCAAGACGAGCGAGGCCGTCCGACGCAAGGGCAAGGACGGCAAGAGGGTCTACGACGCGGTCGTGCTGGACGCGCCGCCGACCGGCAGGATCGTGCGCTTCCTCAACGTCACCAACGAGGTCGCGGGGCTGGCCAGGGTCGGCCCGATCAAGAACCATGCCGACCTGGTGAACGGCGTCGTCTCCTCTCCGGAGACCGCCGTGCACTTCGTCACGCTCCTGGAGGAGATGCCGGTCCAGGAGACCCTGGACGGCCTGAGCGAGCTCCGCACCGCCGGGCTCCCGCCCGGGGGGATCTTCATCAACATGGTCCGCGAGTCGCTGCTGCCCGACTCCGTCCTGGAGGCCGCCGCCGAGAACCGGTTCGACCCGGCGGAGCTGGTGCTCGGCCTCAAGGCCGCGGGACTCACCGACGGCGGCTCCGCCGCGGTCACGGTGGCCGATGCCCTGGCCGAGGAGATCGCCGAGCATGCCCGCCGCACCGAGCTGGAGCGGGACGAGAGGCTGGCGCTGGAGGAGGCCGCACGCCCCCGCTACGAGCTGCCGTTGCTGGCCGACGGGGTGGATCTGTCCGGACTGTACGAGCTGGCGGAATCGATCCGCACCCAAGGAGCAGCGTGAAGACCCCTCCGGTCCTCGACCTTGACGCGATCATCGACGACCCGCACACGCGGATCATCGTCTGCTGCGGTTCCGGCGGCGTCGGGAAGACCACCACCGCCGCGGCCCTGGGACTGCGCGCGGCCGAGCGCGGCCGTTCCGCCGTGGTGCTCACGGTCGACCCCGCGCGGCGGCTGGCGCAGTCGATGGGACTCACCGAACTCGACAACACCCCCAGGCTCGTCGTGGGCGTCGAGGGCGAGGGGCGGCTGCACGCCATGATGCTCGACATGAAGCGGACCTTCGACGAGATCATCGAGGCGCACGCCGACCCCGAGCGAGCTCGCCAGATCCTGACGAACCCCTTCTACCAGTCCCTCTCGTCCAGCTTCGCCGGCACGCAGGAATACATGGCCATGGAGAAGCTGGGCCAGCTCCGGCGGTCGGACGACTGGGATCTGATCATCGTCGACACCCCTCCGTCCCGCTCCGCGCTCGACTTCCTGGACGCCCCCGAGCGGCTCGGCCGCTTCCTTGACGGCCGGCTCATCCGGCTGCTCATGGCCCCCGCCAAGGCCGGCGGGCGGAGCGCGTTCAAGCTGCTCAACGCGGGTTTCGGCATCGTCGCCGGAGCGCTGACCAAGCTGCTGGGCGCGCAGGTACTCAAGGACCTGCAGACGTTCGTGTCCGCACTGGACGCCGTCTTCGGCGGTTTCAGGGCGCGGGCCGACCAGACCTACCGGCTCCTGCAGGCCCCCGGAACGGCGTTCCTCGTCGTGGCCTCGCCCGAGCGCGACGCGATACGCGAGGCGTCCTACTTCGTGGAGAGGCTGGCCGAGGAGCGCATGCCCCTGGCGGGTCTCGTGGTCAACCGGGTGCACCGCTCGCCCGCGGCCGTGCTGTCCGGGGCGCGGAGCACCGCCGCCGCCGAAGACCTGGAGGCGCGCGGCGAGCACGAGCTCACCTCCGCCGTACTGCGGCTGCACGCGGACCGGATGCAGCTGGCCGCCCGCGAGCAACGTGAGCAGGAGCACTTCATCTCCGCCCATCCCACGGTGCCCGTCGCGCGGGTCCCCGCCATGTCGCAGGACGTGCACGACCTGGAAGGGCTGCGCGAGGTGGGCGACCTGCTGGCCGCCCAGTAGCCGCCACGGCGGCCTGGCGAGCCGTGCAGCGCGCGTTCGCCGACCCGTGACATGCGTGTACGGCTGGCGCCCGGCGCCAGCCGTACGGGATCGGCGCGAACTCAGCCGGCGATCAGCTCATTCGTCCGCTCATATTCTTCTTTGGCCAACTCCAGCAGGTCCCGCCAGGAGTCGACATCCGGTCGCCGACGCAACAGCGCTCGGCGTTCGCGCTCGGTCATCCCGCCCCACACCCCGAACTCGATGCGATTGTCCAGCGCATCGGCGAGGCACTCGGTCCGGACCGGGCATCCTCGGCAGATCAGCTTTGCTCGGTTCTGGGCAGCACCCTGAACGAACAAAGCGTCAGGATCCGCACCCTTACAGGCCGCACGGGAGGTCCAATCCGTGATCCACATTCGACCCCACTCCCCTTAGGTGGTCAGTCGTGACTTGGGCCGACGGGCGCGGGCGTCGGGCCTCGGTATTCAATTGCTGCAGAAAGAGACCGTACGCAACCAGACGTTCAGGCCGACAGACCCCGGCGGGACCAAATTCTCACATGGTCATCCACGGCCATCTGGCCGGGAATGACTAGTCACCCACCTGCGATACGGCACGAAGTCATGGCAAAACAGGGTTCCGTTACCGTTTGGGTTATCCGTCCGACGTACCCTGGGACTCGTGCAAGCTCAAGGCAAAGATCAGGGGTCGGCGGTCGGCAATGTGCTGAAGCTGCTCGGCGCGGCGGCTGTCACAGGTGTGCTCGTCGCCGCGGTGGCGCTTCCGGCGGTGGGTGGCGCGGGGATGACCGTGAACGCGGCGACGAACGAGCTGCGTCTTCTCCCCGAGGAGCTCAAGGAACCTCCCCTCGCGGAGAAGACCACCCTGCTCGATGCGGACGGCAAGCAGTTCGCCCAGTTCTACTTCGAGAACCGCGAGTCGGTGAAGCTCGACCAGGTCGCCGACGTCATGAAGACGGCGATCGTGGCGATCGAGGACACCAGGTTCTACGAGCACGGGGCGATCGACCTGGAAGGCACCTTCCGCGCGGCGGTGCGGAACGTCTCAGGCGGCGGGGTCGTCCAGGGTGGCTCCTCCATCACGCAGCAGTACGTCAAGCTCGTGCTGCTCAACGCGGCGGAGACCAAGGAGGAGCAGGACGCCGCCATCGAGGCGACGTTCTCCCGCAAGCTCAACGAGCTGCGCTACGCGCTGGCGGTCGAGGAGAAGTACACCAAGTCGGAGATCCTTGAGCGCTACCTGAACATCTCCTACTACGGCGCGGGAGCCTACGGCATCCAGGCCGCGTCCAGGCGCTTCTTCGACAAGCCCGCCTCCAAGCTGACCCTGTGGGAGGCGGCCACCCTGGCCGGAGCCGTGCAGAACCCGAGCCGGACCGACCCGGGGGCGGGAAAGGCCGCCCGCGCGCGGCTGCTTGAGCGGCGCAACATCGTGCTGAGCCGGATGGCCGAGCTCGGCAAGATCACAACGCAGGAAGCCGAAGAGGCCAAGAAGAAGAAGCTCGGTTTCAAGAACATCTCGGCTCCCGGCGGCTGCGAGGTGAGCGACTACCCCTACTTCTGCCTCTACGTACAGCAGGAGATCGCCTCCAACGAGGACTTCGGCAAGACCCGCAAGCAGCGTGAGAGGCTGCTCCAGCGAGGCGGCCTGACGATCAAGACGACGCTCGACCCGAAGGCGCAGAAGGCCTCGGAGAAGGCGATCCGGCAGTTCGTCCACGCCAGCGACAAGCCTGTCGCCTCGCAGGCGATGGTCGTCCCCGGCACCGGCGCCATCAAGGCGATGGCCGCCAGCCGGAAGTTCGGCGGGAACCCGAAGAAGAACGAGATCAGCTACAACCTCGTCGGCGACCGGCTGCACGGTGGCGGAGCGGGCTTCCAGGCCGGCTCCACGTTCAAGCCCTTCACCCTGCTGACGGCCCTCGACAAGGGCATGAAGCTGAACGACGGTTTCAACACCGGCACCGGCTACCAGGCCCCCAGCCACAGCGCGTTCCGCGACTGCAAGGGCAACGCGGTCGGCGAGCCCAGCCACACCGTCACCAACTCCAGTGAGGGCCCCGGCGGTTTCAACACCCTGACCACCGGCACCCTGGGCTCGGTGAACACCTTCTTCATGCGCCTGGAGCAGGAGGTCGGCCTCTGCGAGACGGTGAAGATGGCCAAGAGCCTGGGCATCCAGCGCGCCGACGGTGCCCCGCTGAAGGAGTTCGAGACCTTCACGCTCGGCATCAACGAGATGGACCCGGTGACCGTCTCCGCCGCCTACGCGACGATCGCCGCCCGCGGCACCTACTGCAGGCCGATGGTGATCACTGAGAGCACCGACCGCGAGGGCAAGAAGACGTCGTACAAGCCCAAGTGCAAGCAGGTCCTGGACGAGGAGGTCGCCGACGCGGCCACCCACATCATGTCCGGGGTCTTCACCAAGGGCACGATGAGCCAGGTCGGCGGCATCGGCCGCGACGCGGCGGGCAAGACCGGCACCACCGACGCCTACACCGCCGCCTGGTTCGCCGGGTTCACTCCCGACCTCGCCTCCGCGGTGAGCGTCGGTGACCCGCGCGGCGCCTTCGGGCACGACCTGATCGGCGTGACCATCGGCGGACGCTACTACAGCTACGTGTACGGCGCCTCGATCGCCGGCCCGATCTGGAAGAACTCGATGCTCAGCGCGCTCAGGGACGTCGAGGCGACCTCGTTCACCCCGGTGAACATGGAGCGCTTCGGCGGCTGCACCGGCAACCGGTGCGCGCCCAAGCCGCCGCCGAAGTCCGACCGGGGTGACGGCGGTGACCGTGGCGACCGTGGCGGTCGCGGTGACGGTCGCGGTCGCGGCGGCGGTGACGGTCCGCCCTCGGGCGGCGGCGACCGGGAGATCAACGGCGGCATCACGATCCCCCCGGTCATCCCCTAGGCCCGTCCCTCAGGACATCGGAGCCCTCCTCGCCCGACCCTTCGAAGGTCCGGCGCGGAGGGCTCCGGCCTTACCCGGAGAGGTATCGTGCGTGCCGCCACGGCCTCGGGTCAGGAGGACGCGAGGCGCGCCCGTACGGCCTGTGCGACGCGACCGCCCTCGGCGCGCCCGGCGACCTTCGGGTTCACGATCTTCATGACCTGGCCCATGGCCTGCGGCCCGGAGGCACCGCTCTCGGCGACGGCCTCGTCCACGAGGGCGGCGAGCTCCTCGTCGGAGAGCTGGGCGGGCAGGTACGCCTCCAGCACGGCCTGCTCGTCGACCTCCGCCTGCGCCTGCTCCGCCCGGCCGGCACCGCTGAACGCCTCGGCCGCCTCGCGGCGCTTCTTGGCCTCCTTGGCCAGCACCTTGACGATCTCGTCGTCGGTGAGCTCGCGCGCCGCCTTACCCGAGACCTCCTCGACGTTCACGGCCGCGAGGGCCATGCGAATCGTGCGGGTGCGGATCTCGTCCCTGCTCTTCATGGAGGCCGTGAGATCGGCCTTCAGCTTGTCCTTCAATGCGCTCATGCGGTCCATCTTGCCGCCTCACCAGCCCCGCTGTATCCAGAGTTTCCGTCCGGAGGGCCGATCTCGGGCATGATGAGAGGGTGAGGAAAGCAGCCGCGGTGCCCCTGTCCCTGTTCGGCGTCGGCCTGGCCGGCCTCGCGTACGCCTCGGTCATCGAGCGCAACGCGTTCCGGCTGCGCCGCTTCGACGTGCCCGTGCTGGAGCCGGGGCAGCGTCCGGTGCGCGTCCTGCATCTGTCCGACCTGCACCTCACCCCCGGCAGGCGGATGCTCATCGACTGGGTCCGCTCGCTCGGAGCCCTCCACCCCGACCTGGTGGTCAACACCGGCGACTCCATCGCGCACCCCGACGCGATCACGCCCCTGATGCATGCCCTGGAGCCCCTGCTGTCGCGTCCGGGACTGTTCGTCTACGGCTCCAACGACATGTACGAGCCGAAGCCGAAGAACCCGCTGCGCTATCTCTGGCGCACCTCCAAGGCCGACTACGGCCAGAAGATCCCCACGCTTCCCTGGGAGGAACTGGGCACCGCCATGGCCGCCGAGGGCTGGCTCGACATGAACAACACCACCGCCCGGGTCAAGGTCGGCGATCTTGACATGGCGGTGGGCGGCATCCACGACTCCCACATCAACCGCGACCGCTACGACCTGATCGCCGGCCCCGCCCCTGCCGAGGCCGACCTGCGGCTGGGGGTGATGCACTCGCCGGAGCCCCGTAACATGACCCGCTTCGCTGCCGACGGCTACCAGCTGCTGCTCGCCGGTCACACCCATGGCGGCCAGCTCTGCGTCCCCTTCTACGGCGCCCTGGTCACCAACTGCGGCATCGACCGGCCCCGGGTCAAGGGCATGAGCCGCCACGACTCCGCCTACCTCCACGTCTCCGCCGGCCTCGGCACCAGCCCCTACGCTCCGGCCCGCTTCGCCTGCTACCCCGAGGCCAGCCTGCTGACCCTGGTGCCCCGTCGGCGCGGCGACGCAAGCACCCACGAAGTCCGCTAGACTTTCCCAAGCACGAGCAAGACCGGACGTGTGACCGGGGTGTGGCGCAGCTTGGTAGCGCGCTTCGTTCGGGACGAAGAGGCCGCAGGTTCAAATCCTGTCACCCCGACGTTGAATGTCCCGAGGTAGAAGGCCGTTCTTGAGAAATCAGGAACGGCTTTCTGCGTTACTGAGTGACTTTCTCTCTCAGTTGGCGTGGCAAGGGTGGGATTACGCATAGCGCCCGTGGGCGGTGAGCCGGGCATCTCACTCGCCTTCGCGACCCCGGCTGAGGTGATCGCGTTCATACCTGCTCAGCGGTCTGTCGAGCAGGACCCGGCCGAGGTGATCCCGACACCACCTACCCCACGGCTTCCTGAACAGACCCTGGCCGCCGAGCCCGCGATACCGACACCGCCGCCCAAGCGAGCCCTCTGCCGCCTTCCCCGACACCCCCGCCCAGATCCCGCCCCGGCTCGGCACTGGACGTCGCCTCGCGCCCCGTCCCAGGCGAACATTGGGGTGGCCGGAGACGGGGGCGGACCCACGAGAGACGGGTGGGCTGCGACCACGCCTGGTCCATTTATCGCAGGTGCGATGACATAAGGGCAGCTTCTTTCTTGGTTGCCATGGGTACTGCCTCTTGAAGCCCGAATATGCGAAGGTATCGTGATTGTCCGTGGCGACGTTCTGGGTCGGCACGTGAGCCAGTAAGGAGCCCTCGTTGTTCAGGCGTCTTTCCCGGTGGGCCACGATCCCCATCGCCCTCACATTGGCCGCCGGCCTGGCCGGCTGCGGTTCCAGCGATCCGGCCACCTCCGCCTCCTCCGGCGGGTCGTCCGGAGACGGGGCCACGACGTTGACCGTGTTCGCCGCCGCGTCGCTGACCGGCACGTTCACCGAGCTGGGCAAGACCTTCGAGGCCGCACACCCGGGCACGACCGTGCGGTTCAACTTCGGTTCCAGCGCCACCCTGGCCCAGCAGATCGTCGAGGGCGCCCCGGCCGACGTCTTCGCCGCCGCCAGCCCGGCCACGATGAAGACCGTCACCGACGCCTCCCTGGCCGGCACCCCGGCCACCTTCGTGCGCAACACCCTCCAGATCGCCGTACCCGCCGACAATCCCGCCAAGGTCGACGACCTGAGCGACCTGACCGATCCGAAGGTCAAGGTCGCCCTCTGCGCCGAGCAGGTGCCGTGCGGCGCGGCAGCGGTCAAGGCGCTGGACGCGGCCGGTCTGAAGGTCACACCGGTCACCCTGGAACAGGACGTCAAGGCCACCCTCACCAAGGTCGAGCTCGGCGAGGTCGACGCCGCCCTGGTCTACAAGACGGACGTCATCTCCTCCGGCGGCAAGGTCCAGGGCATCGACTTCCCCGAGGCGGAGAAGGCGATCAACGACTACCCGATCGCCACCCTGTCCAAGGCGCCCGCCCCCGAGGCGGCCAAGCAGTTCGTCGATCTGGTGCTGTCGCAGCAGGGCAAGGACGTGCTGACCAAGGCCGGCTTCCAAGCCCCCTGACCCGCGATGACGCGATCCGCGACCCCGGCGGGCCGGAACGGCGCACAGCGCCGCCCCGGCCCGTCCGGCCGCCCGTCCGGCCGCCCGTCAGGAGGTACGGCAGGGGGTACGGCATGAGCGGCGACCAGCCCCGTAACGCCATCTGCCTGGGCGGCCCCTGCCACGGCATGCTCACCCACATCGACCAGGACATCGGCACCCTCACCGTGCCCGTCCCGCGCCGCTCACCCGAAGAGCCCGAGGGCGTCGCCCGCTACCGCATCACCCGCGAACGGGTGCACCATCCCTGCCGTGCCGAGCCGTTCATCGCCCTGCACTGGGCCGATCCCCCCGAACCGGCCGGTCCGCCCTGCCCCTGTGGCCTCAGGCACTAGACACGCCGCTCCGCGGGCGCACCTTCGCACGTCCGGCCGGCGTGCGTGCCGGCCTCGCACCGACGTAGCGCTGGATACGGCCCGCACGGCGCGGCTCTCATGGCCGGTCGCAGCGTGGAGTACTCAACGTCGGAGCGGCCAATGCCGGCATGGTTTCCAGCGCTCATAGGAGCCTTTAAGAGCATAAAGTAACCCCCCGAAGTCAACTGACAGCAGACGGTAATGTACGTTTGTGGTCATGATCGCATCGATGCGGCGGGTCGTACGGCACGGAGGCGTCGCCTTCGCGCTAGGGCTGGCCGTGCTCGGTGCCGTCGTGTTGATGCACCTGACGCTGTGCGTGGTGGCCCCCGCCCACCGGGGCCATCATCGTGCCCCCGGCCCGTGGCCGCCGGCCACGGCGACCGTCGGGGTGAGCGCCGCCGAGGATACCGGCGCCACCACCGGGCTTCTCACCCTGATCGGCGCGGGGACGCCGGCGGAGCACCTACCGTGCCCGGCGCCGCCCGTCGATGAAGATCACCACCTCTGCGGCGCGGCGGCCGGAGCGCAGATCACCGGCACGCGCGTCCTGGTGCCGGCCGGGCCTGTCGTCGGTGACCCGGTGGTGGCCGAGGAGTCCGCCACACCTCCACCGCCGCCCGCGCGGCGGCGCGCGCAACCGGTCCGTCCGCCGCCCGGGGTCGCGCTACTTCTACTCAAATCCGTTTCCCGGATATAGCCCGCCCCTCGGGCCGCCAACGACTCCACGCTCCCGCTGAGCGGTATGAGCCGTCGTTCGCGCACGCCCAAAAGCGAGCCGATCACATCGCATTCAGGGGAAACGGATCATGATATATACACTTAGTTCACCGCAGATCACTGCGAGTTCGCCACAGATCGCCAGCACCTCGCTCAGCCAGTTGATCACCGGAGCCACCTGCCACGCCCCCGAGCACGTGGTCGGCAACACCCCGGTGCTCTGGGTCCC